>NZ_JODF01000012.1:0-130789 GCF_000717945.1 Streptomyces sp. NRRL S-920
CACTCACCTCAGCCCCCCCGGCCTCCCCGCCTCACCCCCTTCGCCCGTCGATGCGTACGCCCCCCTCAATGCGTACGCCGCGTCACGAACTCGGCGAGGGCCAGCAGTCCGCCCGCCGCCTCCGGGTCCGGGACCGCCCTGGCGAGCTGGCCTATCGCCCGCGACATCCGGTCGGCCGCGTGCGCCTGCGCCCAGTCACGCCCGCCCGCCTGCTCCACCAGACATGCCGCACGCTCCAGCTCGGCCTCGCTCATGGCGGTCCTGCCGTACAACTCGGCCAGATCGGCCGCGGCCGGCGTGCCCGAGGCGAGCGCGGCGACCACCGGCAGGGACTTCTTGCGCGCCGCCAGGTCGGCGCCCGCAGCCTTGCCCGTGCGACCGGGGTCACCCCAGATGCCGATGACGTCGTCGATGAGCTGGAAGGCGAGCCCGGCCTCCCTGCCGAACCCGTCGAGCGCGTCGACCTCCTCCGTCGCCCCGCCCGCGTACACCGCCCCGACCGCGCACGCGCAGCCCAGCAGCGCCCCGGTCTTGGCCTCGGCCATGGCCAGGCACTCGTCGAGCGTGACCTCGGCCGGGCCGCGCCGCTCCATGGCGCAGTCCGCCTGCTGCCCCGCGCACAGCTCGATGACACATCGGGCCACCCGGGCGGAGGCCGCCGGGGCCCCCGGGTGGGGGTCCTCGGCGAGCAACCGCATCCCCAGCGCCTGCATGGCGTCACCGACCAGGATCGCGTCGGCGTCGCCGAACACGCTCCAGGCGGTGGGCCGATGCCTGCGCGTGGTGTCGCGGTCCATCACGTCGTCGTGCAGGAGCGTGAAGTTGTGGATCAGCTCCACGGCCGCCGCGGCCCGCACGGCCGTGGCGGGCTCCCCGCCGAGCGCCCGCACCGCGGCGAGCACGAGCGCGGGCCTGATGGCCTTGCCCGCGTTCCCCTCGGCCGGTGTGCCGTCGGCGTGCTCCCACCCGAAGTGGTAGCGCGCGACCCGGCGCAGGGAGCCGGGCAGTGAGTCGATCGCCCCGCGCAGCTCGGGATCGACGCACGCCCGCGCCGCCGCCAGGATCTCCTCGGCCTCTTGGGCCTCCTGGGCCTCCTGCCCCTCACCGGGGCCCTGTGGCCACGACATCATCGCCGCCATGCCTGCCGTGTCCGTCGTCATGTCCGTCATGGACTCACCCCGGGAAGGATGTGAACGGTGGCGGTTCCTCGGCCTGTGGGCGCGTACGGAAGGGGTTTACCCCACGCCGCGGCCACGGACACGGTCCGGCAGTCACGTCCAGCGGCCGATCTCGACGTTCTCCAGGACTCCGAGAGCGTCCGGCACCAGGACGGCCGCGGAGTAGTAGGTCGACACCAGGTACGAGATGATCGCCTGCTCACTGATGCCCATGAACCGCACGGACAGGCTCGGTTCGATCTCGTCCGGGATGCCGCTCTGCCGCAGGCCGACGACACCCTGCTCCTCCTCGCCCGTTCGCATACAGATGATGGAGGTCGTGCGGGCCTCGGTCACGGGGATCTTGTTGCACGGGAAGATCGGGACGCCGCGCCAGGTGGGGATCCTGTTGCCGCCCACGTCGATGGTCTCGGGGACGAGTCCGCGCTTGTTGAGTTCGCGGCCGAACGCGGAGATCGCGCGCGGGTGGGCGAGGAAGAGCTTCGATCCGCGCCTGCGGCTGAGCAGTTCGTCCATGTCGTCGGGGCTGGGCACGCCCTCGTGCGGCTGGATCCGCTGGTCGTACTCGCAGTTGTTGAGGAGTCCGAACTCGCGGTTGTTGATCAGCTCGTGCTCCTGGCGCTCCTTGAGCGCCTCGACGGTGAGCCGCAGCTGCTGCTCCGTCTGGTTCATCGGCTGGTTGTAGAGGTCGGCCACACGCGTGTGGACGCGCAGGACCGTCTGGGCGACGCTCAGCTCGTACTCGCGCGGCGACGATTCGTAGTCCACGAAGGTGCCCGGCAGCACCGCCTCGCCGACGTGCCCGGCCGAGAGGTCGATGGCAGCCTCGCCGTACTTGTTGGTGCGCTGCGCCGGGATGGACCGGAGCCGATGGAGGTGGGCGCGCAGTGATTCGCTGCGCTCGGCTACCTGATCGAGGTCCTGCCTCGGCAGCGTCAGGACCGTACAGTCGGTCACCGCGCGTGTCGTGTACTCCCAGATGGCCTCGGGGTCGAGGAGCGCCGACTCCCCGAAGTAGGAGCCGTCGGCGAGCGTCCCCAGCACCGCGTCGCCGCCGTAGGGTCCCGTGCCGACCTTCTCCACCCGGCCGTGCGCGAGCAGGAAGACCTCGTCGGCCTGACTGCCGAAGGACGTCAGGACCTCGCCCGCGGCGAACTCCTGCTGCCGGCAGCGCCGCGCCAGCTCCGCCAGCACCTCCTGGTCGTCGAAGTCGCGCAGCGCCGGCAGCTCGCCCAGCTCCGCCGGGATGACCTCCACCTGGTCGCCCGTCTTCACGAAGGTCACCCGGCCGTCCCCGACCGAGTAGCTCAACCTCCGGTTCACCCGGTACGTGCCGCCCTGCACCTGCACCCAGGGCAGCATCCGCAGCAGCCAGCGCGAGCTGATCTCCTGCATCTGCGGTGCCGACTTGGTGGTGGTGGCCAGATTCCGTGCGGCTGATGTGCCGAGGCTCTGCTGCGGCTTTTCCGAGTCCGCGCGGATCTCTTCGCCTACCGACATTGCGTGTGCCCTCCCGAGTACCTGCGGTGATCTGCAACCGCCAGCTTTCCAGCACGGAACGTGGCGGCGCCATTACACAAACGAGCGGGAATAGATCACGCTTACGCGGGGCAGGGAGGGGCGTTTCCACCCGTTCGGCCTCGTCGGCTCGCCCGCATGAGCGCCGGGAACTGCGGGATCAAGGCTTCCGTTGAAGACTTTGCGGGGCGGCACAGCCGCACCCTTGGCTTCAACCGGCAGGAGACAGCAATGGCAGGCTTCCTGGATCGCGCCAAAGAGCAGGCGCAGCGGGGCCTCACGCAAGGCAAGCAGAAGCTCGACGAGGTCCAGGAGAAGCGCGCGGGCGACGCCCTCCTGAAGAAGCTCGGCGCCGCGTACTACGCGGAGCGCCGGGGCACCGGCTCCTCCCAGGCCACCCAGCAGGCGCTGGAGGCCCTGGAGTCCCACATCGCGACGCACGGAGACGCCTTCTTGCACGGCACCTGACCGGATCGGCTCGCACGGTGCCCGAACAGGCCTCGGATGGATTCCGAACAGCTGGTCCGGGCACCGGGGTTCCGGTACAAGCAGGGCATACGAGGCGGTTCGCACCGGCGGCCGTCGCGCCCCGCAAAGGAGGCGGTCATGGCCCCACCCATGTCCGCGGATCGCTTCTTGGATGCCCTGAAGGACGAAGGCGTGACCGTCGTCGAAGTCGGCGACTGGAAGCACCACAACCGCAACCACAAGGGGCCCTGGGGCCCCGTACACGGCGTGATGATCCACCACACCGCCACCTCGGGCAGCGAGCGCACGGTGGAGATCTGCCGTGACGGCCATCCCTCGCTGCCCGGCCCGCTCTGCCACGGCGTCATCACCAAGGACGGCTGCGTCCACCTCGTCGGCTACGGCCGCGCCAACCACGCGGGCCTCGGTGACGACGAGGTACTGCGGGCGGTCATCGCCGAGAAGCGCCTGCCTCCGGACAACGAGTCGAACACCGACGGCAACCGCCACTTCTACGGCTTCGAGTGCGAGAACCTCGGCGACGGCGAGGACCCTTGGCCGGACGCCCAGCTGGACGCCATCGAGAGGGTCTCGGCCGCGATCTGCCGCGTCCACGGCTGGACGGAACGCTCGGTGATCGGTCACCTGGAGTGGCAGCCGGGCAAGGTCGACCCGTGCGGATTCACCATGAAACATATGCGGGAGCGCGTCGAGGAACGCCTCAAGTAACTGCGGAGGAGCGAGCACGGGGCTCCTCCACCGAGCCGGCCCCTGCCGCACAGCGTGCCGCGGGGGACAATGGCGGGGTGCACCCCACCCCGCCCGACGGTCTGCGCCCCCGGCTCCCGTCGCCGTTGCAGCGCGTAGAGGACAACCGTTTCGACCGCCACGGCGTGCGCCTCTTCCTCAAACGGGACGACCTGATCCACCCGGATCTGCCGGGCAACAAGTACCGCAAGCTCGTCCTGAACCTGCGGGCCGCCGCCGACGCGGGCCATGACACCTTGCTCACCTTCGGCGGGGCCTACTCCAACCATCTGCGGGCCACCGCCGCGGCGGGCCGTCTCCTCGGCTTCGCCACCGTCGGTGTCGTGCGCGGCGACGAACTCGCCGGACGCCCCCTCAACCCGTCCCTGACCCGCTGTACGACCGACGGCATGCGTCTGCATTTCATCGACAGATCGACATACCGCGCGAAGAGCGAGCCCGGGACCTTGGCGGCCATCCTGCGCGAGGCGGGGGCGGAGAGCGCGTACGTGATCCCCGAGGGCGGCAGCAACGCCCTGGCCGTGCGGGGCTGCACGGCCCTCGGCGAGGAGCTGCGCGAGCACACCGACGTGGCGGCCGTGGCCTGCGGGACCGGTGGCACGCTCGCGGGCCTCGCCGCGGGACTCGGCCCGGACCGGCAGGCCTTGGGCATACCGGTCCTCAAGGGTGGCTTCCTGGGCCCGGACATACGGGCCCTGCAACGCGACACGTTCGGCGGGCCGACCGCCAACTGGCGTCTGGACGAGCGCTTCCACTGCGGCGGCTATGCCCGTACGCCGCCCGAACTCATCGCCTTCGCCGAGGACTTCGAGCGCCGCCACCGGGCGGAAACCGCCCTCTCCGTAGAGCACCTCTACGTCGCCAAGCTGCTCTACGCCCTGACCGCCCTCTCCGAAGAGGGCGCCTTCCGGCCCGGCACCCGCCTCACCGCGGTGATCACCGGCGCCGGTGGGGCTCCGGCTCAGTCCTCGACCTCCCGGTAGGCGGCCGCCTCCTCCAGGTCCAGCTTGCGCAGCAGCGTCCGCATCATCTCGTCGTCGATGCGCCGTTCGTCCCGCATCCTCACGAACACCTCGCGCTCCGCGGCGATCGCCTCGCGCGCCAGCCGCCGGTAGGTGTCGTCCGCGGACTCCCCCGTCACGGGGTTGGACTGACCCAGCCGCTCCCACACGGAGTTGCGGCGCCGTTCCAGGACGGTGCTCAGACGGTCCTGGAGGGGTTGTGGGAGGCGATTGCGCTCGTCCCGCGTGAGTTCCTCCAGCCGGGCCTCCGCGGCCTGTGAGGCGGCGTTCTGCGCCTGCGCCTCGGCGAGCGTCTGCGCCTGTGCGTCCCGGCCCGGCAGTTTCAGGACACGGATCAGCCACGGCAGCGAGAGCCCTTGCACGACGAGCGTGCCGATGACGGTGGTGAAGGTAAGAAACAAGACAAGATTGCGGGCGGGGAAGGGCTCCCCGTCCTCCATGACGAGCGGGATCGAGAAGGCGATCGCCAGCGACACCACGCCCCGCATCCCCGCCCAGCTCACGATCAGCGGCCCGCGCCAGTCCGTGCCGTCCGCGTCCCCGACGCTCCCGATGCCCCTGCCGTTTCCCTCGTTCCCCTCGTGCCCTTCGGTCCCCTCTCGCCTCCTGATCCGCGCCGACACCGCACGCGGCAGATACGTGGCCGGGTAGCACCACGCGAACCGCACGACGACGACGAAGACGAAGACCCCGGCGGCGTACCAGGCCGCCTGTCCGACGCTGTACTCGCCGAGCCCCTTGAGCACGACGGGCAATTGCAGCCCGATGAGCGCGAAGACCGCCGACTCCAGGATGAACGCGACGACCTTCCACACCGCGGCCTCCTGGAGCCGCGTCTCGAAGTCGACCTGCCAGGAGCGGTGGCCCAGATAGAGGGCGACGACGACCACGGCGAGCACCCCGGAGGCATGCACCTGCTCCGCGGCGGCGTACGCGACGAAGGGGATGAGCAGTGACAGCGTGTTCTGGAGCATCGCCTCCTTGAGGTGGGTGCGCAGCCAGTGGATCGGCACCATGAGGAGCAGCCCGACGCCGACCCCGCCGACCGCGGCCACAAGGAACTCCTGGACACCGCCCGCCCAGCTCGCGCCCTCCCCGACCGCCGCCGCGAGGGCCACCTTGAAGGCGGTGATCGCGGTCGCGTCGTTCACCAGGGACTCGCCCTGGAGGATCGTGGTGATCCGCGAGGGCAGCCCCACCCTGCGCGCGACGGCGGTGGCCGCGACCGCGTCCGGGGGCGCGATCACGGCGCCGAGCACCAGCGCGGCGGTCAGCGGCAGATCGGGGATCAGCAGATACGCGAGCCAGCCGACGGCGAGCGTCGCGAAAAGGACGTAGCCGACCGAGAGCAGCGCCACGGGCCTGATGTTGGCGCGCAAGTCCAGATAGGAACTCTCCAGGGCGGCGGTGTGCAGCAGGGGAGGCAGGATCAGCGGCAGCACGATGTGCGGATCGAGGTGGTAGTCGGGCACGCCGGGGACGTACGAGGCGATGAGCCCCACCCCGACCAGGAGCAGCGGAGCCGGGACGGGAGTCCTGCGCGCGGCCCCCGCCACCACGGCACTCGCCGCGATCAGTGCCACCAGGGGCAGTACATCCATCGGCAGACCCCTCCGCCTTCCGCGTCGCCGTCGTAACCTGGCAATCATGAACGAGTGCCCGCACGTCGCGACACTGCCGCACCCCGAGGTGGCCCCGCTGAGCGAAACGTGCCTCGAGTGCCTGGCGGCCGGCAGCCACCCGGTCCAGCTGCGGCTGTGCCTGGAGTGCGGTCACGTCGGCTGCTGCGACTCCTCGCCCTTCCAGCACGCAACGGCGCACTTCAAGGAAACCTCACACGCAGTGATGAGGACCTTCGAGCCGGGCGAGAGCTGGCGTTGGTGCTTTGTCGACGGTTCGATCGTCTGACGCCTGGGTACGTCAACCCGACGCCCGTTCTTTCCAATTGGGCCTGCGAAACCCCTAGCCACTGTGTGTACTCATATGCTTACTATGAGTGACAGCAACGGGACGGGGTCCCCGGGACACGGAGCTGGGGAGCGCGGTAGCGTCACCGCAGAACTACGTGGTGCGTTACCCGTGTGACGCAGTCCGGACCGCCGCTGGACGGCGGTTCTGGAGCCCCGAAAGTGCTTGTACCACCTTGGAGGTGAGGGTGTCCCAGATCGCAGGCGAGCCCGGGAATCAGGACTTCGTGGAGGTCCGCCTTCCGGCTGCGGGTGCCTACCTGTCGGTGCTGCGGACGGCGACGGCCGGCCTCGCGGCGCGTTTGGACTTCACTCTCGACGAGATCGAGGACCTCCGCATCGCGGTCGACGAGGCCTGCGCGATCCTCCTCCAGCAGGCCGTGCCGGGCTCCGTGCTCAGCTGTGTCTTCCGGCTCGTCGACGACTCGTTGGAGGTGACGGTCTCGGCGCCCACGACCGACGGCCGGGCCCCGGAGCGGGACACCTTCGCCTGGACTGTGCTGTCGGCCCTGGCGGGCCAGGTGGACTCCACCGTGGCCGAGGACAACACCGTCTCGATCAGCCTCTACAAGAAGCGCGGCGCGGGACCCGGGCCGGCGTGAGGAACGGGGACGGGCCGGTGCGGGACGAAGAGCGCGGCACACAGGGTCTGCCCGCCGACGGCAGGGAGGGGGTGCGCCGAATGGCCACCGGGATTCCCGAGCAGCAGGCCAAACCTCACCCGGAGGACCTGGGGCAGCCGGGTCCTCTGTCGGTGGCCGATGTGTCGGAGCAGGCAGAGCCGACCGCCAAGGACGAGCTCAAGCAGCTCTCCGGCCGGGGCGGCGGGCGACGGGCGGGAAACATGAGCGAGCACGAGCACAGCCGACACGATCCACGGGACCGCAGCGGCGCACGCGCGATGTTCATCGAGCTGCGCACCCTGAGCGACGGCAGTCCGGAGTACGCGGAGCTGCGCAACCAGCTGGTCCGCATGCACCTGCCGCTCGTCGAGCACCTGGCCCGCCGCTTCCGCAACCGCGGCGAGCCCCTGGACGACCTCACCCAGGTCGCCACGATCGGTCTGATCAAGTCCGTGGACCGCTTCGACCCGGAGCGCGGCGTGGAGTTCTCCACGTACGCGACACCGACGGTCGTAGGCGAGATCAAGCGGCACTTCCGCGACAAGGGGTGGGCGGTCCGCGTCCCGCGGCGTCTCCAGGAGCTGCGCCTCGCGCTGACGACGGCCACGGCCGAGCTGTCCCAGCTGCACGGCCGCTCCCCCACCGTGCACGAACTCGCCGAGAAGCTGGCCATCTCCGAGGAGGAGGTCCTGGAGGGCCTGGAGTCGGCCAACGCCTACTCCACGCTGTCCCTGGATGTCCCCGACACGGACGACGAGTCCCCGGCCGTGGCGGACACCCTGGGCGCCGAGGACGAGGCCCTGGAGGGCGTCGAGTACCGCGAATCCCTCAAGCCACTCCTCGAGGACCTGCCCCCGCGCGAGAAGCGCATTCTGCTCCTGCGCTTCTTCGCCAACATGACCCAGTCGCAGATCGCGCAGGAGGTCGGCATCTCCCAGATGCACGTCTCGCGCCTGCTCGCCCGCACGCTGGCGCAGCTGCGGGAGAAGCTGCTGGTGGAGGAGTAGCCGCCTACTTCTGGTCCTGTACGTTTCCGGGGGCCCGGATGCCGAGGGCCTCGGTCGTCGCGGGATTGATCAGCAGCACCAGCGACGCGACGGCCACGAGCGCGAGGACGATCCCGGCCGGGATCGCCGCGCTGTCGGCCTGCAACAGCTGCCAGGCCACCGGCAGGGCCATGATCTGCGTGATGATCGCGGGGCCGCGGCTCCACCGGCGCAGCTTCATCAGGCCGCGTGCGGCCAGCAGCGGGAGCAGCGCGAGGACGATCAGCGTGATGCCGCCGGTCTCGGCCTGCCGCGGATTGTCGGGCGTACCCGCGAGGCCCATCACGAGCATGTACACACCCCCGGCGAGCAGGGCGAGACCCTCCAGCGCGGACAGGGCCGCGGCAGCGGTCAGCCGCCCGGGACGCGGGCCCGACACGGCCGGCTCCGGGGCTTCGGGGGTGGGTTTCCGCTCAGTGCTCACTCCAGCAGGGTAGCTCCGCGTACACGCCGCCCGGCACCTCGGCCCCGGCCGCCGCGGCACCTCGGTCTAGGCCAGGTAAAGACCCCTAGGTAGTCTGCTGCGCATGCGTGCACTTCTCGTGGTCAACCCGGCGGCAACCACCACCAGTGCGCGTACGCGTGACGTCCTGGTCCACGCGCTGGCGAGCGAGATGAAGCTCGAGGCGGTCACCACGGAGTACCGCGGGCACGCCAGAGACCTGGGCCGGCAGGCCGCGGAGAGCAAGGACATCGAGCTGATCGTCGCCCTGGGCGGCGACGGCACGGTCAACGAAGTGGTCAATGGCCTGCTGCACCACGGCCCCGACCCGGACCGCCTCCCGCGCCTCGCGGTCGTCCCCGGCGGCTCCACCAACGTCTTCGCGCGCGCCCTGGGGCTGCCGAACGACGCCGTGGAGGCCACCGGCGCCCTGCTGGACGCCCTGCGTGAGGGCAGCGAGCGCACGGTGGGCCTCGGCCTCGCGGGCGGCACGCCGGGCACGGAGGACGAGGCGGTGCCTTCGCGCTGGTTCACGTTCTGTGCCGGCCTCGGCTTCGACGGGGGCGTGGTCGGCAGAGTCGAACAGCAGCGGGAGCTGGGCCGGCGCTCGACGCACGCCCTCTATGTGCGCCAGGTGCTCCGCCAGTTCCTCGACGAGCCCCACCGGCGGCGCGGCATGATCACCGTGGAGCGGCCGGGCGAGGACCCGGTGACGGACCTGGTGATGTCGATAGTCTGCAACACCTCTCCCTACTCCTACCTGGGCAATCGCCCCCTGTACGCCTCGCCGCGGGCCTCCTTCGACACGGGTCTGGACGTGCTCGGTCTGAAGAAGCTCTCGACGGCCGCGGTGGCCCGTTACGGCACGCAGCTCCTGACCTCCACGCCGGAGCGCGGACCGCACGGTAAGCACGCGGTTACGCTCCACGACCTGACGGACTTCACCTTGCATTCCAAGGTCCCTCTCCCCCTCCAGATGGACGGCGACCACCTGGGACTGCGGACGAGCGTGACGTTCACAGGCGTTCGCCGTGCACTGCGTGTGATTGTGTGAGTGGAAGGGCCCAAAGTCCTTTCACTCGAACGTTTAGACCAGGGTCCACCCCATGGAAGTACGGCTGTGACCCAGCCGACACTGAGGAATCAAAAAAAACTTTCCTGAAGGGGTTGTATCCGCCGCCGAGGTTTGCGAATCTCTACATGGCGATCGGGACGGCCCGCAACATCGGCCCCACAGAGAGCCAGAACCCCTCCTCCACCACAAGGTCCACACCAGGCGACTGGGCGTCGGCCCTTCCCGTGTCGAGGGATTCGTGAAAGCGTTCACATTCACAAGCAACCTGCATGTAATACCAAGGAGAGGTAGCAGCCATGGACTGGCGTCACAACGCCGTTTGCCGCGAGGAAGACCCCGAGCTCTTCTTCCCCATCGGCAACACCGGTCCTGCGCTGCTGCAGATCGAGGAAGCCAAGGCCGTCTGCCGCCGCTGCCCCGTCATGGAGCAGTGCCTGCAGTGGGCGCTCGAGTCCGGCCAGGACTCCGGCGTCTGGGGTGGCCTCAGCGAGGACGAGCGCCGCGCAATGAAGCGCCGCGCCGCTCGCAACCGTGCACGCCAGGCCAGCGCCTGACGCCCACGCCCCCCACGAGCCTGAGCTTGGCGGCGCGTACAGCGAGTACGCATCTCCCGCCCCCGAGCCGCAGCCGCGCAGTACCCCCGATGCGCATCGCAACGTGAGCAGTGAGCCCCGGACCACATCGGTCCGGGGCTCACTGCTGTGCTCTGCGGCTCGCGCTTATGCCGGCCGTCTACTTTGTCGTCTACTTGTCGCCGCTGAGGGGAACGTCGAGGATCACCTGGGTGCCGCGCTCCGGGGCGCGGACCATGTCGAAGGTGCCGCCCAGCTCCCCCTCCACAAGGGTGCGCACGATTTGCAGGCCGAGATTGCCGGAGCGATGCGGGTCGAAGCCCTCCGGCAGACCGATGCCGTCGTCCTGGACAGTGATCAGCAACCGCGCGTCCTTGGTCGTGCCGCCGCGCACCGCGGAGACCTCGACCGTGCCGGTGTCCCCTTCGCGGAAGCCGTGCTCCAGGGCGTTCTGGAGGATCTCCGTGAGGACCATGGACAGAGGCGTCGCCACCTCGGCGTCGAGGACGCCGAAGCGTCCGGTGCGCCGGCCGGTGACCTTGCCGGGCGAGATCTCGGCGACCATCGCGAGGACCCGGTCGGCGATCTCGTCGAACTCCACGCGCTCGTCGAGGTTCTGGGAAAGCGTCTCGTGGACGATGGCGATGGAGCCCACGCGCCGCACCGCCTCCTCCAGCGCTTCCCTGCCCTTGGCGGAGTCGATGCGCCGGGCCTGGAGTCGCAGCAGCGCGGCGACCGTCTGGAGGTTGTTCTTCACCCGGTGGTGGATCTCCCGGATGGTGGCGTCCTTGGTGATCAACTCGCGCTCGCGGCGGCGGAGTTCTGTGACGTCACGAAGGAGTACGAGAGAACCGATGCGCGGCCCCTTGGGCTTGAGCGGGATGGCGCGCAGCTGGATCACGCCGTCGCCGCCCTCGATCTCGAACTCGCGCGGCGCCCAGCCGCTCGCGACCTTGGCCAGGGCCTCGTCCACCGGGCCGCGGGACGGAGCGAGTTCGGCCGTGGCCCTGCCCAGGTGGTGGCCGACCAGGTCGGAGGCGAGACCCAGCCGGTGGTAGGCGGAGAGCGCGTTCGGTGACGCGTACTGGACGATGCCGTCGGCGTCGAGCCTGAGCAGACCGTCCCCCACGCGCGGGGAGGCGTCCATGTCGACCTGCTGCCCCGGGAAGGGGAACGACCCGGCGGCGATCATCTGCGCCAGGTCGGACGCCGACTGGAGGTAAGTCAGTTCGAGCCGCGAGGGGGTACGCACGGTGAGCAGGTTGGTGTTGCGGGCGATCACTCCCAGAACGCGTCCTTCCCTGCGTACGGGAATGGACTCGACGCGCACCGGGACCTCCTCACGCCATTCCGGGTCGCCCTCGCGCACGATGCGGCCCTCGTCCAGGGCCGCGTCCAGGAGGGGGCGGCGGCCGCGGGGCACGAGGTGGCCGACCATGTCGTCCTGGTAGGAGGTGGGGCCGGTGTTGGGCCGCATCTGCGCCACGGAGACATAGCGGGTGCCGTCGCGCGTGGGGACCCACAGCACCAGGTCGGCGAAGGAGAGGTCGGAGAGCAGCTGCCACTCCGAGACCAGCAGATGCAGCCACTCGAGGTCGGAGTCGCCGAGGGCGGTGTGCTGGCGTACGAGGTCGTTCATGGAGGGCACGTGAGCGAGCGTACCTGTCGCTTCCGGCCGGTCCGCCCGGGAGATTCCTCGACCGCGCGGACTCCCGACGAGCCGCGGCGCCAGGGCGGGACCCTCAACCCGCCCACGGCACCGCAGCCCTTCAGGTGCGTCGGCCGCCAGAATGTGCGGTACTGGCCGACCGACCGGGAGGATCCGACGCGGTCAGGGCAGAGAGCGCCGGGTCCTCGGTCCGCTCTCCTGTGCGGGAAGAGCGGAGGCTTTACCCACGCATTGTGGACTAGACCATTCTGTCATGTCTATGCGTCGGCAGATCTTTGTCGGGCCGGCGCGGGCGTGGCTCCGCCCGGCCGTCAGGCTCCATTCTCCGCTACGGAACCCCGCGGCCACGCCGACATGGCGAGATCGGCCACCGCTTCCAGATCCTCCCTGGTGGCGCCGTCCCTGGCCTGCTGGGACATGCCCTGGAAGACCGCCGCCACGAAGCGGGCGAGGGCCGAGGGGTCGGTGCCCGCCGGCAGCTCGCCCGACGCGACCCCCGCGGCGATGCGGGACTCGATGCCCGCCACGTTGGCGTTGCGCCGGGCGCGCAGGGACTCCTCCACCTCCGGCGTCGTGCAGTTGGTGGCCGCGGTGATGACCAGGCAGCCCCGGGGGTGATCCGGGTCGGTGAACTCGGCCGCGGCTTCCCGCAGCAGCCGCGCCACCGCGCCGCGCGCGGTGGGCTCCTCGTCGAAGGCCCGCCCGCCGAAGGCGCCGTGCGTGACCCCGTACCGCACGACGACTTCGTCGAAGAGGGTCCGCTTGTCGCCGAACGCGGCGTAGAGGCTGGGCGCTCCGATACCCATCACGCGCGTCAGGTCGGAGACGGAGGTGCCTTCGTACCCGTGCTCCCAGAAGGTGCGGACCGCCTGCTCCAGGGCCGTCTCGCGGTCGAAGGAGCGGGGGCGTCCGCGCTGTTTCGTCGCCATGGGGTGAATTGTATAGCGGGCGCTAGAAAAACGGCTCGGGGTCGGGTACGGTTTTTTCTGTAGCGACCACTAGAGAAAGAGGGGGCGTCCGGCATGGGTGCATCCACGGGCAAGCTTGCGGGCAAGACGGCACTGGTCACGGGCGGGAGCCGGGGCATCGGGCGGGGCATCGCCGAGCGGCTCGGGCGGGACGGGGCGCGGGTCGGCGTGCACTACGGCAGCAATGAGACGGCCGCGAAGGAGACGGTGACCGCGATCGAGGAGGCGGGCGGCTCGGCGTTCATGATCGGCGCGGAGCTGGGTGTGCCCGGTGACGCCGAGGCGCTCTGGGCGGAGTTCGACCGGCACGCGGACGGCCTGGACATCCTGGTGAACAACGCGGGCATCGGGCTGTACAGCAGCGTGGGAGAAGTGCGGGAAGCGGATTACGACCGGGTGTTCGCGGTCAACACCAAGGCACCGTTCTTCATCGTGCAGCAAGGGCTCGACCGGCTGCGCGACGGCGGCCGGATCATCAACATCTCCTCCGGCGTCACCCGCATCGCCTTCCCGATCACCATCGCGTACTCGATGACGAAGGGCGCGCTGAACGTGATGACCCACACGCTGGCCCAGGAGCTGGGCCCGCGCGGGATCACGGTGAACGCGGTGGCGCCGGGCATCATCGAGACGGAAATGATGGACGGCCTGCCCGAGGAGCAGCGGGCGGAGATGGCCGGGTATTCGACCTTCAACCGCATAGGGCAGCCCGCCGATGTGGCGGACATCGTCTCCTTCGTCGCGTCGGACGACGCGCGCTGGATCACGGGTCAGTACATCGACGCGACGGGAGGATCGGCGCTGGGTCTCTGAGGGGGCGCCGCGCTGAGCGCGTTGAGGCAGGCGCCGCTGTGGCGGGGGGCGGCACTGTGGCGGTGGGCCCGGCGTCAGCGGGTCTCGGTCACCTTCGCCAGAGCCCGTGGCGCGTCCGGGTCCTGGCCCCGGGCGATCGTGACCTCGTAGGCGAGGAGCTGGAGGGGAATGATCTCCAGGATCGGCTGGACCTCCTCGGCGACGCCGTCGGTCGGCAGTACGAATCCGGCCGACGCCTGCTCGACCTGGGCCTTCGGGCCGATGACCACCAGGTCGGCGCCGCGGCCGCGCAACCGGTCGAGGACGGGCTGGAGCGCCTCGCCGCCCCGGCCGTCCGTCACGACCGCGATGACCGGGGAGATGTTGTCGACCATCGCGAGCGGGCCGTGCAGCAGATCGGCGCCGGAGTAGGCGAGCGCCGGGATGTAGCTGGTCTCCATCAGTTTCAGGGCTGCCTCCTTCGCGGTCGGGTAGCCGTAGCCACGGGAGGTGATCACCATGCGTTCCGCGAAGCGGTAGCGCGCCGCGAGGGCCTTGACCTCGTCCTGGCGGGCGAGCAGTCCGGCGGCCAGTTCGGGCAGGGAGGCGGCGGCCGCGCCGTCCGAGCCGCCCAGCCGCTCGACGAAGAGGTAGAGGGCGAGCAGCGACGCGGTGTACGTCTTCGTGGCCGGGAGCGCCCGCTCCGGTCCCGCCAGGATGTCGATGTGATGCTGGGAGACGGCGGCCAAGGGTGAGTCGGGATTGTTGGTCACCGCGAGGGTGATCGCGCCCGCCTCGCGGGCGGCCTGGGCGGAGGCCACCAGGTCGGGCGAGCCGCCGGACTGACTCACGGTGACGACGAGGACGTCCCGCAGGTCGGGCTTGGCTCCGTACGCGGTGATGGTGGACATCGAGGCGAGGCCGCAGGGCATGCCGAGGCGGACTTCCAGGAGGTACTTCGCGTAGAGCGCGGCGTGGTCGGAGGTGCCGCGGGCGGTGAGCAGGACGAAGCGGGGCTTGCGCTCGGCGACCCGCTCGGCGGTCTGGCGGATCGCCGGGGCACCCGTGTCGAGGAGGCGACGCAGCACCGCGGGCTGCTCGGCCATCTCCCGCGACATGATCCGCCCCGGCCGCTCACTGTCCGGATCCTGAGGAGGCGTGGGGGTCATGCTTCCTACTTTCCCTGGTGGCTGGGTGGGGCGCCTGTGCTGGCGGGGGCGGTTGCTGGCGGGGGCGCCCTGCTGGGGGGCGCCTTAGCTGGGCCCCTGTCCCGGGGCGGGGCGCCTTGGCTGCGGGCCCCTCCGCGCCAGGGGGTGCCTCCACGGGCAGGGCACGTTGGCCGGGGGCTCCTCGGTGCCAGGGGTGCCTCCACGGGCGGGACGCCTTGACCGGGGGTGCCTCTGTGCCGAGGGTGCCTCCGCGGGCCGACTGTCCCTCGGGTCCACCTGAGCCAACAGCCCGCACTGGGCCCGCTCGGCCGAGCTAGGTGCCTGAATCAGCGGCGGCCCCTGCCAGGGGCGGCGCTCGGCGGCCCGAGGGGAGTGAAGCTGGCCCTCGCCAACCCCCGGGTACTCGGTGGGCGGGCAGGGGTGGGATGCGGAGGGGAGCATGAGGTGGGGAAACGGGTGTTCGCTCGGTGCGGCTCTGCTAGATTGGTCTATACCACCAGTCCTCTTGAGTCCCCTCTCCAGATCGGCAGGCCCAGCGTGGAAGTTGTCATCGTCCCGGACGCCAAGGCAGGCGGCGAACTCATCGCGGAGGCCATGGCCGCACTGGTGCGCCGTAAGCCTGACGCCCTGCTCGGTGTCGCGACCGGATCCACCCCGCTGCCCATCTACGAGGCGCTGGCCGCCAAGGTCGCCGCCGGTGCGGTGGATGCCTCGCGGGCGCGGATCTGCCAGCTCGACGAGTACGTGGGGCTGCCGGTCGGGCACCCTGAGTCGTACCGTTCCGTGGTGCTGCGCGAGGTCGTGGAGCCGCTCGGGCTGAGCGAGGCCTCCTTCATGGGCCCCGACGGCAGCGCCGAGGACGTGCAGGCGGCGTGCGAGGCGTACGACAAGGCGCTGGCCGAGGCCGGCGGGGTCGACCTTCAGCTGCTCGGGATCGGGACCGACGGGCACATCGGGTTCAACGAGCCCTGCTCCTCGCTCGCCTCGCGTACGCGCATCAAGACGCTGACCGAGCAGACGCGGGTGGACAACGCGCGCTTCTTCGACGGGGACATCGAGCAGGTTCCCCACCACGTCATCACCCAGGGGATCGGGACGATCCTGGAGGCGCGGCACCTGGTGCTGCTCGCCACGGGTGAGGGCAAGGCGGACGCGGTGGCCGCGACGGTGGAGGGGCCGGTCGCCTCGGTCGTTCCCGCGTCGGCGCTTCAGCTGCACCCGCACGCCACGGTCGTCGTCGACGAGGCCGCCGCCTCCAAGCTGAAGCTCGCGGACTACTTCCGGCACACCTACGCCAACAAGCCCGCGTGGCAGGGACTGTAGGGACGGTCGGCCGTATGTGACGAAAGGGGCGCCCCCCGGCCTGGGGGGGCGCCCCTTTCGTCGTGCTGGTCGCACTACACGTCGTGCTGGTCGCGCCGCACCTCGTGCTGCTCGCGCGTCAGGGGATCACGGGCCGGTGATGACCTCCGCCGCCGCCTCGCCGCAGACCCTCGCCGCGCCGCGCGTCGCGATGTGGATCGCGCCCGCCGGTGCGGACTGGGGGACGCCCATCTCCACCACCACGGTGTCCGGGCGGGCCGCCAGAAGCGTACGGAGGGCCGAGGCCATCCACGCGTGGCGGTGCGCGTCGCGGACCACCGCGACGATGCGGCGCTCCCCCGCGGCCGCGAGGGCCTCGGCGCCCGCCGCGGCACCGGAGAAGCTGCCCGAGGCCGTGCCCGGGAGACGGCGTTCGAGTTCGGCGGTGACGCCCCACGGGGTCTCGTCGCCGACCGCGATGTTGGGGAGCGGCGTGAAGGTGGCGACGTAGGGCGCCTCGGTGACCGGGGCCGCGTACGTCTCACCGCGGGTGACCGTCAGCGCGCGGCGGGCCGCGATCAGACCGATGCCGGTGTCGGGCGCGCCCCCCGAACGATCGGCCGCGCCCGACACCGAACTCCAGCTCGCCAGCGCCCGCACGCGGTCGGCGGCGTCGGCGAGACGTTCCTCGGGCAGTTCGCCCGAGCGGACCGCGGCGACGAAGGCGTCCCGCAGCCGCAGCACGGTGCCCTCGTCGGAGGGGCCGCCGCCCACGCAGATCGCGTCGGCGCCCGCGGCGACGGCGAGGACGCAGCCGCGCTCGAAGCCGTACCGCCCGGCGATGGCCTGCATGTCCATGCCGTCGGTGACGATGAGGCCCTCGTAGCCGAGTTCCCCGCGCAGCAGGTCGGTGAGGATGCGGCGGGAGACCGTGCCGGGGTTCTCCGGGTCCAGGGCGGGGGCGAGGATGTGGGCGCTCATCACGGCCCGCGTACCGGCGGCGATCGCGGCGCGGAACGGCGCGAGGTCGCGGGAGTTCAGCACGTTGCGGTCGACGTCGATGACCGGCACCGAGTGGTGCGAGTCGATCGCCGTGTCGCCGTGGCCCGGGAAGTGCTTGGCGGAGGTGGCGACGCCGGACGACTGCATGCCCTCGATGTACGCGGCCGTGTGCCGGGCGACCAGCTCGGGGTCCGCGCCGAAGGAACGTACGCCGATGACGGGGTTGTCGGGGTTGGCGTTGACGTCGGCGGACGGCGCCCAGTTGAAGTTGATGCCGCAGGCGGCCAGGCGGCGGCCGAGGTCGGCGGCCACCTCGCGGGTCAGCGTCGTGTCGTCGACGGCGCCGAGCGCGTGGTTGCCCGGGTAGGAGGAGCCGGTGCGCACCTCCAGGCGGGTGACGTCGCCGCTCTCCTCGTCGATGGCGACCAGCAGGTCGTCGCGCTCGGCGCGCAGCTGTGCGGTGAGGGCGGCGACCTGTTCGGCGGTCTTGACGTTGCGGCCGAACAGACCGACGGAGGTGAGGCCCTCGCCGATCCTGCGGCGCAGCCAGTCCGGTGCGGTGGTGCCGTCGAAGCCGGGCTGGAGGACAGCCAGGGCGTTGCGGGTGAGGGTGTCCCCCGCGTGGGCCAGAGTCGTCATGGTGAGTTATCCCTTCACGGCGCCGTCGGTCAGGCCGCTGACGGCCCTGCGTTGCAGGAAGACGAAGAGGATCAGGATCGGGAGGGCGAAGAGGGAGGCCGCGGCCATCGTGGCGCCCCAGTCGTCGCCGAAGGCGGTCTGGAAGCTGGACAGCCAGATCGGCAGGGTCTTGGCGTCCGCCTCCTTGTTGATCACGAGGGCCAGCGGGAACTCGTTCCAGGCGGTGATGAAGCCGAAGAGCGAGGTCGACATCAGGCCCGGCGCGAGCAGCGGGAGGATGACGCGGCGGAAGGCCTGCATGCGCGTACAGCCGTCGACCATGGCGGACTCCTCCAGCTCCTTGGGCACCGCGGCGACGAAGCCGCGCAGCGTGAGGAGGGTGAAGGGCAGGATCATTACCATGTAGAAGAGGGTGAGCGGGATCAGACTGTTCAGCATGTCGGCGTCACGCACGATGATGTAGATCGCGATGACCATGACTTCCCAGGGCGCCATCTGCGCCAGCATGAAGCCGATGATGAAGCCGCGCCGCCCCTTGAACCGCATCCGGGCGAGGGCGAAGGCCCCGGTGACGCCGATGATGAGCGAGAAGACGACCGCGCAGACGGTGACGGTGATCGAGTTGCCGACCATCGTCCAGAAGTGGTCGGCGTCCATCGCCGTCTTGAAGTGTTCGAGCGTGGCGTCGGCCGGGAACCAGACCGGGTCCTCGCTGATGATGTCGCCGGTCGGCTTGAAGGCCGTGGCGAACATCCAGTAGACGGGGAAGACGAAGACGAGGAAGAGAACGACGGCGGTCAGGTTGGGCCAGATCCGGCCCAGCGGCGAGCGCTTCACAGCTCGTCCTCCTCTTGCTTGAGCACGATCCGCAGGTAGTACGAGGTGATGGCCAGCAGGATGACGATGGTGAGCATCGCGATCGCCGCGCCCATGCCGAAGTGCTGGTTGCCCATGCCCTCGATGTAGGCGTAGACGGGCAGGATCTCGGTGAGCCGCTCGGGCCCGCCCTCGTTGAGCGTGAAGACCTGGACGAACGCCTTGAAGACCCAGATGATCTCCAGGAACGTCGTGGCGTAGATGAAGGGCCGCAGATACGGCAGGGTGACCGAGGTGAACTGCTTCCAGGCGCCGGCGCCGTCCAGCGAGGCGGCCTCGTACAGCTCCTTGGGGATGGTCGTGGTGGCCGCGTAGAGGTTGATCGCTACGAA
The DNA here is from genome assembly GCF_000717945.1 of Streptomyces sp. NRRL S-920. NCBI lineage: Bacteria > Bacillati > Actinomycetota > Actinomycetes > Kitasatosporales > Streptomycetaceae > Streptomyces > Streptomyces sp. NRRL S-920. The sequence continues at coordinate 19,429 of NZ_JODF01000012.1, forward strand.
GGGGATCGACTGCCAGACGATCAGGAGCAGGACCACGAAGAAGGTGGAGTACTGCGTGCTGAGCCAGTCGTGGTCGGCCATCGACTCGAAGCCGATCTTGGCGAGCACCCAGTTGACGACGCCGAAGCGCTGTGCGAACAGCCACTGGTAGACGGTGGTCGAGGCGACGACGGGCATCGCCCAGGCCAGGACGAGCCCGACCATGAGCAGCGTGCGCATCTTGCGGCCGAGGCGCGCGAGCAGCAGCCCGACCAGCGTGCCGAGGATCATGATCAGTACGACGTTGGCGGCGGTGAAGGCGATCGAGCGCCCGGTGACGCGCCAGAAGTCCTCGCCGGTGAGGACGTCCTTGTAGTTGTCGAACCCGTTCCACTCGGTCAAGTGCAGGATGAACTGCCGCATGTTGAGGTTCTGGAACGACAGGATCCCGTTGTTGACCAGCGGCCAGCCGAGCAGCAGCAGGGTGGCGATGATCGCGGGGGCCAGGAGCAGATAGGGCGTGAGGCCGGTGAGACGCCCCGGGGTGGCGCGCGGGCCGCGTGGTCGTGGTCCGCCGTCCGGTGTCTGCACCTCCGTCGGGCCGGAGGGCGGCCGTTCGGTCTTCTGCACGGTCATGCTCGCCATCTCTTTCGTGGGCATCGCGGTACGCAGAGGCGTGGGCTGCGCGGTACGCAGAGGTATGCCGGGGGCGGCGGGGGCGCGTCACCCGCCGCCCCCGGCAAGAGGGGGGTGTTACTGCTTCTGCGCCAGGCGCTTGTTCAGCTCGCCCTCGACCTGCTTCGCGGCGTCGGCGTACGACTTACCGTTGAGCACCGCGGTCATGTAGTTCTTGATCGGGTTCGGCGGGTTCTCGACCGCGCCCCACTCCGGGATCAGCGGGGTGGTGCCGCCACCGGCGGCGGCGGGAGCGGCGGCCTCGGCGGCCGGGTTGCCCTTGAGGTTGGACTCCAGGGCCTTCTTGTTCGGGATCGTGCCGCCTTCCTTGGCGAACTGACCCTCGAACTTGTCCGACAGCGCGATCTTCAGGAACTCCTTGGCCAGGTCCTGCTTCTTGCTGGTCGCGGCCACGGCGAGGTTGGAGCCGCCGAGGAAGACGCCCTCGGGCTTGTCGGCCGTGGGGCCGGGGATCGTGAAGAAGCCGATGTCCTTCTCGATCTTCTTGTTGGCCTTGATCGCGGTCGCGGCCTCCCAGCCCATGCCGATGAAGGCGCCGGTCTTGCCCTTGGCGAAGACCTCGGCCTGCTGCGGGGTGGCCTCGTCCTTGTTCTTGGGGGCCTTGGAGAGGTCCGCGAACTGCTTGTACGTCTTCATGGCCTTGGCGACCTTCGGGTCACCGAGGTTGGAGACGTACTTGTCGCCGTCCTTCTTGACCAGCTCGGCGCCCTCGCCGATGGTGAGGCCGACGAAGTGGTACCAGTTCTGGCCGGGGAGGTAGATCGGCTCGGCGTCGGTCTTATCGCCGATCCGCTCCAGGTCCTTGAGGAACTCGGCGCGGGTCTTGGGGGTGTCCTTGATGCCGGCTTCGGCCCAGATCTTCTTGTTGTAGACCACGACGCGGTTGAGCACGAACCACGGGGCGGCGTACTGCTTGCCGTCGATGACCGAGGCCTTGTTCATCGACTCGGTCCAGTCGGCGCCGATCGACTCCTTGAGGTCGCCGAGGTCGGCGAGGCCGCCGGTCTTGGCGTACGCGGCGGTCTGGGTGTTGCCGATCTCGAAGACGTCCGGCGGGTTCTCCTCGGAGAGGGCCGTGGTGAGCTTCTGCTGGATGCCGTTCCACTGCTGGACTTCGAACTTCAGCTTGGCGCCGGTCTTCTTCTCGAAGGCCGCGGTGACGTCCTTCTGCCACTTGTCCGGCGTCGAACCGTCCATCGCCCAGAGCGTCAGCGTCTCGCCCTTGTAGCCGTCGGCTCCGCCGGACTTCTTGTCCTCGTCGTCACTGCCGCACGCCGCGACCGAGACCAACATGCCCGCGACACCGATGGCCGCTATGAGCTTGCGCTTCACGTCACCCTCCTCAAGGGATGCCAGTCAACCCCCCACCCGCAGCGACCGAATGGACCGAGATCTGCCCGTGGGACTGGAACCTGGTCTTTAATGGTGTAGACCAGTACGGGGAGCTTGGCCTAGACCTTTAGGGGTGTCAAGGGTGTATAAGAAGGGCTGTCGCGTCCGTTATCGGACCGACACCTGAGCGGGTAAGGCCTTCCCCTCACGCTCTCGACTTCGCTCGACCAGGGGGCGCCCCCATGGCCCGGTACGTGCCACGATGTGAGCCGCGACAGACGGAGGAGCCGGTGACGGCAGCAGCACAGGAGCCGGAAAGGCTGACTATGGGCACCGAAGCGGGCAGTACCGGGACCGACGAGGGCGCGCTCGCGGAGACCCCGAGCGTCGGCCGGACCGCGCGCGTGCCCAAGTACTACCGGCTGAAGCGGCACCTGCTCGACATGACGGAGACGCTGCCGCCCGGCACCCCCGTCCCCCCGGAGCGCACGCTCGCCGCCGAGTTCGACACCTCGCGCACGACGGTCCGCCAGGCCCTCCAGGAGCTGGTCGTCGAGGGCCGCCTGGAGCGGATCCAGGGCAAGGGCACCTTCGTCGCCAAGCCCAAGGTGTCGCAGGCCCTCCAACTCACCTCGTACACCGAGGACATGAGGGCGCAGGGCCTTGAGCCCACCTCGCAGCTCCTGGACGTCGGCTACATCACCGCCGACGACACCCTCGCCGGCCTGCTCGACATCGGCGCGGGCAGCCGCGTGCTGCGCATCGAACGCCTGCGCCTGGCCAACGGCGAGGCGATGGCCATCGAGACCACGCACCTGTCCGCCAAGCGCTTCCCCGCGCTGCGCCGCTCCCTGGTCAAGTACACCTCGCTCTACACCGCGCTCGCCGAGGTGTACGACGTGCGTCTCGCCGAGGCCGAGGAGACCATCGAGACGTCACTGGCCACCCCGCGCGAGGCGGGCCTGCTCGGCACCGACGTCGGCCTGCCGATGCTGCTGCTCTCCCGGCACTCCCTGGACGCCGCGGGCCGACCGGTGGAGTGGGTGCGCTCGGTCTACCGCGGCGACCGCTACAAGTTCGTGGCCCGCCTCAAGCGCCCCACGGACTGACCCGCGTACGACCGGCCGGTCCCGCACCGGGGTCTGGCGCGGATCACTTCTCTGCCTTACGTTCCTCCCGTCATCGCATGACGACAGTCATCGCACGATGAACGGGAGGACGACCCGGTGCGCAGAGCAGATCCCCGATCCATCGCCGTCTGGACCGTCGTCGCACTGGTCGGCGCCGCGGGCTGGACCGTCCTGGCGCTGGCCCGCGACGAGGAGGTGTCGGCCGCCTGGATGGTGGCGGCGGCCCTCGGCTCGTACGCCATCGCCTACCGCTTCTACTCCAAGTTCGTCGCGTACCGGGTGCTGAAGGTCGACGCGCGCCGGGCCACGCCCGCCGAACGGCTCGACAACGGCATCGACTACCACCCGACCGACCGCCGCGTCCTGCTCGGCCACCACTTCGCGGCGATCGCGGGCGCGGGCCCGCTGGTGGGACCCGTACTGGCCGCCCAGATGGGGTACCTGCCCGGCACCATCTGGATCGTCGTCGGCGTGATCTTCGCGGGCGCCGTCCAGGACATGGTCGTCCTGTTCTTCTCGACGCGGCGGGACGGCAAGTCGCTCGGGCAGATGGCGCGGGACGAGATCGGGCCGTTCGGCGGGGCCGCAGCCCTGCTCGCCGCCTTCGCCATCATGATCATCCTGCTCGGCGTGCTCGCCCTGGTCATCGTCAACGCGCTCGCCGCGTCGCCCTGGGGCACCTTCTCCATCGCGATGACCATCCCGATCGCGCTGCTCATGGGCTTCTACCTGCGGGTCCTGCGCCCGGGGCGGGTCAGCGAGGTCTCCCTCATCGGCGTCGCGCTGCTGCTGATCGCCCTCGTCGCCGGGCGCTGGGTCGCCGAGTCCTCACTCGCGGACACCTTCACGCTCGCGCCCTCGACGCTGGTGATCTGGCTGATCGCGTACGGCTTCGTCGCGTCGATCCTGCCGGTGTGGATGCTGCTCGCGCCGCGCGACTACCTCTCCACCTTTATGAAGATCGGCACCATCCTGCTGCTCGCGCTCGGCGTGGTCGTCTCCCTGCCGACGCTGAGGATGGACCCGGTGACCGACTTCGCCTCGCGCGGCGACGGGCCCGTCTTCGCGGGCTCGCTCTTCCCCTTCGTCTTCATCACCATCGCCTGCGGGGCCCTGTCCGGCTTCCACGCGCTGATCTCCTCCGGCACGACGCCGAAGATGATCCAGAAGGAGACGCAGGTCCGGATGATCGGCTACGGCTCCATGCTGATGGAGTCGGCCGTCGCGATCATGGCCTTGATCGCCGCCTCGATCATCGACCCCGGGCTGTACTTCGCGATGAACGCGCCGGCGGGCGTCGTCGGTGACACCGTGCAGGAGGCGTCGAAGGCCGTCGCGGGCTTCGGATACTCCATCTCCCCCGCCGACCTCGCGCAGGCCGCCAAGCACGTGGAGGAGTCCTCGCTGCTCTCCCGTACGGGCGGCGCGCCCACGCTCGCGGTCGGCGTCTCCGAGATCTTCTCGAAGGTCACGGGCGGCTCGATGCGGGCCTTCTGGTACCACTTCGCGATCATGTTTGAGGCCCTGTTCATCCTGACCGCGCTCGACGCGGGCACGCGCGTGGGCCGCTTCATGCTCCAGGACATGCTGGGGAACGTCTACAAGCCCTTCAAGAACGTGAGCTGGAAGCCCGGCCTGGTGCTGACCAGCGCGGCCGTCACCGGTCTGTGGGGCTACTTCCTGTGGGTGGGCGTGCACGAGCCGCTCGGCGGGATCAACCAGCTCTTCCCGATCTTCGGCATCGCCAACCAGCTCCTCGCCGCCGTCGCCCTCACCGTCTGTACGACGCTGCTCGTGAAGTCCGGCCGCCTCAAGTGGGCCTGGATCACGGCGGTTCCGCTCGCCTGGGACGCCACGGTGACGCTCACGGCGAGCTGGCAGAAGGTGTTCTCCGGCGACCCGCGGGTCGGCTTCTTCACCCAGCGCTCGATCTACCAGGACGCCATCGACGACGGCAAGGTCCTGCCGCCCGCCAAGTCCATGGACGACATGCACACCGTGGTCACCAACTCCACGGTGGACGGCGTCCTTTCGGCGGCGCTCGCCCTGCTCATCGTCATCGTGATCGTCGACGCGGCGCGGGTCTGCTTCCGGCACATCAGCGACCCCGAGGCCTCCCGGCTGAGCGAAGTGCCGTTCGTGGAGTCGAAGTTGACGGCACCGGCGGGCCTCTTCCCGACCGCGGAGGAGAAGCGGGAGCTGACCCCGTGACGTGGGTACTGCGGGTGCTGCGGTGGATCCGCTGGTACGCGCGGGAGTTGACCGACGAGTCCGCGTACGACCGCTATGTCGCGCACGCGCGGAAGGTGCACCCAGGGGTGTCCGTCCCTTCCCGGAGGGAGTTCGAGCGAATGCGGACGGACCGCCAGGAGTCGGACCCCCGGCAGGGATTCCGCTGCTGTTGAACAGGCGCTTCGGCACATCCGGCACTCGTCCGTTATCCGGACAGGGGTTCCATAGATCAAGACTCTCGCCTAGATTTCCCGCACGTTAAGCATGGGATAAGCGAGGGAACGGAGCCGCGATATGTCAGATGCGCCTGAAGTGAACAGACCGGTGGTCACACCGGTCCGGGTGGTCATCGCGGCCTGCCTTGTCGCACCCTTCGTGGCCATGCTCTGGGTGGGTTCGTACGCGAAGGTCGAACCGGCCTTCATGGGCATACCGTTCTTCTACTGGTACCAGATGCTCTGGGTGCTGCTCTCCACCGTGCTCACGATGATCGCGTACAAGCTGTGGCAGCGTGACCAGCGCGCCCGCAAGGAAGGTGCGCGGTCATGAACGGCGGAGTCAACGGCGTCGCGCTCGCCGTCTTCATCTTCTTCTTCATCGCGGTCACCGTCATGGGCTTCCTCGCCGCCCGCTGGCGCAAGGCCGAGAACGACCAGAGCCTGGACGAATGGGGCCTCGGCGGACGGTCGTTCGGCACCTGGGTCACGTGGTTCCTGCTCGGCGGCGACCTGTACACCGCGTACACCTTCGTGGCCGTCCCCGCGGCGATCTACGCGGCGGGCGCGGCCGGGTTCTTCGCCGTGCCGTACACGATCCTCGTCTATCCGCTGATCTTCACCTTCCTGCCGCGCCTGTGGTCGGTCTCGCACAAGCACGGCTATGTGACGACCTCCGACTTCGTGCGCGGGCGCTTCGGCTCGAAGGGGCTCTCCCTGGCCGTCGCGGTCACCGGCATCCTCGCCACGATGCCCTACATCGCGCTCCAACTGGTGGGCATCCAGGCGGTCCTCGACGTCATGGGCGTCGGCGGCGGCCCGGACACCAACTGGTTCATCAAGGACCTGCCGCTTTTGATCGCGTTCGCGGTGCTCGCCGCGTACACCTACTCGTCGGGGCTGCGCGCGCCCGCGCTGATCGCGTTCGTGAAGGACGGGCTGATCTATCTCGTCATCGTCGTCGCGATCATCTACATCCCGATCAAGCTGGGCGGCTTCGACGACATCTTCGCCAAGGCCGGTGACGCCTTCGCGCAGACCAACCCCGCGACCGACAAGCCGCGCGGCGCGCTCGTGCCCGCCGAGGCCGGGCAGTGGACGTACGCGACGCTCGCGCTCGGCTCGGCCCTCGCGCTGTTCATGTACCCGCACTCGATCACGGCGACGCTCTCCTCCAAGAGCCGCGACGTGATCCGCCGCAACACCACGATCCTGCCGCTGTACTCGCTGATGCTCGGCCTGCTCGCGCTGCTCGGCTTCATGGCGATCGCGGCGGGGATCAAGGTCGACAACGGCCAGCTGGCGATCCCGCAGCTGTTCGAGAACATGTTCCCCGACTGGTTCACGGGCGTGGCCTTCGCGGCCATCGGCATCGGCGCGCTGGTCCCGGCGGCCATCATGTCGATCGCGGCCGCGAACCTCTTCACCCGCAACATCTACAAGGACTTCATCAAGCCCGACGCGACGCCCGCGCAGGAGACCAAGGTCTCCAAGCTGGTCTCGCTCATGGTGAAGGTCGGCGCGCTCGCCTTCGTCCTCACCATGGACAAAACCGTCGCGATCAACTTCCAGCTCCTGGGCGGCATCTGGATCCTCCAGACCATGCCCGCGCTGGTCGGCGGCCTGTTCACGCGCTGGTTCCACCGCTGGGCGCTGCTCGCGGGCTGGGCGGTCGGCATGGTCTACGGCACGCTGGCCGCGTACGGCGTCGCCTCGCCGACCCAGAAGCACTTCGGCGGCTCGTCCGACACGATCCCGGGCATCGGCGAGATCGGTTACATCGGCCTCACCGCGTTCGTCCTGAACGTGATCGTGACCGTGGTCCTCACCTTCGTCCTGAAGGCGCTGAAGGCCCCGGAAGGCATCGACGAGACCTCCCCCGGGGACTACACCGCCGACGCGGGCGACCCGGGCGTCGTCCAGGAACTGCCGAAGGCGACGGCGGGCGCCGGGCACTGAGTCCCGCCCCACCCCGATATCGCGACCACCACGGAGGGCCGCCGGAAAAACCGGCGGCCCTTCGCCGTCCCCGTGTTGCACACTGCGCCCCATGGACTTCACGCTCACGATCAGATCGGCGCGCCCCGAGGAGTACGAGACGCTCGGCGACCTCACCGCACAGGCCTATCTCGACGGCGGACACCTGGACTTCGGGGAGGACGACCCCTATCTCGCGGTGCTGCGCGACGTGGCGGGGCGCGCGGCGACGGCCGAGGTCCTGGTGGCCGAGGCGGGCGACGAGATACTCGGCTGCGTCACCTACGTCCCGGCCGGCGGCCCGATGGCCGACATCACTCGCGACGGCGAGGCGGAGATCCGCATGCTGGCCGTCTCCCCCGCGGCCCGCGGCCGGGGCACCGGAGAGACACTCGTACGGGAGTGCGTGCGGCGCGCCGAGGAAGCGGGCCGCACCGCGCTCGTCCTGTCCACGCAGACGTCGATGCACGCCGCCCACCGGCTGTACGAGCGCCTCGGCTTCGTCCGCACCCCGGAGCGCGACTGGCGGCCGATCGAGACGGTGCCGCTCCTGACGTACGCGTTGACACTCTAGGCCCGCCGCTCCGAACCGACACAAGATGTGGGCCCGCCTCGGGAACCCGGCACAAGATGTATGCTCGTGCTCGCTGTCGCCGCAGGGGAATCCGGTGCAAGTCCGGAACTGTCCCGCAACGGTGCATGTGTACGCGTTTGGCGTACGCGGAGTCCGAGGACCTGCCGACAGTGCGCCCGTGCCGTCCGGCCCGGGTGCCGACCGTCCGGGCCTCGTGGAGTGGGCCGGTGGACGCGGTACGCCGCCCTGTCCGGGTGCGCCCGTGTGCCCTCCCCTCCCCTGGCCCAGAGCCGAGCGAGGGAGTGCCCCACGTGACCATCGCGCCTGCCGAACCCGCGTCAGCGACCAAGCCGACCGCCGAGGGTGGCGAAGGAACCGACGGCCCAGGGGCCGCGCTGCTGCGCACCCTGACCGAACTCACCGTCGACCTTCCCGACGCCGACCCCGGCCGGGTCGCCGCCGCCGCGCTGCGCGGCCGCTCGGCCAGGGCCGACGCGTCGGAGCTGCGGGAGCTGGCGACCGAGGCGGCCGCGGGGCTCATCTCCGACGACCCGGCGTACTCCAAGCTGGCGGCCCGGCTCCTGTCGATCGGCATCCGCGAGGAGGCGGCGACGCAGGGCGTGCGCTCCTTCACCGAATCCGTGGCGGTCGGCCACCGCGAGGGCCTGATCGCCGACCGCACGGCGTCCTTCGTGACCGAGCACGCGGCCCGGCTCGACGCGCTGGTGGACGCCGCGCTCGCCGATGGCGCCGACTTCCGCTTCGAGTACTTCGGCCTGCGCACCCTGCACAGCCGCTATCTGCTGCGCCACCCGATCACCCGGCAGGTCATCGAGACCCCGCAGCACTTCATGCTGCGCGTCGCGAGCGGCCTGGCCAAGGACGACGGCGCCGCCGCCGTGGACGAGGTCGCCGCGCTGTACGGCCTGATGAGCCGCCTGGACTACCTGCCGTCCTCGCCGACGCTCTTCAACTCCGGCACCCGCCACCCGCAGATGTCCTCCTGCTACCTCCTCGACTCCCCGCTGGACGAGCTGGACTCGATCTACGACCGCTACCACCAGGTCGCGCGGCTCTCCAAGCACGCGGGCGGCATCGGACTCTCGTACTCCCGTATCCGTTCCCGGGGTTCGCTGATCCGCGGCACGAACGGGCACTCGAACGGCATCGTGCCGTTCCTCAAGACCCTCGACGCCTCGGTCGCCGCCGTGAACCAGGGCGGCCGGCGCAAGGGCGCCGCCGCGGTCTACCTGGAGACCTGGCACTCCGACATCGAGGAGTTCCTGGAGCTGCGCGACAACACCGGTGAGGAGGCGCGTCGCACGCACAATCTCAACCTCGCGCACTGGATCCCGGACGAGTTCATGCGCCGGGTCGCCGCCGACCAGGACTGGTCGCTGTTCTCCCCGGCCGACGTGCCCGAGCTGGTGGACCTGTGGGGCGAGGAGTTCGACGCCGCCTACCGCGGGGCCGAGGCCGCCGGGCTGGCGAAGAAGACGATCCCGGCCCGCGATCTGTACGGCCGCATGATGCGTACCCTCGCGCAGACCGGCAACGGCTGGATGACGTTCAAGGACGCCGCCAACCGCACCGCCAACCAGACGGCGGAGCCCGGCCACACCGTGCACTCCTCCAACCTCTGCACCGAGATCCTCGAGGTGACGGACGACGGCGAGACGGCGGTCTGCAACCTCGGCTCGGTGAACCTCGGCGCGTTCGTGGAGGACGGCGACCTCGCCTGGGACCGGCTCGACGAGACCGTCCGGACGGCCGTCACCTTCCTCGACCGTGTCGTCGACATCAACTTCTACCCGACCGAGCAGGCCGGGCGGTCCAACGCCAAGTGGCGCCCGGTGGGCCTCGGCGCGATGGGTCTCCAGGACGTCTTCTTCCAGCTGCGGCTGCCCTTCGACTCCCCCGAGGCGCGCGCCCTGTCCACCCGCATCGCCGAGCGGATCATGCTCGCCGCGTACGAGGCGTCCGCCGACCTCGCCGAGCGCGAGGGCCCGCTGCCCGCCTGGGACAAGACCCGGACCGCGCGCGGTGTGCTGCACCCCGACCACTACGACGTGGAGCCGGCCTGGCCGGAGCGGTGGGCGGCGCTGCGGGAGCGCATCGCCCGGACCGGCATGCGCAACTCCCTGCTGCTGGCCATCGCGCCGACCGCCACCATCGCGTCCATCGCGGGTGTCTACGAGTGCATCGAGCCGCAGGTCTCCAACCTCTTCAAGCGCGAGACGCTCAGCGGTGAGTTCCTCCAGGTCAACGCCTACCTCGTGGAGGAGCTGAAGCGGCTCGGCGTCTGGGACGCGCAGACCCGCGAGGCGCTGCGCGAGGCCAACGGCTCGGTGCAGGGCTTCGGCTGGATCCCCGAGGACGTCCGCGCGCTGTACCGCACGGCGTGGGAGATCCCGCAGCGCGGTCTGATCGACATGGCCGCCGCGCGCACCCCGTTCCTCGACCAGGCGCAGTCGCTCAACCTGTTCCTGGAGACGCCGACCATCGGCAAGCTCTCCTCGATGTACGCGTACGCCTGGCAGCGGGGCCTGAAGACCACGTACTACCTGCGCTCGCGCCCCGCCACCCGCATCGCCCGCGCGGCGGGCTCCAACGCCGCCACCGCCGCCCCCGTCCCCGCGCAGGTCACGGCCGAGGAAGCCGTCGCCTGCTCCCTGGAAAACCCCGAGTCCTGCGAGGCCTGCCAGTAATGAGCACCACCACCAACTCCGAGAAGAACCTCCTCGACCCGGGCTTCGAGCTGACCCTGCGCCCGATGCGCTACCCGGATTTCTACGAGCGCTACCGGGACGCGATCAAGAACACCTGGACGGTGGAGGAGGTCGACCTGCACTCGGACGTGGCCGATCTCGCGAAGATGACGCCCGAGGAGCAGCACCTGATCGGCCGCCTCGTCGCGTTCTTCGCGACCGGCGACTCGATCGTCTCCAACAACCTCGTGCTGACGCTCTACAAGCACATCAACTCCCCCGAGGCCCGGCTGTACCTGAGCCGTCAGCTCTTCGAGGAGGCCGTGCACGTCCAGTTCTACTTGACGCTGCTCGACACCTATCTGCCCGACCCCGAGGACCGGGCGGCCGCGTTCGACGCGGTGGAGGAGATCCCCTCCATCCGCGAGAAGGCGCAGTTCTGCTTCAAGTGGATGGACTCGGTCGAGAAGCTGGAGAGGCTGGAGACCCGGGCCGACCGCCGCCGCTTCCTGCTCAACCTCATCTGCTTCGCCGCGTGCATCGAGGGCCTGTTCTTCTACGGTGCCTTCGCGTACGTCTACTGGTTCCGCAGCCGCGGTCTGCTGCACGGCCTCGCGACCGGCACCAACTGGGTGTTCCGCGACGAGACGATGCACATGAGCTTCGCCTTCGACGTGGTGGACACGGTCCGCAAGGAGGAGCCCGAGCTGTTCGACGACGCGCTTCAGACGCAGGTCACGGACATGCTGAAGGAGGCCGTCGAGGCCGAGCTACAGTTCGCCCGCGACCTGTGCGGTGACGGCCTGCCGGGCATGAACACCGACTCGATGCGCGCGTACCTGGAGTGCGTCGCCGACCAGCGCCTCCAGCGCCTTGGCTTCGCGCCGGTCTACGGCTCGGAGAACCCGTTCTCCTTCATGGAGCTTCAGGGCGTGCAGGAGCTGACCAACTTCTTCGAGCGCCGCTCCTCGGCCTACCAGGTCGCGGTCGAGGGATCGGTCTCCTTCGACGACGAGTTCTGAGTCCACCACCGAACGGCCCGGGTGTGCCCGCCCCGTCACGGGGGGCGGGGCGGGCACACCCGGGGCCACATCCGCTCGTTCAGCGCGGTTCGGCCCGCAGGACGAGCCGCTTGGGGTGCAGGGTGATGCCGACGCGGGTGCCGGCGTCGGTCTCCGCGACCGGCGCCAGGCGCCACCTGGGGGCCACCGTGCCGAGGATCAGGGCCAGTTCGGCCAGGCTGAAGTGGTCGCCGGGGCACTTTCGGTTGCCGACACCGAACGGCATCATCGCGAACTCCGGTACGTCGGCGGCACGTTCCGGATTCCAGCGGTCCGGGTCGAACTCCAGATGCCGCTCGAAGGAACGCGGGTCGCGCTGCATCGCGTACACGCTGTAGACGAGGTCCGCGCCGAGCGGAATGCGATAGCCGCCCAGTTCGGTTTCGGCCACGGACCGGCGCGTGAATATCCAGGCCGCCGGCCGTATCCGCATGGCCTCCGTGATGACATTGCGCAGGTGCGGCAGGGCTCCGAGATCGGCGAATGTGATCGCGCGATCCCCGGCCACGGAATTTACCTCTTCAACCAATCGCCTTTCGTGCTCCGGGTGTTCGGTGAGCAGCTGGAAGGTCCACGCCAACGTCGACGCGACATTCTCCGCTCCCGCGACGACGAGGGATACCACGTGGTCGTGGATCTCCTGGTCGGCTATCGGCGCCCCGGATTCATCCGTGGCCCGCAGCAATTCCGCGAGCAGGTCGTCCGGGCCGCCGGGCCCCGCCGAGCGGCGCTCCGCGATGATCTCGTCGACGAGCGCGTGCAGGTCGGCGAGCGCTCTCTCGAAGCGCCGGTTGGCGGGTGTCGGCACGCGGTAGAGCGGTCCGACCGAGAGCACCATCCGGCGGTAGAGCCCCTGGAAGACGGTGTGCAGGGAGTCGGCGACGCGGTCGGCCTTCTCGCCGATCGACTCCACCTCCAGGAGCGAGCGCGAGACGATGCGCACGGCCGTGCGGAACATCTCCGCGCTCACGTCGACCGTGGCGCCGGGGCGCCAGCGGGCCGCCGTGGCGCGCGCCTCCTCCTCCATCACCCTGGCGTAGTCGGCGATCCGCTCGGGCCGGAACGCCGGCTGCATCATCCGGCGCTGGCGCCGGTGCAGCTTGCCGTTGCTGGTCGCCACGCCCTTGCCGAGGAGCACTTCGAGGGTGTCCCAGAGCGGTCCGCCGACGACGAACTCGGGACGCTTGAGCATCGCGCCGACCAGCTCCGGATCGCAGACCGCGTACGCCGTCCTCGGCCCCAGCCTGATCCGTACGAGGTCCCCGTGGTCGCGCAGCGCGGAGAGGAAGCCGAGCGGGTCGCGCACCAGGTTCCAGGCGTGGCCGAGCAGGGGGGCGCCGCCTTTGACGAGTGGCGGGGTGCGCAGGGGGCCGGGTCCTGACGCGGCCGGTACGGGTATTGCGGATTCGACGCTCATTCCTCACCTACCAGTTCGTTTTCCGCCAGGACGTCTTCCGTCACGTACGGGGGCATGGACCGGTCGTCCCAGCTGTCCACCCGATAGCGACCGGATTCGTGATGGAACCAGTACACGGAGGAGAACCAGTTCCGCATATTGAAGATGCAGGATTGCACCGCGGCTGCCAGTTCTTCTCCTTCCGTCATTCCGTCGGACAATTGACCGGCGAGCAGCAGGACTTCCTCCTCTGCGGCCAGGAAATCCGCGACGCATTGCGTGACTCGCCGGTGGACTTCCCGTACGGCTTGTTCGAGTGTCATCCCTTCGTGCTGAATGAGGCTGATCCCGAGATTGTGCAGTTCGTCTCCCGCGAGTTCTTTGGGGAGCGAGCACAGGTCGTTGTACCAGGCCGAGAAGTCCTGGGTGGCGAGGGCCGCCCGCCGGTAGGCGGGGTGGTCGCGCACGGTGCGCGGCAGTTCGCGGCGCGCGGTGGGTTCGAGCAGGTCGATCCACGCCCAGTGGGCGAAGGTGAGGCGGCGCAGCTCCACGTACGCCTCGACCGAGGGGACCGTGCCGTTGCGCCGGTTCCTGAACTCCAGGTCGTACGCCTCGATCACGGGGTGGAAGTGGCGGGCGAATCTGGCGTTCCAGCTGGGGCCGAGGAAGGCGTACAGCCGGCGGACGCAGTCCGCGAATCCGGCGACCAGGGGGTCGCGGTGGTTGAGGTACTGCCGGGGGGCGTCGAGGGCGCCGTGCAGGCCGCGGCAGAGCCACCGCCACTGGGCCGTCCTGCCGTGCACGGAGTCGCGGTCGTGCCGGTCGTCCCAGGCGAAGAACCAGCTGCTGAGATCCGCTATCGCGGTCAGCAACTCGTCCGGCGCCCCAATGTAGTAGCCCGCCACCAGGTCGGTGTAGCAGAGGCTGTCCGCGTACCGCTCGACCTTGTCCGGCGGCATGAGCCGCATTTCCCGTAGCCAGGTCCTGGACTTCTCCTGAAGCTTTGGCCAATACGGGTGCAGACGGCGAGGAAACGCGGTCTCGATCACTGGAACGGCCAGTGCCGGTGGGACCGATACCGCCTGTGTGTGTGGCTGTGTCTGTGAAGTGCTTCCGGAATATGCAGGCACGGACAAACCCCTTTCAGCCGCCTGGGCGGCACACGCCCCTCCCGCCGTGCCGGGCGCGCGCCGTTGCGTATCCCCGCGCTTTCCATTCAGCACCACAACTGACCGCTGAGGGAACAGATTTGCGCCATTCACTACCCCCCAGTGCCGAGAACATCCACGTACGTGACTGAATATGGATCTTCAACAGCCGGTTTTGCTCGCACTGGTGAGCGGCCCACGCCAAAGGCCCCTGGCCGGGAGGGAGTTCCCGACCAGGGGCCGCTGGTGTCACACGGTTCCCGCGCCGCTCAGGCGGCGCGTGCGTCAGTCATTGGGCACCACGGGGTAGCGCGGCGTGCCCTCCGCCATCTGGCGGAGCGCGTCCTTGCGCTCCCTCTTGGAGAGGCGGTCGATGTACAGATAGCCGTACAGGTGGTCCGTCTCGTGCTGGAGGCAGCGCGCGAAATAGCCACTGCCGCGCACCTTGATGGGGTTGCCCTTCTCGTCCTGGCCGGTCACCTCGGCGTAGTCCGGGCGGGCCAGCGGGGCGTAGGCGGTGGGCACGGAGAGGCAGCCCTCGCCCGAGTCGTCCAGGCGGCGGCGCTCGGCGGGCAGCTCGGTCAGGACCGGGTTGCAGACCACCCCGACGTGACGCACGCCCTCGTCGTCCATGCAGTCGTAGACGAAGACCTTCAGGTCGACGCCGACCTGGTTGGCGGCCACGCCCACGCCCTGCGCGACGCGCTGGGAGGCGAACATGTCGTCGACCAGCTTCGCCAGCTCGTCGTCGAAGGACGTGACGTCCTTGCACTCCTTGTGCAGGACCGGATTGCCGACGACCGTGATCGGGCGCGCGGTGCCGCGCTCGCGGTAGGCCGTCTCACGCTCCTCGCAGTCCTCCGTGTCGATGACGAAGCCCTCGTCGTCGACGGGGAGCACCCCGCCGGAGGCCTGCTGCTCAGTGTCCTGCGCCATGTCCGCCGTAAGCCTTCCGTGAAACCCTCAAGAGTTGTGCCGGTACAGCCTACGGCGAAGTAGCGACCGGCCTCTCCGGGTCAGCAGACCTCTTCGAGATCCCGCCAGTCCCGCGAGTCCGGGCTGTCCGCCACCCAGCTGTCGAGGAGCCCGCGCACCAGGGCGGCGGGCGCCGCGATGCCGCACTCGCGCTCCGGCACCCAGATCGCGCCGGGGCTGCGGTGCCCGAGCGGGCCCGGATGGCCCGGCTCGCTGTGGTCGTGCGGGTCCAGGTGCTCGCCGTCGCCCTCGTCGCTCGGCATCCGGGACTCGGAGCACATGCGGCACAGCAGCCGCACGGACGACGACCAGTCCTCGGCGGCGAAGCCGGCGTCGGCCGCGAGCTGCTCCAGGGCGTCCCGGTCGTCCTCGGTGGCGGCCTCCAGGAGGACCACCCAGGTCGGCACGGGTGAGGGCGCCCACAGCTCGATCTCGTCGAACACGGGGTACGAGTGTCCGGCCGCCGTCGTCCGCTCGCCGTGCGGGACGCCGTCGTGCAGCACGACCTCGCCCCAGCGGCGCCCGGAGGAGGGCAGCGGGATGGACAGCACCTCGATGCGGGCGGGGTCCAGCCTGCGGCCCCACACCACCTCGGCCTCGCCCTCCGGGGAGAGCCGCACGGCCGCGCTGCCCAGCTCCATGCCCGAGGGCTCGCCGGACGCCGCGACCCCGCCGGGCACCTTCAGGCCGTACGCCTGCCAGGCGCGGCGGGCCAGCGGCCAGTCCTGGAGCGCGGTGGCCGCGATGCCCACGTTCCACCAGTCCGGGGCGCCGGCCGAGCGGTCCAGGAGCGCGACGGCGCGCAGCCCCGCGGCCCGCGCCTGTTCCCAGTCGTGCCGGAACTTGTGCAGCAGCGCGAGGTTGAACCAGGACTCGGACAGCCAGGGTTCCAGATCCGCCGCACGCGTGAGCAGTGCGCCCGCGTCCTCGTATCGGCCGTCGCCGATCAGCGTGAACGCGCGGTCGGTCGCCTGCCGCCATGAGGCGGAGGGCCGGTGCCGTCCCTTGCCGAAGATCCTCACGATTCCCGCCTGATTCCCGCCTGTCACGATTTGTCGGAAGTCCCATCTGAGGAGGGCGCGGCGTCGGGTCGATGCCCCCGCGCACCCTCTTCTTCGCATCCAACCACGTACGGTCGGACGGCCGCTCATTACCCATGGGTTACCCAGCCGGGGGCGAGCTAAGGCCGCCCCGCGACACCACCCTCGCCAAGGACTCCACGACCTCGGGCTGATAGTCGCGTCCGGTGGCCAGTCGCAGCCTCTCCAAGGCGTTGAGCGGCCCGCCGAGGGCTCCCGAGGGTCCTTCTCCCCGCGCCATCTCGTCGTACGCGTTCGCGGCGCGCACAATTCGTGCCGTGAGCGGCTGATCGCGGTACGGGTCGGCCTGGCGCTCCACGACGACGGCGACCGCGGAGTCCACCCCGGTCTGCCGTACGACAGCGCCGCCGAGCAGGGCTATGCGGCGCTGCTGCGCCTCGGGCAGGGCGGCGGTGGCGCCCTGGGGCACGGGGTCGACGAGGGACAGCTGGCCGATGTCGTGCATCAGCGCCGCGTACTCCAGGACGGTGAGGTCCGCACCGGTGAGTCCCAGTTCCCGCCCGACGGCCCGGCTGAGCCCGGCGACGCGGTGGGCGTGGCCCTGCGGGGTGTACCCGGCGACCTCGGTGGCCCTGGCAAGCGACGCGATGGTCTGGCGGTAGGTGGCCCGCACCGCCGCGTACCGCCGGAAGGAGAGCTGGGTGAGCAGCAGCGGGAGGCTGAACACGGGCAGCGCCCAGAGCCCCGCCACGGCCACCGCGAGCGCCATCACGGCCCCGGTCGCGCAGACGGCGGAGCCGATGCCGAGCATGGCGCGCAGCTCGTCGCGGAGCAGCGGAGCGAACGGCCGGCGGGTGCGGGTGTGCGCCACCGCGGCGGCGAGGACGGCGTCGCAGAGCGCGGTGAGGACGAGCAGGGCGACGATGACCAGCGCGAAGTAGGGGCCGTGGCCGACCCAGTCCTTCAACTTCCCGGCGTTGTAGAGGGGTTGGAAGCAGGCGGCGGCGAACGCGACGGTCAGTACGCGCCGTGTCAGATGGTCGCGGGTGCGCCCCCGGCCGAGCGCCACGTGGGGTACGGCTCCCGCGAGGGCGGCCGCGACGACCACGGCGATCACCTGGAGCACGCCGTGGTGGGTGGCGTGCCCGGCGTTCTGCCCGAGCAGGGCGTAGGCCAGGGCCCCCGCGGCCCCGAGCGGCGCGGGCTCCCGCTCCCTCCCGCTGCCCCACCGGGCCAGCTCCCCGAGGCAGATCATCACCCCGAACGCGAGCGCGACGGGCCTTTCGACGATCCCGTACCAGAGGGTCCAGCCGAGGGAGACGACGGCGATCACCGCGGCGAGCCCGCACGCCGCCGCCGTTATGCCCACAGCGCCGGGCGCCGACGAGGAGGCCCTCACCGCGGTACCGCGGGTGCCGGAACACCCCGAGCCACGGGCAAGCCGCCTTCGGGGCCGTCCGAGGTGACCCCGGGATGCCACCCGTCCCGGCCCAGCGCACGCGCCAGCGCGGCGACCATCGCCGGATCGAACTGCGCCCCCGCGCACCGCGCCAGCTCCTCCAGCGCCGCGTGCACCGGCCGGGCCCGCCGGTAGGAGCGCGTGGACGTCATCGCGTCGAAGGCGTCGGCCACGGCCACCACCCGCGCGCACTCGGGGATCTGCGCCCCGGCGAGCCCGTAGGGGTATCCGCTGCCGTCGATCCGCTCGTGGTGGTGCAGGATCGCCGCCCGCGCCTCGCCGAGGAACCCGATGCCGCGCACCATCTCGTGTCCGTACTCGGGGTGGAGTTCGATGACGCGCCGTTCGGCCGGGGTGAGGGGGCCGTCCTTGCGCAACAGCCGGGTGGGCACGCCGAGTTTGCCGACGTCGTGCAGGATCCCGGCGAACCGCAGGACCTCGATCCGCTCGTCGTCCATGCCCAGCTCGCGCGCGATCATCACCGAGGCCCGGCCGACCCGCTCGCTGTGCCCGCGGGTGTACTTGTCCTTGAGGTCGACGGCCTGGACGAGCGCCCGGATGGTGGCCTGGTGGGCGGCCCGCTCACGGTGGCACTGCGCGAACGCCCAGCAGGAGACGCCCATCGGGAGCAGGACGAGCAGCGCGGCCGGTGGCCCGTACGGACTGGTCCACAGGACCGCCATCATCAGCCCGGCGAGGCCGTGCACCGTGACGGGCGCGAGCGAGCGCGGGAAGAGCCCGCGCCACGCGCCGCGTACGGGGATCCGCTCGGCGGTCGCGAGGATCCCGCCGTCCAGGGCGGCGAGGGCGGCGGAGAAGGCGAGCAGGGCGGCCCCGGCGGGCGCCAGGACCTGCGGGAAGTCGGGCGCGGCCCCGGCCGCGGGCCCGCCCAGCGCGCCGTACACCCCCGCCGCCGCCCACGAGGCCAGGGCCAGCTGGGCCGCGCGCCAGAGGCGGCGGACCTGCCGGGGGCGGCGATCGACGCGGGCGAGGAGCGCGCCCGGCACGGCGACGAGGGCGGCGGCAGCGGGGGGCAGCAGGAACACCCCGGCGAGCAGTACGGGAAAGAAGGTTCCTGCGGTGAGGCCGCGGGGAAGGGTGAGCCGCTCGCATCCGGCGTAGAGCGCGACGAGGAACGCGACGGTCGGCCAGGGGGTGCGCCCGCTCAGCACGGGCGCGGCACAGGCGGCGGCTGCCAGGGCGACGCACAGGATGTACACGCGGGCCCACGCCGGCATCGACCGCATGGCGTTCTCCTCCCCGTTCCAGGTCGCAAGACCCAGATCCGGAGACTAGAACGCCTGCCCCACGGGCATCGCTGGACGGCGGGGAATTAGCACATTCGAGTGACGGCGAGGCGCTTTTGCGCCTCCAAGGCTGTCTTTACGCCTCCGAGGCCGTCGCCTGCGAGGGCGATACGCCCGGCGCGGCGTCCTGGGTGACGTCCTGGTCGGGCACGGCATGCCCGGACCGGATGAGGTCGATGCGCCCCATGACCTTCGCCCGCAGGTCGATGGGTACGTCGTCCTGCCCGCAGCAGCGCTTCACCAGCTTCTTGACGGCCTGCTCAAGGCCGTACTTCTCCAGGCACGGCGAGCACTCCTCGAAGTGCGTCTCGAACTTGGTGCAGTCGCTGTCCGGCATCTCGTGGTCCAGGAACTCATAGAGATGGTCCAGGACTTCACTGCAATCAGTCTCGTGCGGCTCTCCGCAGCTCATGAGCCCGAGCCTTTCGTTCCGTTCGACTCCCCGGCACCCGCCGGGACGAGCCCGCGCTCACGGGCGTAGTCCTCCAGCATGCCGCGCAGTTGGCGTCGGCCCCGGTGCAGCCGGGACATCACCGTACCGATGGGTGTCCCCATAATGTCCGCGATCTCCTTGTACGCAAAGCCCTCGACATCGGCCAGATAGACGGCGATGCGGAACTCCTCGGGGATCGCCTGGAGCGCCTGCTTCACGTCGGAGTCGGGCAGGTGGTCCAGCGCCTGCGACTCGGCGGAGCGCAGACCCGTGGACATGTGCGACTCGGCGCGCGCGAGCTGCCAGTCCTCGATCTCCTCGGCGGCGCTGCGCTGCGGCTCGCGCTGCTTCTTGCGGTACGAGTTGATGAACGTGTTCGTGAGGATGCGGTACAGCCACGCCTTGAGGTTGGTGCCCTCGCGGAACTGGTGGAACGACGCGTACGCCTTCGCGTAGGTCTCCTGCACCAGGTCCTCCGCGTCCGCCGGGTTGCGGGTCATGCGCAGCGCCGCGGAGTACATCTGGTCGAGGAACGTCAGCGCGTCCCGCTCGAAGCGGGCCGTGCGCTCCGCGGCCGTCTCAGAGCCCTCTTCGGGGCGCTCCGCCTGGCCGTGCTCGGTCCCTGCGTCGGTCCCAGTGACCGGACCCACCTCCTCCAACGACGTGGCGAGGCCGAAAGCAGCCCCACTCGAATCGGAGGATAGACGACGATCCACTCCGCGCGCCGCCCGAATAGTTGCGGTTTTGGGTGCGCTCAAGACCGTCCACTCCAGGTCAGCGGCGCTGGAGCGGTTCGGGCAGATGGTCGAACCCATGCGGCGGACTCCCTCTCGTACGAACACGTCTGCGACGGTGCACACCGTCTGTTCGCGACAACAGAGGTCACGCGTCCAGCATTCCCGCCCACCGCGTCACACCGTCCGTGACGATCGCCACGGCCTCGTCCTGGGTCAGCTCCGCCTTCTTCGGCACCGCGAAGCCGTGATCGGCGTAGGGCACTTCCACCAGTTCGTACGCGCCGCCCGGGAACTCGGCGGGTCTGCCGAAGGGGTCGTTGCCGCCCTGCACGACGAGGGTCGGCACCCCGGCGCCGAGCAGCTCATCGGCGCGGGACTTCTCCGGCTTGCCCGGGGGGTGCAGGGGGAAGGAGAGCGCGAGGACCGCGGCGGCGCCCAGCTCGGTGGCCGTGCGGCAGGCCACGCGCGCGCCCGCGCTGCGGCCCCCGGAGATCACCGGGAGCCCCTTCTTCTCCAGCGCGGGCCAGATCCCCCGCCACCCCACGTCCAGCGTTTTGGGCGCGGGCGCCAGCTTCTTGCCCGCGACCCGCCAGGGCTGTTCGACGAGGGCGACGCTCACGCCGTGCGGGGGCAGCGCGGCGGCGAGGGCCTTCAGGTCGCGGGCCTCGATGCCGCCACCGGCGCCGTGGCTGACGGCGAGCAGGAGGCGGGCCTTCTTCCGCGCCGGGTGCCAGGTGATCCGGGCCTCACCGGCGCCGGTCTCGACGATCTCGCTCTGGGGCGGGTGCGTTGGGTGCGTCACGTCAGAAGAGTGTGCCCTCTTCGGGGCCGTCCAGCTCCTTCAGCAGCTCCGGGCCGTTGTTGCGTACGTTGCTGACCGCCGTCGACACGGGGTAGGCCCGCATCAGCCCGGCCGGGGGCGGCTCCAGGAGCGGGCGCAGGTCCTCGACGTCCGTGCGGGAGGGGTCGAGCCAGGCGTCCCAGCGGTCGGGCGTCAGCATCAGCGGCATCCGGGGGTGGATGTCGGCGAGCGAGCGCGGGCCCTCTTCGTGGGCGACGGCGAGCGGCGTGGTCTCGGCCTCCGTGGTGATCACGGTGCAGGTCACCCACCAGGCCAGGGGGTGCTCGTCGGGCAGGGTCTTGTCCCGCCAGAATTCGTAGAGGCCCGCCATGGCGAAGACCGAGCCGTCGGCGGGGGTCACGAAGTACGGCTGCTTGCGGGGCCGCTTCTTCTTGCCCTCGACCTCCAGCTGCCGTTCCTCGGGCGCGGTCACCCACTCGTAATAACCGTCGGCGGGCAGGACACAGCGGCGGGAGGCGAAGGCCCGGCGGTAGGACGGCTTCTCGTGGACGGTCTCGGCACGGGCGTTGATCATCCGGGCGCCGCCCTCGGGCGTCTTGGACCAGGAAGGGACGAGGCCCCACTTGAGCGTACGCAGCTGGCGAACCGGAGCCGGGTCCTCGGCGTCCTTCAGTGGACGGTCGAGAACCGCGTAGACCTCTTTGGTGGGGGCCACGTTGTAATCGGGGACCAGTTCCTCCTCGGCCTGCTCCCTCTGGATCTCGAAGATCCCCGCGAGGTCCTCCGGCCTACGACTCGATGCATACCGTCCGCACATACGTGCCAGACTGCCACGACCCGATCCCCCAGAGGAGCCAGTTCCGACAATGGAAAGCACCGCCAACGCCAGCCTGGCAGCCCTGTGGGACCGCGTGTTCGGTACGCAGTCCGCGCCCGAGCAGTGGCTGGTGATCGCTGCGGGCGTGCTGGCCCTCGCCGTCGTCGTGCCGCACCGCATATGGCGGCTGGCCCGCAATGCCATCACCATCGCGCACGAGGGCGGCCACGGCCTGATCGCCCTGCTCACCGGGCGCCGCCTCGACGGCATCCGGTTGCACTCCGACACCTCGGGGCTGACCGTCTCGCGCGGCAGGCCCACCGGCATCGGCATGATCCTGACCGCGGCGGCGGGCTACACCGCTCCCCCGCTGCTCGGCCTCGGCGGCGCGGCACTGCTCTCCTCGGGGCGCATCACGGCGCTGCTGTGGATCGCCACCGCGCTGCTCGTCGCGATGCTGGTGATGATCCGCAACGCGTACGGCGCCCTGACGGTGATCCTGACCGGCGGCACCTTCCTCCTGGTGTCCTGGCTCGCGGACACCGACGTGCAGGCGGCGTTCGCGTACGCGGTGGTGTGGTTCCTGCTCCTCGGCGGCGTCCGTCCCGCCTTCGAGCTACAGGCCAAGCGCAGACACGGCGGCGCGGGCGACTCGGACGCGGATCAGCTCTCGCGCCTGACGCACGTACCCGCCGGGCTGTGGCTCTTCCTCTTCCACGCCGTCTCGCTCTGCTCCTTGATGGGCGGGGCGCGCTGGCTCCTCGCCGTCTGAGCGGGGTCACCGGCAGCCACTAAAGTGAGGGCATGACCGCAACCCCGGCGCACACCGCCCTCTGGCCCGCCCCGCACGCAAGCGGAGCCGTCACCGCGACGGTCCACGTACCCGGCTCGAAATCGGTCACCAACCGCGCGCTCGTCCTGGCCTCGCTCGCCGCCGAGCCCGGCTGGCTGCGCCGCCCGCTGCGCTCCCGCGACACGTTGCTGATGGCGGGTGCCCTGCGCGCGATGGGTGTCGGTATCGAGGAGACGGTGTCGTCCAGCTCCTCCGTGGCGGGCGGCCCGGGCGAGGCCTGGCGCGTGATCCCCTCGGGCCTGCACGGCCCGGCCACGGTCGACGTCGGCAACGCGGGCACGGTCATGCGCTTCCTGCCCCCCGTCGCCGCGCTCGCCGACGGCCCGATCCGCTTCGACGGCGATCCCCGGTCGTACGAGCGGCCCCTGACCGGCGTGATCAACGCCCTGCGGGTGCTCGGTGCCCGCATCGACGACGGCGGCCGCGGCGCGCTGCCGCTGACCGTGCACGGCGGGGGCGCCCTGGACGGCGGGCCGGTCGAGATCGACGCCTCGTCCTCCTCCCAGTTCGTGAGCGCCCTGCTGCTGTCGGGCCCGCGCTTCAACCAGGGCGTGGAGGTCCGTCATGTGGGGGGCGCCCTGCCCTCCATGCCGCACATCCGGATGACGGTCGACATGCTCCGCTCGGCGGGCGCGCAGGTGGACACCCCGGAGGCGGGCGGCGAGCCGAACGTATGGCGGGTCACTCCGGGCGCGCTGCTCGGCCGCGACCTGACCGTCGAGCCCGATCTCTCCAACGCCCAGCCCTTCCTCGCCGCCGCCCTGGTCACCGGTGGCACGGTCACCGTCCCGGACTGGCCCGCGCACACCACGCAGCCCGGTGACGCGCTGCGCCAGATCTTCACGGAGATGGGCGGTTCCTGCGAACTGACCGAGCAGGGCCTGGTGTTCACCGGCTCCGGTGCGATCCACGGCCTCGACGTCGACCTCAGCGAGGTCGGCGAGCTGACCCCCGGCATCGCGGCGGTGGCGGCGCTCGCCGACTCCCCCTCCACGCTGCGCGGCGTCGCCCACCTGCGGCTGCACGAGACGGACCGGCTGGCCGCGCTCACCAAGGAGATCAACGCACTGGGCGGTGACGTCACCGAGACCGCCGACGGCCTGCACATCCGGCCGCGCCCGCTGCGCGGCGGCGTCTTCCACACCTACGACGACCACCGCATGGCGACCGCGGGCGCGGTCATCGGCCTCGCGGTCGACGGCGTACAGATCGAGAATGTGGCGACGACGGCGAAGACCCTCCCGGACTTCCCCGATCTCTGGACCGGAATGCTCGGGAACTGACGGGCGGAACGAGAACATGCGCCGCTACGGCAAGAACCCCGACGAGGACGACATCCGCGTCCGCCCCAACCGCAAGGGCAACCGCCCCCGCACCCACATCAGGCCCAAGCACGAGGACGCGGCCGAGGGCATGGTCCTCACCGTGGACCGCGGCCGGCTGACCGTGCTGGTCGACGACCGGATCGTGATGGCCATGAAGGCCCGCGAACTGGGCCGCAAGGCCGCCGTGGTGGGCGACAGGGTCGCGGTCGTCGGGGATCTGTCCGGCAAGAAGGACACCCTCGCGCGGATCGTGCGGATCGCCGAGCGGACGTCCGTGCTGCGGCGCACCGCCGATGACGACGACCCGTACGAGCGGGTGGTCGTGGCCAACGCCGACCAGCTCGCGATCGTCACCGCCCTCGCCGACCCCGAGCCGCGCCCGCGTCTGATCGACCGGTGCGTCGTGGCGGCGTACGACGGCGGGCTCGAACCGATCCTCGTGCTGACCAAGTCGGACCTGGCCTCGGCAGACAAGCTCCTGGAGACCTACTCCACCCTCGACATCCCCTACGTGGTCACCAGCCGCGAGGAGTTCACCGACGGCGCGGAGCTGGCGCGGGTGCACGAACTGCTCGACGGCAAGGTCACCGCCTTCGTCGGGCACTCCGGGGTGGGCAAGACGACGCTGGTGAACGCGCTGGTGCCCGAGGAGCGGCGGCGCACGACGGGGCATGTCAACGCGGTCACGGGCCGGGGCAGGCACACCACCACCTCCGCGCTCGCGCTGCCGCTCGCGGAGGTGGGCGGCTGGGTGATCGACACCCCCGGCGTGCGGTCCTTCGGGCTCAACCACGTCGATCCGTCCCGCGTCATCCTCGCCTTCCCCGACCTGGAGCCGGGTACGGCGGACTGTCCGCGCGGCTGTAGCCACGACGAGAAGGACTGCGCCCTGGACGCGTGGGTCGCGGGCGGCCACGCGGATCCGCAGCGCCTCTACTCCTTGCGACGGCTGCTGGCGACGCGGGAGCGGCGCGAGGACGACTGACCTCCCCGTTGTTTGCGCCCCCAGGACGCCGGTAAATGCATAAGCCGGTAAATGCATACGCGCACCAAGCCGGATTCAGCCGGACGAAGCGGTCACGGAACGTAGACAGTGCGGGAGGCAGGACATGGCGTGGCTGCTGGTCATCGTGGCGGGGATTCTCGAGACCGGCTTCGCGGTCTGTCTGAAGCTGTCGCACGGCTTCACCCGGCTCTGGCCGACGATCGCGTTCGCCTGTTTCGCGCTCGGCAGCTTCGGCCTGCTCACGCTGGCGCTGAAGAAGCTGGACGTGGGGCCGGCGTACGCGGTCTGGACGGGCATCGGCGCCGCGGGCACCGCGATCTACGGCATGGTCTTCCTCGGTGACCTGGTCTCCACGCTCAAGATCGTCTCGATCTCCTTCGTGATCATCGGCGTGGTCGGCCTCCAGCTGTCCGGCTCCGCGCACTGACTGAGGCCCTGCCACCGGCCTCGTACGCCTACTTGGCGGCCACCCAGCGCCCTATGGCCCCGCGGACCAGCTCCGCGGGGTCGTCGTCGTTCCGGGCGGGCGCGACGACGTACGACAGGGCGAGGCGTACGGCGCTCTCGCAGGCGAGGGCCAGTTCGGGGTCCCTGGGCCTGCCCCGGCCGCCGAGCGCGGTCACCGCCCGGTCGCGCACCAGGGCGAGCAGCTCCGCCGACGAGGGCACCCCGGCGTCCGCCCGGCGCTGCGCGGGCACCGAGGACGTGGAGCCGCCGACCCGGCTCGGGGTGGGCAGCCGTTCGCTCCAGCAGCCGGTGAGCGCGGCCCGCACCAGCGCGTTGCCCCGGGCGGCGCCGACCGTCCAGGCGGCCACGGCGGCGAGGCGGTCGGCCGGCTCGCGCTCCTCGGCCAGCGCCCGTTCGACGCCGTGCAGGTAGCCGTCGGTCTCGCGGCGCAGCAGGGCGCGGGCGAGGCCGTCCTTGCTGCCGAACTCGTTGTAGAGGGTCTGCCGGGACACCCCGGCGACGGCCGCGACGTCCACCATGCGCACGCCGGGCCACGGTCGCCGGGCCAGCGCTGTGTAGGCCGCGTCCAGTAGGGATTCGCGTGCTGCGGGCATCGTGGCCTCCCGGCGGCCGAAGCGGCTCCGGTTGCCAGAGTTGACGCGCTCCAAGGCGCTGTCAATAGCTCCGGCGCGAGCCCGCGCCCCTGGCCGCGCCGCGGCGCTGTGGCTCGCCTCGATCGAGATCGATACTGTTCACCCATGCCCGACTACCACGACGATCTGCGTCTCGCCCATGTCCTCGCGGACGCCGCCGACGCCCAGACCATGGACCGGTTCAAGGCCTTGGACCTCAAGGTCGAGACCAAGCCGGACATGACGCCGGTGAGCGAGGCCGACAAGGCGGCCGAGGAGCTGATCCGCTCCCAGCTCCAACGGGCCAGGCCGCGCGACGCGATCCTCGGCGAGGAGTACGGCATCGAGGGCACGGGGCCGCGCCGCTGGGTGATCGACCCGATCGACGGGACCAAGAACTACGTACGCGGTGTCCCGGTCTGGGCCACGCTCATCTCCCTGATGGAGGCGGGCGAGGGCGGCTACCAGCCGGTGGTCGGCGTCGTCTCCGCGCCCGCGCTCGGCCGCCGCTGGTGGGCGGCGAAGGGCGGCGGCGCGTACACGGGGCGCAGCCTCACGTCGGCGACCCGGCTGCACGTCTCGAAGGTCTCGCGGCTCTCGGACGCCTCCTTCGCGTACTCCTCGCTGACCGGCTGGGAGGAGCAGGGCCGCCTCGACGGGTTCATGGACCTCACGCGAGCGGTGTGGCGCACCCGTGGCTACGGCGACTTCTGGCCGTACATGATGGTGGCGGAGGGCGCGGTCGACATCTGCGCGGAGCCGGAGCTGTCGCTGTGGGACATGGCGGCGAACGCGATCGTGGTGACGGAGGCGGGCGGCAGCTTCACCGGCCTCGACGGCAGGCCCGGCCCGCACAGCGGCAACGCGGCGGCGTCGAACGGCCTGCTCCACGACGAGCTGCTCGGCTATCTGAACCAGCGCTACTGATCCTGACGCGGGCGCCTGGCCTTCACGGCGTCGACTGGTCCTGACGCGGGCGCCTGGCCTTGACGCGGGCGCCTGGCCTTGACGCGGGCGTCTGCCTTGACGGCCCGAACTGCCCGCGCACGCCCCCTTGTTGACCCCGGGCTTCGCTGCGACTCTGAGAGTTCCCCCACTTGTGAACTTGTGAATCCCTTCTCCAAGCGGAGAGCGGAGGCAATCCTTCGCCCACCGGGAGTTCGCGGATTCACCAAGGAGGTGGCTCACGCCCATGCACGTCCGCGACGCCATGAGCACGGTGGTCCTGACCATCGGCCCCACCCACACCCTGCGCCAGGCGGCCAGGCTGATGTCCGCGCGCCACGTCGGCGCCGCCGTCGTCCTCGACCCCGACACCTGCGGGCTCGGGATCCTGACCGAACGCGACGTCCTCAACTCCGTGGCCCTCGGCCAGAGTCCCGACACCGAGATCGCCGGTACGCACACCACGACCGATGTCGTCTTCGCCTCCCCGGCGTGGACCCTGGAGGACGCGGCGGACGCCATGGCGCACGGCGGCTTCCGGCACCTGATCGTCATGGACGGGAACGAACCCACGGGCATCGTCTCGGTCCGCGACATCATCCGCTGCTGGGCACCTGTCCGGCGCGCGGCGGCCCAGCTGACGGGCTGAGACGCGGCCCGGCCGACGGGCCGGGACAACGGCGGTGGGCCGGGCCCCCGAAGGGGACCGGCCCACCGTCATGCGACGACAAGGGGACTGGTTCAGCCGCGCAGGGCCTGGACCGCGGCCTCCAGCCGCTTGCCGAAGTCGCCGTCCGCCTGGCGGAAGTTGTCGATCGCGCGCTCGGCGATCTCGTCGCGCGAGACCTTGGCGATGAAGCCCGAGAGATTGTCGATCAGGCGCTCCTTCTCGTCCTCGGTCATCAGCCGGTAGAGGTTGCCGGCCTGCACGAAGTCGTTGTCCTCGGCGTGCCGGGGCGTCTCGTGGTTGCCGGTGGCGCCCGTGACGGGGACGGACTGCCACAGCGCCCGGTCCGTCTGGAACGGGCCGCCGAAGCTGTTCGGCTCGTAGTTCTTCGCGCCCTTGTGGCGGCCGTCGTACAGGAAGCCGTCACGGGAGTGGGTGCGCGCCTCGGTGGCGTGCGGGCGGTTCACCGGCAGGTGGTCGGCGTTGATGCCGACGCGGTAGCGGTGGGCGTCGCCGTAGGCGAAGAGGCGGCCCTGGAGCATCTTGTCCGGGGAGGGACCGATGCCCGGCACGAAGTGGGCGGGGCTGAAGATGGCCTGCTCGACCTCGGCGAAGACGTTCTCGGGGTTGCGGTTCAGCTCCAGCTTGCCGATCTCGATCGGCGGGTAGTCCGCGTGCGGCCAGACCTTGGTGAGGTCGAACGGGTTGAAGCGGTACGTCGCCGCGTCCGCCGCCGGCATGATCTGCACCTGCACGGACCAGCTCGGGAAGTCACCGCGCTCGATGGCCTCGCGCAGGTCGCGCTGGTGGGAGTCGGGGTCCTCACCGGCGAGCTTGTTGGCCTCGGCCTGGGTGAGGTTCTTGATGCCCTGCTCGGTCTTGAAGTGGTACTTGACCCAGAAGACCTCGCCCGCTTCGTTGTTCCACTGGAACGTGTGCGAGCCGAAGCCGTCCATGTGGCGGTACGAGGCGGGGATGCCGCGGTCGCCGAAGAGCCAGGTCACCTGGTGGGTGCTCTCGGGGCTGAGCCCCCAGAAGTCCCAGACGTTGTCCGCCTCCTGCGAGCCCGTGTAAGGGTCCCGCTTCTGGGTGTGGATGAAGTCGGGGAACTTGATGGCGTCCCTGATGAAGAAGACCGGGGTGTTGTTGCCGACGAGGTCGTAGTTGCCCTCTTCGGTGTAGAACTTCAGCGCCCAGCCGCGCGGGTCGCGCACCGCGTCGGCCGCGCCGAGGTTGCCGGCCACGGTGGAGAAGCGCAGGAACGTCTCGGTCTGCTTGCCGACCTCGGAGAGGAACTTCGCCCGCGTCCACTGCGAGACGTCACGGGTGAGGGTGAAGGTGCCGTAGGCGCCCGCGCCCCGGGCGTGCACGACGCGCTCCGGGATGCGCTCGCGGTTGAAGTGGGCGAGCTTCTCCAGCAGCAGCTGGTCCTGGATCAGCATCGGCCCGCCGACGCCCGCGGTCTCACTGTTCTGGTTGTCGGCTACCGGCGCGCCGGCCTCCGTAGTGAGCGGTCCCTGCGTCACGTGCGCCTCCTGCGTCATCAACCCTGCGGGTGGTTCCTGCGGGTCCTGTCCCTTGGCCAATGCCTGTTCCCTGACCAACGTCGTAACTGATCCTACGATAGACTTTGTCTAAGTCAAGTGGGCATCCAAAGTCACACCCGTTCGGGACTGGCTCCCACGCCTGTTAGGCTGGCTCTCATGAGTGACCTGTTGGAACGACTGCGCGGACGCGGCTGGCGCATGACAGCGCAGCGACGCGTCGTGGCCGAGGTCCTCGACGGGGACCACGTCCACCTCACGGCGGACGAGGTGCACGCCCGCGCCATCGACAAGCTGCCCGAGATCTCCCGGGCGACGGTCTACAACACCCTGGGCGAGCTGGTGACCCTCGGCGAGGTCCTCGAAGTCTCGACGGACCGCCGCGCGAAGCGGTACGACCCGAACGCCCACCGCCCCCACCACCACCTGGTCTGCGCCCGCTGCGGCGCGATCCGCGACGTCCACCCCACGGGCAACCCGCTGACCAGCCTCCCCGACTCGGAGCGCTTCGGCTTCACCGTCGAGGGCGTGGAGGTCACGTACCGGGGCGTCTGCCCCGACTGCGCGACGGCCTGAGTCTCTCCTCGTACTTCCACAAAGGGCCCGGCACCGAGAGGTGCCGGGCCCTTGTCCGTGGCCGCGAAAGGTCCCGGGCGCGGGAAACAACCGAAGGCCCGGAACCTATTGGTTCCGGGCCTTCGGCCTTCAGTAGCGGGGACAGGATTTGAACCTGCGACCTCTGGGTTATGAGCCCAGCGAGCTACCGAGCTGCTCCACCCCGCGTCGGTAAACACAACAGTACGTCAGGGCTACGACCAGCGCAAATCCGTTCCGCGGCAGCCGCTGCCGCTAGGCCGAAAGCTCCTGCCGCAACGCCTCGCGCAAGCGCCCCGCCCGCTCGGCGACCTCCGCGGGGCCCAGCTCGACCGCCCGCGACGCCCACCGCTGCCCCTGCGCCAGCTGACCGCGCCGGGCGTAGAGGAGGGCGAGCCGGAGCGCCGCCCGGCCGTGCCCCGCGTCGGCGGCCCGCGTCCACCACAGCGCGGCCTCGGGCTCGCTCCCCTCGCGGGCGAGCAGCAGCCCGAGGTTGAACGCGCCGTTGCGGCTGCCGGCCTCCGCGGCCTTGCGGTACCAGCGCGCGGCCTCCACGACGTCGCCCCGCCCCGCGGCCAGCATGCCGACCCGGACCTGGGCGCGCCGGTGGCCCTGCTCGGCGGCGCGCTCGTACCACTCCTCGCACTCGGTCTTCTCCGCCGCGGGCTCCCCGAGCGCGGGCGGTGCCGCGGCGGGGCGGCGCGCGTCGAGCAGCGTCCCGAGCCGGTACGCCGCCTCCGCGCTGCCGCCGCCCGCCGCGCACCGCAGGTGCCGTTCGGCCTCCTGCTCGTCGCCCTCGCGCAGCCGTGCGGTACCGACCTGGAGGGCCGCGTCGGTGTGCCCGTCGGCGGCCGCGCGCTCGTACCAGCGCAGGGCGGAGGCCTCGTCGCCCCTGCTCGCGTACAGGATGCCGAGGTTGAACGCGGCGTCGACGCTGCCCGCCTCGGCGGCCTTGGAGAACCACGGCTCGGCGCCGGCCGCGTCCCCGCCCTGGAGCAGCAGCACGGCCAGCGCGTTGGCGGCCTCGCGGTGTCCGGCGTACGCCGCGCGCCGGTACCACTGGTCGGCCTGCGCGGTCCTGCCCTGCTCGGCGCAGAGCAGCCCGAGGTTGTACGCGCCGTTCACATCGCCCGCGTCCATCGCCGCGCGGTACCAGCGCTCGGCGGTCTGGGTCTCGCCGCGCTCGGCGTGCAGCGCGCCCAGCGCGTTCGCGGCGTTGCCATCGCCGTCCTGCGCGGCCTTGAGCCACCACGTGGCGGCGCTCTCCTCGTCGCCCGCGTCGCGCAGCAGGAAGCCGAGCGCGCAGGCCGCCCTGGACTCGCCGTCCTTGGCGGAGTTGAGGTACCAGCGGCCCGCCTCCTTCAGCTCGCCGCGGTGCTCCAGGATCGCGCCGAGGTGCAGCGCGGCCCTGCGGTGCCCGCGCGCGGCGGCCTGGCGGTACCACTGCTCGGCCTCGCCGGCGGGGGTGCGTACGTCCGCGCGGGCGCCCCGGACGCGCGGCACGGGGCCCTCCCCGCGCTCGGCGGGCTCGCCGCGCTCCTCGGCGGCCCGCCGGTCGAGCGCACGGGCCAGGCGGTACGCGGCCTCGCGGTGGCCACGCTCGGCGGCCACCCGCATCCAGCGCTCGGAGCCGACGTCCCCGCGGTGCTCCAGGAGGTCCGCGAGCGCGTACGCCCCGAGGGTGTGGCCCTGCTCGGCGGACTGCCGCAGCCAGTACTCGGCGGCGGGCTCGTCGCCGCGCTCGCGGTGGTGGCGGCCCAGCGCGTGCGCCGCGGCCGCGGAACCGGCGACGGCGGCGACCCGCCACCATCCGGCCGCCTCGTCCGCGTATCCGCGCTGGTGAAGGAGGACGCCGAGGTTGTTGGCGGCGGCGCGGTCGCCCTCGGCGGTCGCCGCGCGCAGCAGGGATTCGGCCCCGTCGAGGTCACCGCGGCGGAGCAGAAGGCTTCCCAGGACGCTCATCGCGTCGACATCCCCGGCCTCGGCGGCCAGCCGATGGCGCATCTCGTCGGCGGCCGTCCCGGGATCCTCCCGGTCGGCCGCCTGCACAAACCGCCCTGTATCCAACAGAGTTGCCTTGTCCCCCATAACGTCCATCGTCGCACCACCTGCAACCTGGGTACACCTGGTATACCGCAGCCAGTGAGGTCACTTCAGCGTTTTGTCGACATGCCCACAGAGAGATAAGTGAAACACATTTCCCCCAACTCTCCCCCGCCAGCGCGCCGTTCGCATGACTTGGCATAGGACACCCGCACACGACCGACGCCACCGCACACGACGAAGGCCCGGATCCGTAAGGATCCGGGCCTTCACCTTGCAGTAGCGGGGACAGGATTTGAACCTGCGACCTCTGGGTTATGAGCCCAGCGAGCTACCGAGCTGCTCCACCCCGCGCCGTTGTGTTCAAACCGTACCACGGCGCGAGGTGGCTCCTTGACCAGCCGCTACTCGCTAGCCACTGCTCTTGTCGTCCTTGTCGGCGTTCTTGTCGGCGTTCTTGTCGCCGCCCTTGTCGGAGGGCTTGTCGGCCGCCTTGGAGGACGCCTCCTCGGCCCGCTCCAGCGCCTCCTGGAGCCGCGCCTGCGCCTCGCCGTACTTCTTCCAGTCGCCTTCCTTCATGGCCTTCTCGCCGTCCTCGAACGCCTTCTGGGCGTCGTCGAGCGCGGCCTGGACCGTCGGGTCGTTCGACTTCGGCGGCTTGGTCGGCTCGTCGCCGTCCTGGTCCTCGGCCGGTGGCTTGGTGCCCGAGCCGGCACCGAAGACCTGGTCGAGGCCCTCCTTGAGGGAGTCCGCGAAGACGGTCTCCGTGCCGTACGACACAGCCACCTTCTTCAGGAGGGGATACGCCGACTTGCGCCCCTGTACGTAGACGGGCTCGACGTAGAGGAAGCCGTCGTCCAGCGGCACGGTCAGCAGATTGCCGTAGAGGACGTCGGAGTCGGCACCCTTCATGTCCCGGACGAAGTTGCCGACCTCCGTCATGGAGTTCAGTTTGTTCTGCACCTGTTCGGGACCGTCGACGTCGCCGGTCACTCTCAGCAGCTTCATCCGACCGTAGTTCGCACTCCTGGCGTCGGCGTCGACCGTCATGAAGGCCCGTAGGTTGGGCCGCTCACTCGGGGTGAACGTCGTCGTCAGCGCGAACTGCTGCTGACTCTGGCCCGGCGCCTTCAGGGACAGGTAGTACGGCGGGACCGCGCTGTCGTCCTTCTTCGTCGGGTCGTTCGGCACCTGCCAGGCGTCACTCGCGTTGTAGAACTGCCCGGGATCCGTGACGTGGTAGAGCGTCAGCAGCTCGCGCTGCACCTTGAACATGTCCTGCGGATAGCGCAGGTGGTCCTGGAGAGCCGACGGGATCTCGCTCTTGTCCTTGACGGTGCCCGGGAACGCCTTCTTCCAGGTCTTCAGGACCGGGTCCTTCTCGTCCCAGGTGTAGAGCTTCACGTCGCCCGTGTACGCGTCGACGGTCGCCTTCACCGAGTTCCGGATGTAGTTGACCTGGTTCTGCTGGGCGATCACCGTGCGCTGGCTGTCCTCCTGCGACAAGGAGTCCTCGGTGGTGTCGCCGAGCGTGGTGCGCGAGGCGTACGGATAGCCGTTGGTGGTCGTGTAGGCGTCGACCACCCACTGGATACGGCCGTCGACCACCGTCGGATAGACGTCACCGTCGATCGTCAGCCAGGGAGCCACCGCCTCGACGCGCTCCTTGGGGGTGCGGTTGTACAGGATCCGCGAGCCCTCGCCGATCGCCCCGGAGTACAGGATCTGCGGCTCCCCGAAGGACACCGCGTAGGCGGCGCGGTTGATCGGGTTGGAGAGATTGACCCCGCTGTCGCCCTTGTAGCTGTAGGTCTTCTGACCCCCGCCGTCCTCTTCGTAGTCCAGCTCCTTCTGGGGGCCGCCCACGATCGAGTACTGGGTGGTCTTCTCGCCGTAGTAGATCCGCTGCTCGTACTCCTTCATCTCACCCGTGGTCGGCAGACCGGACTCGGTGAATGCGGGAGCGCCCTTGGAGCCCTTCTTGGTCTCCGTGCCCTTGGCGGCGACGACGCCGTAGCCGTGGGTGTAGGCGAAGTGGTCGTTGATCCAGTTCCGCTTGTCGAGCTTGTTCACGTTCAGCTCGCGCAGGCCGACGATGGTGTCCTGGCCGTTGTAGCGGTCCACGTCCAGCGTCCGCGGGAACTGGTAGTAGCTGCGCTCCTGCTCCAGCTGCTGGAACGTGGGCGAGACGATGTTCGGGTCGTTCAGCCGGTAGTTGGCCGCCGTGTCCGCGTCCGCACGCTTCTTCTGCCGGTCCTCGTCGACCTTGCCCGCGCCCTTGAAGTCCTCGGGCTTCACTCCGCTGATGCCGTAGGCGTTGCGGGTGGCCTCGATGTTCTTCTCGATGTACGGCGCTTCCTTGGCCTGCTCGTTCGGCTGGACCTGGAACTTCTGGACGATCGCGGGGTAGAGCCCGCCGATGAGGATCGCCGAGAGCACCATCAGGCCGAAGCCGATGACGGGAAGCTGCCAGGTGCGCCGCCACAGCGTCGCGAAGAAGAGCACGGCACAGATGACGGCGATGCAGAACAGGATCGTCTTCGCCGGCAGGTACGCGTTGGCGTCGACGTACCGCAGGCCCGTCCAGTTGCCCGTCGCCTTGAAGTCACTGGACTTCACCGCGAGGCCGTACCGGTCGAGCCAGTACGCGATGGCCTT
Source organism: Streptomyces sp. NRRL S-920 (assembly GCF_000717945.1). Classification (NCBI taxonomy): domain Bacteria; kingdom Bacillati; phylum Actinomycetota; class Actinomycetes; order Kitasatosporales; family Streptomycetaceae; genus Streptomyces; species Streptomyces sp. NRRL S-920. Next base: position 54,161 of record NZ_JODF01000012.1, read on the forward strand.
GAGGGAGACGAAGACGCCGAGCAGCACCGAGAGGTGGCCGGTCGCCGCGGCGGTCGCGCGCGCGCCCGGGCTGGTGATGCGCAGCCCGCCGTAGAGGTAGTGCGTCAGCGCGGCGGCCACCAGGGAGAGCACCGTGGCCGCGAAGCCGAAGCCCAGCAGGAAGCGGTACCAGGGCAGGTCGAACGCGAAGAACGCCACGTCCATGTGGAACTGCGGGTCCTTCTGGCCGAAGGGCACGCCGTTCACCCACAGGAGCCACGTACGCCACTGGCCCGCCGCGGACGCGCCCGCGATCAGGCCCACCAGGGCGGTGATCCCGATGAGCAGCCACTTCTTGTACGGGGCGATGCCCATGCGGTACCGGTCGAGGCTCTGCTGCTCCATCGACATGGCGCTCAGGGGCGGGCGCAGCCTGTGCGCCAGCCAGATATTCACTCCGACCGCGGCCGCCATGAGGAGGCCGAAGAAGAAGAACAAGCCGATCTTGGTCCACAGGGTCGTGGTGAAGACCGATGAGTAATTGACCGAGCGGTACCACAACCAGTCCGTCCAGAACCCCGAGAACATGACGAAGGCCATGGCCAGTACGGCCAGCACGCCCAGTGTCATGAGCAGGGTCCGGACGCGACGGGAGGGTCGGCCCACTCTGATCCGTGGCCCCGTCGGGCCTCCGCCGCGGTCCGGCATCTGGAAAGCCAAGGTGCGCACCTCGAAGTTCGCTGTTGATTCGCTGTTGGTCCGTCAGGCCCCCGAGATCGCGGACCCACACCTATGCAACTTACCTAGGCTTTACTCGGTTCCCGTTTCTCGGGACTAACGAGGCAGGATTGTGACCATGTCCAACACTCCCATGGCAGCGAGCCCCCTCACCCGGGCCGTGCTCGAAATCGACGAGTACGTCTCCGGCCTCGGCTGGGACCGGCCCGCCCGCCTCTTCGCGCTGGTCGACACCGCGCGACTGCGCACCCAAGAACCCGGCCTCGCCTCCCAGCTCGGCCTCGACGACGGCGTGGAACACGCCGGCCTCACCCCCATCGAGCAGGAGGAGATCCCCGCCGACAAGCCGCTGGACGAGTTCCTCGGCACCATCGCCTGGCCGGACGCGGTGACGGGCTGCGCCCTCACGGTGGAGCGCCTGATGCTGCCGCCGTCCGCCGAGACGTCCGTCCCCGAGGGCCTGAGCGAGGCCCAGCTCGCCCAGTGGGTGGCGAAGCACCCGGACCGCCAGGAGGTCCGTATGACGGTGGCGGTGCTGCGTGACGGCGCGCGCGAGTCGGCGCTGCGGCTGCGCGAGAAGGACTCGCCGACCGAGGTCCTCACGGGCTCCGACCTGGTGCCCGGCCTGGCGGACGCGCTGGCGGCGACGTTCGCGTAGATCCTGTTCCGGCGTACGCGGGTGGGGCCTCCCCGCCCGCGTACGGCTGTCTCCTGGGCGGGCCGCTACTTGGCGGCGCAGCTCGGCAGGGAGTCGGTGTCGCCCTCGCTGATCTTCTTCAGGGACTTCACCGCGTCGGCGATGGTGTCCACCTTGACCAGGGTGAGGCCGTCGGGGATGTCGCTCGCCGCCGCCGCGCAGTTGCCCTTCGGCGTCAGGAAGTACTGGGCGCCCTTCTCGCGCGCCCCGACGGTCTTCATCTCGATACCGCCGATCGGGCCGACTTTGCCCTTGTCGTCGATGGTGCCGGTGCCGGCCACGAACTTGCCGCCGGTGAGGTCGTCCGGAGTCAGCTTGTCGACGATGCCCAGTGCGAACATCAGCCCGGCGCTGGGGCCGCCCACGTCGGCCAGCTTGATGTCGATCGTGAACGGGAAGGTGTGGTCGGTGCCCGCCTGGATGCCGACGATCGCGCGGTCGGCGCGGTCCGCCTTCTTCGTCGTCATCGTGATGTCCTCGGTCCGCGTGGGCTCCTTGCCCGACTTCTCGGCGGCGGCCGCCTCCTTGACCGGGACGATCGTGAAGGTGACGCGTTCGCCGGGCTTGTGCTTGGTGACGAGCTTGGCGACGTCCGTCATCTCCTTGACGGGCTTGCCGTCGACCTTCTTGATGACGTCGCCCGCGTGCAGCTTGCCCTCGGCCGGGTCGCCCTTGATGACGGTGGAGACGACGACCTGCGACTTCACGGGAAGCTTCAGCTGGCGCAGCGCCGCGACCTTGGCGCTCTCCTGGGACTGGCTGAACTCCTCGGCGTTCTCCTGAGTGGACTGCTGCTCGGTCTTGCCGTCCGGGTAGAGCGTGTCGTGCGGCACCACGATGTTGTCGTGGGCCAGCCAGCCGTAGACGGCCTCCGCGAGGTTCATCTTGTAGTCGGCGCTCGTGACCCTGACCGTCGTCATGTTGAGATTGCCGGTCGTGGGGTACGTCTTGTGCCCGGAGATCTGGAGCACCGGCTCGCCGTCGTGATCACCGAGGGTGTTCACCGTGGGGCCCGGGGACATCTCCGAGTAGGGCACTTTGATGAGCACTCCGGCGCAGAGCAGCGCGATCAGCATCAGGGTGGAGGCGAGCATCGTCGCAGTGCGGCGTGGCATGGAACGACAGTACGGGACAGGCCTGTCAGCGCACCTGTGGGGCCGGTCCGTACGGGGGGCTCGCGCGGGGGCCCTCACATGCCGGAGCGGGACTTCTCCATGGCCTCGCGGAAGGCGGCGTAGCCGTTGAGTTCCGTGTGGTCGCCGGTCCTGCCCGATTTGCGGTTCCGGGCGGCCCAGCTGCCCCACAGACCCGCACCGACGGCCGCCAGAAGCGGAATCAGCAACCAGGCAAGTGATGCCATGTCGACCTCCCGACCCCATGTGCGACCGCAGCTGACTGATCAGCAGATTAACCATCCGCAATGTCAACGCTCACGGCAGGGGTCCGGTTACGCAACCGGAGCCGCATGGGTCAATCGGCCCCCGGAAGGCCACGCCCGTCTCAACAGGCGCCCACCCATTCCTCCTTGCCGTCGGAGAACCGCTGGTGCTTCCAGATCGGCACCTCGTGCTTGAGGTCGTCGATGAGCTTGCGGCAGGCGTCGAAGGCCTCGCCGCGGTGCGGGCAGGAGACGGCCACGACCACCGCGAGGTCGCCGACGGCGAGGTCGCCGACGCGGTGCACGGCGGCCAGGGCGCGCACGGGAAACTCGGCGACGACCCTCTCGGCCACCCGGCGCATCTCGGCCTCGGCGGTCGGGTGGGTCGAATAGCCCAGCTCGTCGACGTCCGCGCCGCCGTCGTGGTTGCGCACGGTCCCCACGAAGAGTGCCGTGCCGCCCGCCGCGTCGTCGCCGACGGCCCGGAAGACCTCGTCCAGGGAGAGCGGGGTGTCGCGGATCGCGAGGAGGCGGATCGGGTCCTGAGCGGCCTGCTCGCCGGGGTGGTCCATCGTGGTGCGTGCCATGCGGCCATGGTGCCGCACGGCACGGACATCACGGAATAGATCTTTCGCCCGGCACGCGCGCGTGGCGCCTTGGAGATCCCTACAGGGCGCCTGCCGATCCGCTCGCGCGTCCCGCAGGGCTCGCCCGCCAGAGGTGTCCGGCCCGGCCTCAGATCCGCCGCCGCGCCTTCCGCGCCCTGCGCACCACGGCCGCGGCGCCGAGCAGGGCGACCGTCGCCCCCGCGGCCCCCGCCGCCGTCGCGTCCTTGCGGCCGAGGCGCCGTCCGACCACGGTCCGCCGCCCGGAGACCTCCTCGAGCAGCTCCGCGAGGACCTCCTCGTTGGTCCACCGCGGCCGCCACCCGGCGTCGTGCAGCCTGCTGACGCTGACCACCCAGGGGTACATCGTGTACGCGAGGTCACCGGCCGGGGACGGGGTGAGGCCGATGCGGTGCAGCCGGGCCGCCGCGCCGAGCGCGACCGCCGAGGGCAGCTCCATACGGCGGATCCCGCTCAGCTCCTCGACCTCCTCCTGCTCCAGCCAGCCGTCACAGCCGACGGCGAGTTCCCCGTCGACCTTCTCCAGGACGGCGTACTCCAGGGCGCTGCACAGGTCCTCGACATGACAGAACTGCCAGGCGGGCCGGGAGCCCGCCACGACCAGGAGGCGGGGCGACTCGAAGTAGCGCGTGAGGGCCGTGTCCGTGCCGCCCACGAGGGTCGCGGGCCGTACGACGGTGACGTTGAGGCCGGGGTGCGCGCGGGGCGCCCTGCGGGCGAGCCGTTCGACCTCCAGGAGGTCGCCGACGCCGGTGGCCTCTGCGGTCGCCCGCAACTCGGCGTCTTCGGAGAGGGGCAGTTCGTTGTCGGGCAGCGCTCCGTAGACCATCGCGGAGGTGCACAGCACGACCCGGTGGACGCCCGCGGCGGCGGCAGCGGTCAGTACGGTCTGCGTGCCGCGTACGTTGTACGCGGTGCGGGCGGCGCCGTCGGTCTCCAGGTCGAGATCGAGCGCCAGGTGCACCACGACGTCCGCGCCGCGCAGCTTCTCGGCGATCGCCGGGTCCCGCACGTCCAGGACGTGCCACTGCACCTGCGCGCAGTCGCCCCGGCGCTCGTCGATGGCGATGACCTGCTTGATCTCCTCCGAAGCGGCAAGGCGCTCGGTCAGCAGCGCGCCCACTCCGGAGGCGGCGCCGGTGACGGCGACTACGGGCCCGCGGCCTGCCGCCGGGGCTGACGGGTTTCGCGCTGCGCGAACCTGTGGATCTGGGGAACTCACCGGGCGTCTCCAGCGGTTGTCTTCAGTACGTACGCGAATGACGCGTACGTACCAGGTGGCATCCATCCTGCCGCAGGCCGCGAGTCGGCGAAGCACCGAGGCCCGATCGCGCCACGGTGTCTACGCTGGGTGGTGTTGTAGGGCAGCCGCCGCCGGAACGATACCGGCGGCCTGACGAGCCGAGGAATCCCGTGAGTGACACCCCATTCGGATTCGGTCTTCCGCCGGAGGAGCCGGAAGACGGCGACGAGGGCAAGAAGAAGGGATCCCCTGGAGAGGGACAGAGCGGGGGACAGAGCGGGCAGGGCCCGGGTGGCCCCGCGAACCCGTTCGGTTTCGGGGGGTTCCCCGGAGCGGGCGGCCCCGGAGGCGGTGACAACCCGTTCGCCGCGATGTTCGGTTCCATGAACCCGAACGACCTGGGGGCCGCCTTCCAGCAGCTGGGCCAGATGCTCTCGTACGAGGGCGGCCCGGTGAATTGGGACATGGCCAAGGACATCGCCCGCCAGACCGTCTCCCAGGGCACGGCGGACGGCACCAAGGACGCCAGCGTGGGCCCCGCCGAGCGCTCGGCGGTCGAGGAGGCCGTGCGCCTCGCCGACCTGTGGCTGGACGACGCGACGTCGCTGCCGTCCGGGTCCGGTACGGCCGTGGCGTGGAGCCGCGCCGAGTGGGTCGAGGCGACCCTGCCGGTGTGGAAGGAGCTGGTCGACCCGGTCGCCGAGCGCGTGGGCCTCGCCATGGGCGATGTGCTCCCCGAGGAGATGCAGGCCATGGCGGGCCCGCTGATCGGCATGATGCGCTCCATGGGTGGCGCCATGTTCGGCCAGCAGATCGGCCAGGCCGTGGGCGTGCTCGCCGGCGAGGTCGTGGGCTCCACCGACATCGGTCTGCCGCTCGGCCCCTCCGGCAAGGCCGCGCTGCTCCCGGTGAACATCGAGGCCTTCGGCAAGGACCTGGGCATCGACAAGGACGAGGTGCGGCTCTATCTGGCGCTGCGCGAGGCCGCCCACCAGCGGCTCTTCGCCCACGTGCCGTGGCTGCGCTCGCACCTGTTCGGCGCCGTCGAGGGGTACGCCCGCGGGATCAAGGTCGACACGGCCAAGCTGGAGGACGTCGTCGGCCAGCTCGACCCGCAAAACCCCGAGCAGCTCCAGGAAGCGCTCCAGCAGGGCATGTTCCAGCCCGAGGACACCCCGGCCCAGAAGGCCGCCCTGGCCCGCCTGGAGACCGCTCTCGCGCTCGTCGAGGGCTGGGTGGACGCCGTGGTGCACGCCGCCGCCAAGCCCCGGCTGTCGTCCGCCGACGCCCTCCGGGAGACGCTGCGCCGCCGCCGCGCCACGGGCGGCCCCGCGGAGCAGACGTTCGCCACGCTGATCGGCCTGGAGCTGCGCCCGCGCCGGCTGCGGGACGCCTCGCGCCTGTGGGCCTCGCTCACGGACGCGCGCGGTGTCGACGGCCGCGACGGCCTGTGGGAGCACCCGGACATGCTGCCGACGGCGTCCGACCTGGACGACCCGGACGGCTTCGTCCACCACGAGCAGATGGACTTCTCGGAGCTGGACAAGATGCTCGGCGAGGCGGCGGACGGCGGCTCCTCGCCGAAGCCGGACCTCAAGAAGGACGAGGGCGACGAGGGCGACAAGGGCAGCGGTAAGTGAGTCTCTACGACGACACGGTCCTCGTACTGAAGAAGTACGAGGACCAGCCCGAGCTGCGCCAGGCCTACCTGGACCACCTGTCGGCACACGGCGAGGCCGGCATGTGGAAGCCGTGCACCGCGGGCCATGTGACGGCGAGCGCCCTGGTCGTCGACCCGTCACGCGGCCGCGTGCTGCTCACCCTGCACAGGAAGCTGCGGATGTGGCTCCAGATGGGCGGGCACTGCGAGCCGGGCGATACATCGCTGGCGGCGGCCGCGCTGCGGGAGGCCACCGAGGAGTCCGGCGTGCCGGGCCTGACGCTCCTCGCGGGCGGCCCCGTCCGCCTGGACAGGCACCCGATCCCGGGCCCGTGCACCCAGCACCTCGACGTCCAGTACGCCGCCCTGGCACCCTCCGACGCGGTCGAGGCGATCAGCGACGAGTCCCTGGACCTGCGCTGGTTCGCCTACGACGAGGTGGCGGACGTGGCCGACGAGTCGGTCGTACGCCTGGTGGAGGCGACGAGGGCGCGCCTGTAGAGCGCCTTCTGGGGACGCGCCCCGAAGGGGCGCGGGGAACTTCGCGACCAGCCACCGCCGGCCCGCGGTTCCCCGCGCTCCTGAGCCCCGCGGGGCTCAACTCCAGACGTTCCCCTGGTTCTGCCCCCGGGCCCCTTGCTGACCCACCCCGAACTGCGCCTGGGCGCCCCGCCCGACAACCGCGTTCTGCGGCGGCAGCATCTCGCTGGGCTGGACGAGCGCGTAGCCCTGCCCCATGAAGCTCAGCTCCCAGCCCTCACCGGTGTTGCCGCGGCGCCGCCAGACGCCCGAGGAGTGGGTCTGGGCCTGCATCTGCACGCGCAGGCCGTTGGACCAGGCGACGATGGCGTCCGCGTCGGCGTTGACGTACCGGTCGGGCGTGACCTGGAGCATCAGCGGCTGGCCGGACGTCATCAGGGCGACCTTGCCGCGCCCGGAGATGTTGAGCTGGTACTTGCCGGAGCCGGAGATGCCGTACTGGCTGTCCACGGCGATGACCTGGTGGGTCAGCGAGGAGTCCATCGCGAGGACATAGCTGCTGTCCACGGTCAGACCGTCCTGGTCGACGTCCACCACGTGGATGTACTGGGCCAGGTTGGCGAAGTAAACGGTGCCCTGGCCGTGGCAGCGCATCAGGTCCAGGCCCTCACCGGTGTGCGCGCGGGCACGCTGGTTCCCCTGGCTCTGGTACTCCGCGTCGAACTCGATCAGCCCCTGGTAGACGACCATGGCGCCCTTGCGGGCCAGGACGTCGTCGTGCCCCTCCAGGGCGACCCGCAGCAGCTGCGGGTTCTGGACGCAGTAGCGCTCCTGGGTCTGCTGCTCGGCGTGCGCGAAAAGTGGGCTCTGCATGGTGTGTTGCTCCCCCTCAGCCCCGTGCTCGGAGACGGTCGGTGCTGTCCTCACTGGGCTGTACGACGACGATGCCCTCTCCGGAGAAGCCCATCTGGTAGGCCTCGCCGCTGCCGCGCCCGATGAGAGAGCCGGCCTTGAAGCTGCGCTTGCCCTTCACCTTGAGGTTCGGGGACCAGGCGATCAGGGCGTCCGGGTCGACGTACGTCTCGTCCTCGCCGCGACCGCAGTCGACGACGATGGGCGTGCCGCGGGAGGTCAGCGCGACCCAGCCCTGGCCGGAGATCTTGATGTTCCACAGGCCCTGCCCGGCGAACTTGGCGAGGCCCTTGACGCGCTCGACGCCCCACTGGAGGGACGCGTCGAAGGCGAGCAGGTTGGTGCCGTTGACCGAGAGGGAGTCGCCCGCCAGGTTGATGACGACGACGTCCGCTCCGTAGTCGGCGAGGTAGAGCAGGCCGTCTCCGGAGCACTTCATCAAGGGCGCGCCCTCGCCGGTCATCCACTCGCGCGCGACCTGGCGGACGGCGGGCGGATTCGGCTCGTACTGCACGAACCCTTCGTAGGCGACCATCGAGCCCACGCGCGCGAAGAGGTCGTTGCCGGTCTGCATGGCCACCTTGACCATGTGGTGGCCGTGGTTCTCCATGCGGGTGGCGACGGGTGCGGGAGCGAAGCCCGCGAGCTGCTGATTCATGACGGGCTCCCTCAGACCTCGTACGGCTGGACGACGATGAAATTGCCGGGCGCGCCACGGAACTGGAGGTTCACGCTCTCCCCCGTGGAGCCCGCGTACGCGTTGCTGCGCATGCGAACCTGGCTGGAAACGATCGCCTGGGCGGCCGCCGACCAGGCGACGACGGCGTGGCAGTCGGCGAACGTCGTCGGTGTGACGGGCAGCACGACGGGCACACCGTGGGTCTTCACGACGACCGTGCCGGTGCCCTGGAACTGCATGACGAACAGCGCGCCACCGGGGATGCCGTGGCCCTCGATCCTGCGCACCTCGTGCTGGAGGGTCTCGTCGAAGGCGAGGACGTTCTCCGCGGAGACGCAGATCGCGTCGCCCTGGAGTTCGATGGGGTGCAGGTGGTTGCCCTCTTCGGCGAGGAAGACCTGGCCGCGGCCGGAGCAGCGCATCAGCTGCATCTCCTGGCCGGTGGCGTTGCCGACGATACGGCCGGCGAAACCCGCGCCCTTGTAGCCGAACTCGACCTTGCCCTGGTAGAGCACCATGCTGCCCTGGCGGGCGAGGATGGGCTGCTCGGCGACGCCGAGGTCGACGCGGACCAGCTTCTCGTTCTGCTGGGTCCAGCGCTGGCCGGTGGGCGCTTCCCGGTACTTCTGGAGAGCGGCTGCGACACCGGAGCCCTGGGGGGCGGCGCCCTGCGGAACTCCGTGCGGAGCCTGGGGCTGACCGGGGAACTGCCCGCTCTGCGGCTGCTGGCCGTAGCCGGGCGGCATGGGTGCGGCGGGCGGCTGGCCGTATCCGGGCGGCATCGGGGCCTGGGGCTGCTGGCCGTAGCCCGGCGGCGGGGGCGGGCTCTGGCCGGGGAACTGCTGCTGGCCCGGGACCTGGCCGTACTGCGGCTGCTGCGGGGGCTGCTGACCGGGCTGGCCGTACGGCGTGGGGGCCTGCGGGGGCGGCATCGCGGCGCCGGGCGGCTGGTTCACGGGCGCCACGATGGTCTGCGCGGCGTGCACCGCCGGGTCGGCGGGCGCCGGGGGCGAGGTGGCGCCGTGGGGCGGCGCGAAGTGCTGCGCGGGGGCCGGAACAGGGGCCGGGGCGGGAGCGGGGGCCGGGGCGGGAGCGGCGGCCGCGGGGGCACCGAACGCGGGCGGCGGCGAGGCCTGCGCGGGCGGGGCGAAGGAGGGCGCGGCGGCCTGCGGCTGCGCGGGCGCGGGCTCCTCCTCGGCGACCTCCCCGCCGAAGTTCCTCAGGAGGGCGTCGAGCCCGCCGTCGAAGCCCTGGCCGATCGCGGCGAACCGCCAGACGTCCTTCAGGTAGAAGTCGCCCAGCATGACGGCGCGCTCCGTGGAGAACTCCGCGCCGTTGAAGGCGTAGCGGGCCACTTCCTCGCCGCCCGCGACGATGCGGATGTACCCGGAGGCGACCTGCGACATCTGCCCGGCGCCGTCGATCGTCGCCGTGAACGACAGCCGCTGGATCTGCTGCGGGACGCGGTCGAGCGTGACGCGGAACGACTCGGTGTCGCCCGCCTGCGCGCCGAGGAGCTGGATCGACTCCTCGGGGGACTTCGGCTGGTTGAAGAAGATGAAGTAACGGTCGTCCGACAGTCGCTCACTCGCGTCGAGGCCGAAGCAGCTGATGTCGAAGGTCAGCCCGGGAGCCGAGATCTGTACGCCCACGTACAGATCGGTCCCCGCGGTGAGGTCACTGATCTTGGCCTTGTGGCCGCGTTGGAATTCCCTGGCCATACGTAACGACCGTCCCCCATCCCGAATGTGAATGCGTCGCGCCAGGCTAACCGCAAAGTCCGACAGCGAGCGGAGCCGGTACAGACCCGCTACACAACCGTGGAATCCGGCGGACGCTCACTCCTCGCGAGCGGCCGGCAGATGGGGCAGCCGACTGGCCGCGACCACTCCTTCGAGGTACCCCCTGGCCCGCTCGGTGCGCGGATAGGCCTCCAGGAGGCGCCAGAAACGGGGCCCGTGACCGGGGACGAGAAGGTGGGCCAGCTCGTGGACGAGGACGTAGTCCACGACGTACTCGGGCATGCCCTGTAGTCGGTGCGAAAGGCGGATGCTGCCTTCCGAGGGGGTGCAGGAACCCCAGCGGGTGTTCTGGTTCGTGACCCAGCGAACGGAGACGGGCCGCGCGCGGCCGTCGAAGTACTGCTCGGACAGCTGCCCGGCGCGCTCGGAGAGTTCCGCGTCACCCAGAAGCCGCTTGCTCTCCTGCGCCGCGAGCTTGTCCAGCATCACGTTGACCCAGCGCTGCTCCTCCGCCTCGGACATGCGGGCGGGGATGAGGACGACGGTGCGGTCGCCCTCCCGGTACGCCGAGACCGTTCTACGGCGGCGGGCACTGCGTCTGACCTCGACCGCACTGGTCCCCGCACCGGACGGCGGCGGACTGGTCGTGCTGCGCTGTGGAGTTCCGGCGCGAGGCGCTGAGGTCTCCGCAGCGGCGCGAGGGGACGGGTCGGCGGGCACGCCCCGACGTTACCCGCTGGGCGTGGGGGAAGTCCCGCCTCCGGGACGGTTCGGCGCCGATCCTCTCCCCGGGTGTTCGACTAGTACGACGGACGGCGCGGCCCGTGCGGCCGACGGTGCGACCCATTAGTACGACAAGCATCCTCGGCCTGTGGATAACTCGACGCGCCCATCCGGCGGGCGGGGCATCCTGGCATTCGATCGACGCGGCGGACGGGATCGCGCCGGCCGGACGACGGGGGACGACCATGCATCCGACTTTGAAGCCCGCGCTGCGGCGCGGCTGGCGGGACCTGAGCACCGTGCAGTTCGGGGTGGCCCCCGCGCACGCCTTGGTGCTCGGTCCGATGGACACCGCGACGGGCAGCTTCCTGACCCTTCTGGACGGCACCCGCGGTCTGCCGCTCCTGCGTGAGGAGGGCAAGCGGATGGGGCTGCCCGACGGGCACGTGGACAAATTACTGGGAGAGCTGTCGCGGGCCGGGCTGCTCGACGACTCGACGGGCGGCGGCCCCGCTGCCGACGCCCTGCGCAAGCGCGGCGGCCCCATGGACCGGTTGCGGGCAGACCTGGCCTCGCTGTCGCTCGTCTCGCCCGAGCCGGGCGAGGCGATCGAGAAGCTGGCGGCGCGTCGCACCATACGGGTCCGCGTTCAGGGGGCGGGGCGGGTGGGCGCGGTCGTGGCCTCCGTCCTCGCGGGCGCGGGCGTGGGCCACGTGGAGGTGCTGGACGGCGGGCATGTGGAGCCCTGGGATGTCGCGCCGGGCGGACAGTCCGCCGACGCGATCGGGCAGCGCAGGGACACCTCCGCGCGACGGCTCGTGCGGCAGTCGGCGCCCGACCGGCCGCCACGCCCCGCGCCACCCGAGTCCCCCTCAGTCCCGCTCCGACAGTCTCGACAACCCCGACAGCCCCGACAGCTCGGACAGTCCTCGCCACAGGAGGGAGGAGCGGGCCTGTCCCTCGTGATCATCGCCCCCCGGGACGGCCTGGACGCGTACGCCCCCGACCCGACCGCCACGGAGGCCCTCCTCGCTGCGGGCACCCCCCACCTCTACGCCGGAGTGATCGAGGGGACAGGTGTGGTGGGTCCCTTGGTGCTGCCCGGGTCGAGCGCCTGCGCGGGCTGCCTCTTCCGGCACCGCGCGGACCGCGACCCCACCTGGGCCCGGATGCTGGCGCAGTGGCGCTCGGGGCGTGCGCGGCACGTGCCCTCGTGCGACCTGGCCCTGTCGACATCGGTGGCCGGACTGGCCGCAGGCCACGCGCTGGCCTTCCTCGACGGGGTGTCCTCGGCCTGTGCCGGTGCTCGCTGGGAGGCCTCCGTCCCGGGATTCGACTGGCACTCGCGCCCGGTTTGGCCGCATCCCGCATGCCCGTGCGGGGCGAGCGCAGCCGTTAAGGGGGATCGCCTCACCACGGACATGGACCAGCACGCAACAATGGCCGGGTAACCGCCTGCGAAGGCGCGGCTGTCTGGGACTTGGAGGGGCGCATGTCTGATCTTCCCCGGAAGGCGGTCACCCGAACCGCCAAACTGGCCGCGCTGCCGCTCGGCTTCGCGGGACGCGCGACCTGGGGGCTCGGCAAGCGGATCGGGGGCAAGTCGGCGGAGATCGTCGGGCGCGAGCTGCAACAGCGCACGGCGGAGCAGCTGTTCAAGGTCCTTGGCGAACTCAAGGGCGGTGCGATGAAGTTCGGGCAGGCCCTGTCCGTCTTCGAGTCGGCGCTGCCGGAGGAGGTCGCGGGGCCCTACCGCGCGGCGCTCACGAAACTTCAGGAGGCGGCTCCGCCGATGCCGACGAGCACGGTGCACTCCGTGCTCGCGGAGCGGCTCGGCGAGAACTGGCGCGAGCGGTTCCTGGAGTTCGAGGACAAGCCCTCGGCCGCCGCGTCGATCGGCCAGGTGCACCGGGCGGTCTGGGAGGACGGGCGCGAGGTCGCGGTCAAGGTGCAGTACCCGGGAGCGGGCGAGGCACTTCTGTCCGATCTGAACCAACTCAGCCGATTTGCCCGTCTTCTGGGGCCACTGATCCCTGGAATGGACATCAAGCCGCTCATCACAGAGCTGCGAGACCGGGTGTCCGAAGAACTCGACTACGGCCTGGAGGCGCAGGCCCAGCAGGCGCACGCGCAGGAGTTCGCCGACGACCCCGACGTGATGGTGCCCGAGGTGGTGCACCAGGGCGAGCAGGTCCTGGTCACCGAGTGGATCGGCGGGACGCCTCTGTCGGAAGTGATAGCGGACGGCACACAGGAGCAGCGCGACCGGGCGGGCCAGCTGCTGGCCCGCTTCCTCTTCTCGGGCCCGGCGCGCACAGGACTGCTGCACGCCGACCCGCACCCCGGAAACTTCCGGCTGCTGCCGGACGAGAAGGGCGGCTGGCGGCTCGGTGTCCTGGACTTCGGCACGGTGGACCGGCTGCCGGGCGGCCTGCCCGCGACCATAGGCCAATCCCTGCGGATGACGCTGGACGGCGAGGCCGACGCGGTCTACGACATGTTGTGCGAGGAGGGCTTCGTCAAGGAGACCGTCGAACTCGAACCGGACGCGGTGCTCGACTACCTCCTGCCGATCATCGAGCCGATGCTGGTGGACGAGTTCAGCTTCAGCCGGGGCTGGATGCGCAGCCAGGCAGCGCGCGTGGCCGACCCCCGCTCCCCCGCCTACCAACTGGGCAAGCGGCTGAACCTCCCACCCTCGTATCTGCTGATACACCGTGTGACGCTGAGCACGATCGGAGTGCTCTGCCAGTTGGGCGCGACGGTGCGGATGCGGACCGAGCTGGAGGAGTGGCTGCCCGGCTTCGTGGTGGAGGAGGAGGCGGCGGAGGCGGAGAGCGACACGGCGGCGGAGGCCTGAGCGTCAGCGCCGGGTGATCTGAGGCCCCCGGGGGCTACCACCAGTCGGAGTCGAGGCGTCCCTCGATGGCTCTGATGTTCTCCCGCGCGCAGGACTCGCAGAGGTAGTGGCGCACGCCGTTCTCCACAGAGCAGGTCCAGGTCGGTGGCGTGCCTTCGGCGACCGTGCCGCAGCGGGAGCACACGAGGTTCTCCGCGTCCGCGGGCTGAGGATTCTGCTGGTCCACCCGGCGACCCTATCGCCGGTTCGGGACGAACGGTGAGCACAACGCACCGCGGGGGCCGGTCCGTTCGGACCGGCCCCCGCCGGGTTCTGTCATGGGCCGAGCCGTTTGTGCGGCTCCTACTGCATGACCGCGATGGCGAGCGCGCGCCGGGCACGCAGCGACGCGCGCTCCGCGCGACGCTGCATACGGCGGGCCGCCATCAGGCGCGCGGCCGGGCGTTCCGCCTCGGCTTCGCGCATACGTTCGTGCATATGCGCACGAGCCATGGCTTCTGGAATGAGTTGCATCTCTCGGGTCCTGTTCTGGCGCGAGACGTGCGCGCCGGTGGTGGTGAAGTCTCGGGTCGCGGAGCCTGCGGGCTCGCTGGTGGCTGCCTTCATCGGGGCCTGCTTCTTGGGGTCGTGCGTCAGGGGGCGATCGATTGTTCCGGCGATGTTCATGCGACGACCGGGTTCTTGCGCGGGCGGCCACGGGGCCGCTTGCGGGCGACGACGACACCCTGGACGAACAGCTCGCCGCCCCAGACGCCCCACGGCTCACGCCGCTCCTTGGCGCCGGCGAGGCAGGCCTCCATCAGCGGGCATGTGCGGCAGAGCGACTTGGCGTACTCGACGTCGGCCGGGGACTCGGCGAAGAAGACCTCGGGGTCGTAGGCACGGCAGGGAACGGGTACGCCGAGGTTCTCGATGGCGTCGTCGAGCGCGGTGAGCGCGGTCAGGGGAGTCAAGGTCGGGTCCTCCGTGGGAGTGGGCGGGGAGATCACCTGTGAAGGCGGTACGGACGGGGCGTGCGTTTCGAGTTGCACGGTGGTGTTTTCCTCGTCTGGTCGTGCCGGCCTGGGTCGGCCGGTTGGCGGCTGGTACCGGGTCTTGCTGTTGGCCCCTTCGCTCTGTCTCCCTGTTTTGGGGAAAACAGAAGGGCCGCGGATCCCGGGTGGGGTTCCGCGGCCCTGAAGGCGCCGGTCTGATCGAGGATCAGACTGGATCACTCCAGGGTTCGAGCCCACGGAAGGCCCACATCGTGTGGTGCTGCGTCGTCTGCTTCCGGAATCCGGCACCGGCCGCCGCAAAGGCATAGGCCTGGGCCTGCGCCTCCGCTACTGCTGCTTCCGGTGCCTCGGTCGGTCGCTCATTGCCCTCATTGGCCTCACGAATGGCGAGACCGGCGATAGGCAGGGCGGAGGGCAGCGGACGCATGGCGGGGATGCCGCCGGACAGACCGGTGCCCTGGTTCGAGAAGCCGAGCAGGCAGGAAGCGACGACCGAGCGATCGGTCATTTTGACGGTGCTGATGAAGCTCTCGTTGATGCTGATCACTGGAATTCGCCTCCTCTCGGCGTCTAGGGGATCGACCGGAACCGATCCTGCGGACTGACAAGTACAGCACGGAACCAGGGCTTCGGAGAAGCCGCCGTTCCCGTGCTAAGAACCTATGGGTCTTCCTTGCGCATGCGCAAACTATTTTTTCGACGAGTTTGAATCATTCTCCGTCGGCGCCCCTTACACCCTCCTGACCTGCACAAATAGCGAGGACCTCGGCGCCGAAGCGGTGAAACTTGCGGACGCCGACACCGGGGATCCGCGCCAGCTCGCCCTCGTCGTCGGGCACGGCCTCCGCGATGGCGATCAAGGTCTTGTCCGTGAAGACGCAGTAAGCGGGCTGCCCCAGCTGCTTCGCCTGGGCGGAGCGCCACTCCCTCAGCCGTTCGTAGAGTCCTTCGTCCATGTCGGACGGGCAGTCCTCGCACCGCATGAGCTTCATCTCGCCCGCGTCGGTGAGGGTGCGGCCGCAGACCCGGCAGCGGGCCGGGGCCCGGCTCGTGCGTCGGCGGGTGCCGACCGCCGCGACCGCCCCCTCCGGGGCGCTGCCGCGTTCGATGCCGCCGGGGCCGCCGACCGCGGCGCGGCCTGCCGCCCCCGCGCCTGAGCCGGGGCGCAGTCCGTCGAGGAAGCGGCTGGGACGGCGGCTCGGACGGCCGCCCGGTGAGCGGGACAGAGCCCAGGAGAGCGAGAGGTGGACGCGGGCGCGGGTCACCCCCACATAGAGGAGGCGGCGCTCCTCCTCGATCTGCTCGTCGGTCTTGGCGTAGGTGATCGGCATCATGCCTTCGGCGAGGCCGACGAGGAACACGGCGTCCCACTCCAGTCCCTTGGCCGCGTGGAGCGAGGCCAGGGTGACGCCTTCGACGGTGGGGGCGTGCTGGGCGTTGGCCCGCTCGTCCAGTTCGGCCACGAGGTCGGCCAGGGTGGCCTGCGGTGTGGCGCGGGCGAAGTCCTCGGCGAGGCGTACCAGTGCGGCCAGGGACTCCCAGCGGTCCCGGGCCGCGCCGGAGCCCGCGGGGGGCTGGGTCGTCCAGCCCTTGGTCGAGAGCACGGCGCGGACTTGGGAGGGCAGGTCGACGACGTCGTCCAGGAGGGCGTCGTTGTTCCCGAACCGGGCCGCGCCGCGCAGGGCCGCGCCCGCTTCGCGGACTTCGGTGCGCTCGAAGAACCGCTCGGCGCCGCGCAGCTGGTAGGGGATGCCCGCGTCGGCGAGTGCCTGTTCGTAGATCTCCGACTGGGAGTTCGTACGGAAGAGGACCGCGATCTCGCTGGCGGGGGTGCCGTCGGCGAGGAGGGCGCGGATGCGGCGGGCGGCGCCTTCGGCTTCGGCCGGCTCGTCCGCGTACTCGGTGTAGAGGGGGTCCGGGCCGGGCTCGCGCTGGGAGATCAGCTCCAGCCGGTGGTCGGCGGCCCGGCCGCGGGCCTGGGAGAGCAGGCCGTTGGCGAGGTGGACGACCTGGGGGGTGGAGCGGTAGTCACGGACGAGCTTGACGACGGTGGCCCCGGGGTGGCGGGTGCGGAAGTTCAGCAGGTGGTCGGGGGTCGCGCCGGTGAAGGAGTAGATCGTCTGGCTGGCGTCGCCGACAACGCAGAGGCTGTCGCGCTCGCCGAGCCACAGCTCCAGGAGGCGCTGCTGGAGGGGGCTCACGTCCTGGTACTCGTCGACCACGAAGTGCTGGTACTGGGCCCGGACCTGTTCGGCGATGTCGTGCCGGTCCTGGAGGATGCCGACGGCGAGGAGCAGGACGTCTTCGAAGTCGATGACGGCGCGGTCGCGCTTGAGGTCCTCGTACGCCGCGTAGAGCTGGGCGATCTCGGCGGGGTCGCGGGGGACGTCGCGGCCGGACGCTGCCGCGGCCGCGGCGTAGTCCGCGGGGACGGTCTGGGTGACCTTGGACCATTCGATCTCGCTGGTCAGGTCGCGCAGTTCGTTGCGGTCGAGGCGGATGCGGCAGGCGGCGGCCGCGTCCGCGACGAGTTTGATCTTGCGGTCGACGATTCTGGGGAGGGACCCGCCCACTGCTTTCGGCCAGAAGAACTGGAGCTGGCGCAGGGCGGCGGAGTGGAAGGTGCGGGCCTGGACGCCGGAGGCGCCGAGCTGGCGGAGGCGGCCGCGCATCTCGCCCGCGGCGCGGTTGGTGAAGGTGACGGCCAGCACGCTGGCGGGCTGGAGGATGCCGGCCCGCACCCCGTAGGCGATCCGGTGGGTGATCGCTCGGGTCTTGCCGGTGCCGGCGCCCGCGAGGACGCACACCGGCCCGTGCAGGGCGGTGGCCACCTCGCGCTGCTCGGGGTCGAGCCCGGCGAGCACCGCGTCGGCAGAGTCCGGGACCTGCGGGAAGAGGGTGGAGTGCGTTGCTGATGTCACCCTGCCATGCTGCCAGGTCGCCGGGGGCGGGTGAGCCGGTTGTCCACAGGGGTGGGCCTGCGGTCGTACTAATGCGGGAATGGTGGCCGGGTCACGTACGTTCGTGTCATTGCGAGACGCACCCCCAGCGACGAAGGAGCACGACACACATGCCGGGCACTGTGACGATGTACAGCACCACGTGGTGCGGCTACTGCCGCCGCCTCAAGGGTCAGATGGACCGTGAGGGCATCGCGTACGAGGAGATCAACATCGAGCAGGACCCGGACTCGGCGGCCTTCGTCGAGAAGGCGAACGGCGGAAACCAGACGGTTCCGACCGTTCTCTTCCCGGACGGCACGACGCTCACGAACCCTTCGCTGGCGCAGGTCAAGCAGAAGCTGTCCGTCTGAGTTCACGTCGTCGGCGGTACGCCTGATCCCCCCGTCGCGGGGGGGATCAGCCGACGGTCCCCGGCTTCGGCAGGGGCTTGCCGTACCAGAGTTCGATCAGTCGGGCCGCGATCGAGATGCCGTACGGAGGCAGGACCTCCCCGGACTCGAACGCGGCCCGCAGGTCTTCCCGGGAGAACCAGCGGGCCTCGTGGATCTCCTCACCGTCCACGTTGATCTCCGAGGAGGTCGCGTCGGCCATGAAGCCCAGCATCAGGCTGGAGGGGAACGGCCAGGGCTGGCTCGCGACGTACTCGACGTCGCCGACCGTGACACCCGCCTCCTCGAAGACCTCGCGCCGCACCGACTGCTCGATGGACTCCCCCGGCTCGACGAAGCCCGCGAGGGTCGAGAAGCGGCCTTCGGGCCAGTGCACCTGGCGGCCGAGGAGGATGCGGTCCTCGCTGTCCCTGACCGCCATGATCACGGCGGGGTCCGTGCGCGGGTAGTGCTCGGCGCCGCACGCCTGGCAGCGGCGGATGTGACCCGCCGCGGCGATGACGGTGCGCTCGCCGCAGCGTGAGCAGAAGCGGTGCAGGCGCTGCCAGTTCTCCAGGGCGACGGCGTGCACCATCAGGCCCGCGTCCCGGGGTGAGAGCAGAAGCCCCGCCTCGCGCAGTCCGGCGGGGCGCGCCGACTGGTCCATGCGGCCCGGCAAGGTGTCCTTCTGGAGCGCGAAGTAGCTGACGCCGTCGTCGTCGGTGCCCAGGAAGTAGCGGTGTGCCTCGGTGAGCGGCGCCTCGAACGACGGGGTCATGACCAGCTCGGTGCGGCCCTCGGGGGTCTCGTCGATGAGCACCTGGCCGCCGGACACCACGAAGACCCGGGTGGTGGGGTGGCTCCAGGCAGCGGCGAGCCAGGCCTCGTCCATGCGGTGGTGGGCCGCACGGTCGATGTCGCTCGGCGCGGTCAGCGCGACGGGCCGGTCTGCGGTGCTATCGGTCCAGGTGGTCACAGGTGCTTCCAACTCCCCCGATGGAATGGGTGGCTCAGCAGGGTGTGCGGCGTGGCGTGCTCGGCGGGGCGGGGACGGTCAGCGGGCATCGCGCCAGTTCTCCGCGAGGTCGCCCCACAGGTAGGCGGTCGTCTCGACGCCCTTGAGGAGCAGGTCGATCTCGACCTTCTCGTTCGGCGCGTGCCAGCCGTCGGACGGGATGGAGATGCCGAGGAACAGCACGGGCGCCGCGAGGACGTCCTGGAGGTCGGCCGCCGGCCCCGAGCCGCCTTCGCGCGTGAAGCGGATCGGCTGCTCGAAGGCGCGGCCCATCGCGCGGGCCACGGACCGCAGGGCGGGGTGGTCCAGCGGCGTCAGGCACGGGCGCGTGCCGGGGCTGAAGGTGACGGTGTGGCGGATGCCGGCGGGGACGGTGGCGGCGGCCCAGGCTCGTACGGCCTGCTCGACGTGGTCCAAGTCCTGGCCCGCGACCAGCCGGAAGGAGAGCTTCACCAGGGCGGACGACGGGATGATCGTCTTGCTGCCCGCTCCTTGGTAGCCGCCACCGATGCCGTTGACCTCGGCGGTGGGGCGGGCCCAGACGCGCTCCAGGGTGGAGTACCCCGCCTCTCCGTGGGTGGCGTGCGACTTGGCGGTCCGCAGCCAGCTCTCCTCGTCGAAGGGCAGTTCGGCGAGGAGTTCGCGCTCCTGGTCGGTCAGTTCCGTGATGCCTTCGTAGAAGCCCGGGATCGCCACGTGCCCGTTCTCGTCGTGCAGGGCGGCGACCAGGCGGGCAATCTCGGTGGCGGGGTTCGGCACGGCGCCGCCGAACGAACCGGAGTGGATGTCCTGGTCCGGGCCGTGCAGCACGATCTCGCACTCCGCGAGGCCGCGCATGCCGGTGCAGACGGTCGGGGTGTCCTTCGACCACATGCCGGTGTCGGAGACGATCACCGCGTCGGCGGCGATGCGGTCCTTGTGGGTCTCGATCAGCTCACGGAAGTGCGGGGAGCCGGACTCCTCCTCGCCCTCGATGAGCAGTTTCAGATTCACGGCGGGGGCGGTGCGGCCGGTGGCGGCGAGGTGGGCGCGTACGCCGAGGGTGTGGAAGAAGACCTGGCCCTTGTCGTCGGCCGCCCCGCGCGCGTAGAGGCGGTTTTCCTGGAGGACGGGCTCGAAGGGGTCGGTGTGCCAGCCGTCCTCGCGGGCCGCGGGCTGCACGTCGTGGTGGCCGTAGACGAGGACGGTGGGGGCGTGCGGGTCGCCCGACGGCCACTCGGCGAAGACGGCGGGTGCTCCGGGGGTCTGCCAGACCTCCGCGGTCGGGAACCCGGTCTCCTTGAGCCGGCCGGCGAGCCACTCGGCGCTGCGCCGCACGTCCTCGGCGTGGTCGGGCTGGGCCGACACGGACGGGATGCGCAGCCACTCCGCGAGGTCCTGGAGGAAGGCGGCGCGGTGGTTGTCGATGTACGTGCGGACGGCGCTGTCCGGTGTCTCGCTCATGGTCACGAGCCTATCCGCCATCCGGGGTGGGCTCGTCCGGCACTTCTCCGAGCAGGAGGCGCTCGAGATCGGCGCGGCCCGGG
Organism: Streptomyces sp. NRRL S-920; assembly: GCF_000717945.1. Lineage (NCBI taxonomy): Bacteria > Bacillati > Actinomycetota > Actinomycetes > Kitasatosporales > Streptomycetaceae > Streptomyces > Streptomyces sp. NRRL S-920. The sequence goes on from NZ_JODF01000012.1 coordinate 74,745, forward strand.
AGGTTCGCGGGGCGGGCAATCTCCCCGCTGCGTACGTACAAGAAGGCGGCCTTCACCGACTCCAGGGGGACGCCCTGCTGCTCGGCCCAGGCGAGGCGGTAGACGGCGAGCTGGAGGGGGTCCGCGCTACGGGTGCGGCTGGTCTTCCAGTCGACGATCTCGTACGTCGTGTCGTCGCCGTCGCCTTCCTTGTAGACGGCGTCGATGCGACCGCGGATCACGCGGTGGGCGATGACGAACTGGAAGGGCACCTCGACGCGGTAGGGAGTGCGGCGGGCGTACTCGGTGCGTTCGAAGGCCTCCTTGAGGGCTTCGAGGTCGCGCTCGTCGGCGATCTCGGCCTCGCCGGGGCCGCCGCCCGGAAGGTCCTCCGGGTCGAGCATCGGCAGGGTCAGCTCTTCGAAGCGGGACTCGACCCAGGCGTGGAAGCGGGTGCCCCGGCGGGCGGCGGGCTGGGGCGGTCGGGGCATGGGCCGGGCGAGGTCCTTGGCGAAGCCGTCGGGGTCGGCGGCCAGGCGCATCAGCTCGGACGCGGTGAGCGAGGGCGGTACGGGAACGTCCCTGACGGCCTCGCGGGCGCGCAGGAGTTCTGCGGTGAGGGCGTCCAGGTCGCGGTCCCAGGAGGCGAGGGTGCGGGCCTCTTCCGGGGTGAGGCGGGTGCTCGGGGCGCGGTCGGGGTCCTGGTCGCGGTCCGCGGGGTGCGGGCGGGCCTCAGAGGGTTGCGCGGGGAGCGGCACGCGCGCGTGGGCGGCGTTGTCTGTGGGGCCGCTTGCCCCCGCCGGGGCCTCGGGGGCGTCCGCGGGGTGCGGGATCGCCGGGCGCTCCGTCAGCAGGGAGTCCCAGTCCACCGGGTCGACCTCGGGAAAGTCGGGAGGCTCGGGAAAGTCGGGAGGCTCGGGGAAGTCGGCGTCTCCGTAGAGGACGTCTTCGTCCTCCGGAGGGGGCGGCCACTCCGGGTCGTCGGCCGGGGGCACGTCGTCGTACGCCGAGGGGTGGGCTTCCTCGTGGGAGCGGGCGGGGTCCGGCGCGCCCTGCCCCGTCAGGCGCTCCAGGTGGTCGAGGACGGTCCGGGCGGCGGCGCGGCGGCGGGCCAGGGCGTCGTCGTCCAGCGGGAGCGGCCACGCCTGGTCGGCGGTGTCCTCCCGCAGGGCGGGGTTCTCCTCGTCCTCGGCGGGTTCGTCCGCCCAGGCCTCGATCTCGCCGTGGCCCGCCGCGCAGTGGTCGTGCAGGGCCACCAGGAAGTCCGAGGGGCCGCGCGGCTTCTTCTGGGAGGGTCCCCACCAGTGGCCCGAGCCGAGGAGCAGGGAGCGGGGGCGGGTGAACGTGACGTAGCCGAGGCGCAGCTCCTCGGTGCGCTGGTGGTCCTTCATGGCTTCGTGGAAGGCCTTCATGCCCTTGGCGTCCCACGCGTCGATGTCGGGCAGGGTGGCCGCGTCGCCGCGCAGTTCGTGCGGGACGACCTTGGCCTGGGCGGTCCACTTCTCGCGCCCCTGTGTGCTCGGGAAGACGCCGTTGACCAGGCCGGGGACGGCGACGACGTCCCACTCCAGGCCCTTGGACTTGTGGGCGGTGAGCACCTTGACGGTGTTCTCACCACCCGGCAGGGCGTTGTCGAGGCCCTTCTCGTACTGCGCGGCGGTGCGCAGGAAGCCGAGGAAGGCCAGCAGCGTCGCGCCGTTGTCGTTCGCGGCGAAGGAGGCGGCGACGTCCAGGAAGTTGGACAGGGTCTCGCGGCGGCGGGCCGCGAGGGCGCCCGGTGAGGCGGACAGCTCGACTTCGAGGCCGGTGACGGCGAGGACGCGGTGCAGGACGTCCATCAGCGGATCGGACAGCGACCGGCGCAGCTCCCGCAGCTCGGCGGCGAGCCGCGCGAAGCGCACCCGGGCTTCCGCCGAGAAGGGCAGCCCGTCGTCCCTTCGGGAGGCGTCGTCCGAGTGGAGTGGTGACTCCAGGAACGTGTCGAGGGCGTCCGCGAGCGATATCACCTCCGCGGGGTCGACTCCTTCGACGGCCTCGGCGAGGCGCCGGTCGGGGTCGTCGGGGGCGGTGTGCCCGGGGCGTACGAGGAGGCGGGCGCGGCGGCCGAGGAGGGCGAGGTCACGGGCGCCGATCCGCCAGCGCGGCCCCGTGAGCAGGCGCACCAGGGAGGCGTTGGCCCCCGGGTCCTGGAGGACCTCGCAGACGGCGACGAGGTCGGCGACCTCCGGGAGGTGCAGGAGTCCGGAGAGGCCGACGACCTCCACGGGGATGTCGCGGGCGACGAGCGCGCCCTGGATCTCGGCGAAGTCCGTCGCCGTGCGGCACAGGACGGCGATCTCGCCGGGGGCCTTTCCGGTGCGGACGAGGTGGGCGATCGAGTCGGCGAGCCAGTCGATCTCCTCGGCGTGGGTGCGCAGCAGGGCGCAGCGCACCACGCCGTCGCGCTCGGCGCCGGGCGCGGGCCGCAGGGCCTCCACGCCCGCGTGCATGGCGCGCAGGGGCTCCGCGAGGCCGTTGGCGAGGTCCAGGAGGCGGCCGCCGCTGCGGCGGTTCTCGCTCAGGGCGTGGCGGGTGGCGGGGCGGCCGTCGGCGTACGCGAAGTGCTCGGGGAAGTCGTCGAGGTTCGCCACGGAGGCGCCGCGCCAGCCGTAGATGGCCTGGCAGGGGTCGCCGACGGCGGTCACCGGGTGGCCCGTGCCGCCGCCGAACAGGCCGGAGAGGAGGATGCGCTGGGCGACCGACGTGTCCTGGTACTCGTCGAGGAGGACGACGCGGAACTCGTCCCGCAGGATCTCGCCGACCTCCGCGCGGGTGCGGGCCAGCGTCGCGGACAGGGCGATCTGGTCGCCGAAGTCGAGGAGGTCGCGGGAGCGCTTGGCCGCGCGGTACCCGCCGACGAGTTCGGCCAGCTCCCGGCGGGCCGCCGCCGTGTCGGGGACCTTGCGCAGATCGGCGTTGGAGAGCTTCGCGCTGTCCAGGATGCGCAGCAGCTCGGTGTCGTACGCGCGAAGCCGCTCGGGGCTTACGAGATGCTCCGCCAGCTCGCTGTCGAGGGCGAGGAGGTCGCTGACGAGGTCGGGGAAGGACCGGGTCAGCGCGGGGTAGGGCCCGGGGGCCTCACGCAGCACGCGCGCGGCGAGCTGGAAACGGGTGGCGTCGGCGAGGAGGCGGGAGGAGGGCTCCAGGCCGATGCGCAGGCCGTGATCGGTCAGGAGGCGGCCCGCGAAGGCGTGGTACGTGGAGATGACCGGCTCGCCCGGGGGGTTGTCCGGGTCGACGGCCTCGGGGTCGGTGACGCCGGCCTTGATCAGGGCCTGGCGCACGCGCTCGGCCAGCTCGCCCGCCGCCTTGTTCGTGAACGTCAGGCCGAGGACCTGCTCGGGGGCGACCTGGCCGGTGCCGACCAGCCAGACCACGCGCGCCGCCATCACCGTCGTCTTGCCGGAGCCGGCTCCGGCCACGATCACCTGCGGGGCGGGCGGCGCGGTGATGCAGGCCGTCTGCTCCGGGGTGAAGGGGATCCCGAGCAGCTCCTTGAGCTGGTCGGGGTCAGTGATACGAGGTGGCACGTCAGAGAGGCTAGCGGTGGCCACTGACAACCGGGACCTGCCCGGGTGCCGGCGGCCACCGCTCACTCATGGGGTGCGTGGGGTCAGGAACCGGAGGAGAGCTTCTCCGGGTCCACGACGTCCTTGGCCGGCGGGGCCTTGACGACGACGGGCTTGCCGTAGTCGCTGAAGGTGACGGTGCCGGGGCCGTCGGCGCCCTTGTTGACCACCTTCAGGAAGTACGGCTTGCCTTCCATCGCGACGTAGAAGGTGGTGGTCTCGGCGCCCTTCTTGCGGGTGAGGACGGCCGCCTTCGTGCCGTCGACCTCGGTGTCGTCCTTCCGCTTCAGCTTCTTGAGGTTCTTGTTGCTGAACATGTCGTCCGGGTTGCAGACGGCCTTGTCGCCCTGGGCGGGCGTCTTCACCCAGCGGCCCTTCAGGAGTTCGGCCGTGGAGCCACCGCCCTTGGACTCCCAGAACTTGTCGTCGCCCTTGGAGTAGGTGAACTTGCCGACGGAGAGGAACTCGGCCTTCCCCGTCTTGCTCGAGCCCATCTTGCCCGTGCAGTCGCCGGACTCGGCGACCGCGAACTCGATGTCGCTCGCCTCGCCCTTCTGCTTCATCTGGCCCTTCATCCGGTAGGACCCGGCGTCCTTGGACGCCTTGGAGGCCTTCTCGGCGATCTTGTCGGCGCTCATGCCCTCGAAGGGGTCCTTGTCGCCGCTGTCGCTGGTGCAGCCCGTGACGCCGATGACGGCGGCGGCACAGACGACGGCCACTGCCAGGAGCTTCCGGTTGGCTGCCATATACGCGTACTCCTCAAAAAGGTGCGCCTCGGTCGGCACACAGCAAGTTCTTACGGTGACTTTAATTCGGCCATGGGGTTGCCCTGTCCCCCGGGGCTACTCGACGACGTGCCGCCCCTCCGGACGCGCGCTGCACGACGCACGGAACGCGCAGTGTGTGCAGTGTTGTCCCGTGGTGGGGGTGAAGCGTTCGTCCAGGACCTTGCCGGCGGCCGTCGCGAGGAGGTCGCCGATCCACTCTCCGGAGAGGGGCTCCTGGGCCTGCACCTTGGGGAGGGCGTCGCCGCCGTTCTTCTTGGCGGCGCCCTGGCGCAGCTGCACCAGTTCGGCGCCGCCCGGTTCGGGGCGTACCCCTCCGAAGGCGTCGTCGGCGGCGCCCTCGCGGACGGCCAGCTGGTAGACGGCGAGCTGCGGGTGGCGGGCGACCTCGGCGGTGCTCGGGGCCTGTTTGCCTGTCTTGAAGTCCACTACGTAGGCACGGCCTTCCGCGTCCTGTTCGACACGGTCCATCGAACCTCGTACGCGTACTTCGTAGGGGCCCGCTTCGAGGGTCACGTCGAAGCCGTGCTCGCTGGCGACGGGGGTGCGGCCGCCGCGGGTCCCGTTGGAGTCGACGTGCCACTGGAGGAAGCGTTCGAGCGCCACGCGCGCGTGCTCCTTCTCCTGTGCCGACTTCCACGGGGCGTCGAACGCGAGGGCGTCCCACACCGAGTCGAGGCGCTCCATGAGCACGGCGAGGTCGGCGGGGGTGCGTCCGGAGGCGACCTCGTCGGCCAGGACGTGCACCACGTTGCCGAAGCCCTGGGCGGCGGTCGCTGGCGCGTCCGCCTTCACCTCGCGGCCCAGGAACCATTGCAGGGAGCAGGTGTTCGCGAGCTGGTCGAGGGCGCTTCCGGAGAGCACCACGGGCTTGTCGCGGTCCCGCAGGGGGATCTCGCTCGCCGTCGGCTCGTACATGCCCCACCAGCGGTACGGGTGCGCGGACGGCACCAGCGGACGGCCGTCGCCGTCGCTGAGCGCGGCGAGTCGGGCCAGGCGCTGGGCGGCCGCCTCGCGCAGGGTGTCCGAGACGCGCGGGTCGACGGTGGTGGCGCGCAGCTCGGCGACGAGCGCCGCGACGGACAGGGGGCGGCGGGGGCGGCCTGTCACGTCCTTGGGTTCGACGCCGAGTTCGGTGAGGAAGCGGGAGGGCTGGTCGCCGTCGTCGGCGGGCGCCTTCACCGCGGTCACGACGAGGCGTTCACGCGCGCGGGTGGCGGCTACGTAGAAGAGGCGTCGCTCTTCGGAGAGGAGCGCCCCGGGGGTGAGCGGTTCGGCGAGGCCGTCGCGGCCGATGCGGTCGGCCTCCAGGAGGGAGCCGCGGCGGCGCAGGTCGGGCCAGAGCCCTTCCTGGACGCCGGCGACCACGACCAGGCGCCATTCGAGGCCCTTGGAGCGGTGGGCCGTCATCAGGCGTACGGCGTCGGGGCGTGCCGCGCGGCGTGTGAGCGTGTCCGCGGCGATGTCCTGCGCCTCGGTCTCCTCCAGGAAGTTGAGCGCGCCGCGGCCGCCCGTGCGCTCCTCCGCGCGGGCCGCAGCGGCGAACAGGGCGCAGACCGCGTCGAGGTCGCGGTCGGCGTTGCGTCCCGCCGCGCCGCCGCGCCGGGCGGTGCGTTCGAGGCGCCCCGGCCAGGGTGTGCCGTCCCACAGCTCCCACAGCGCCTCTTCGGCCGTGCCGCCGCCCGCGAGGCGCTCACGGGCCTTGCGGAGCAGCGCGCCGAGGCGCTGGGCGCCGCGGGCGTACGTCGGGTCGTGCGCCACGAGCCGCTCCGGCTCGGCGAGGGCGCGGGCCAGCAGCTCGTCGGAGGGCGGCGGCAGGTGGTTGCCCGCCGCGCGCTCCTCCTCGCGCAGGGCGCGGCCGAGGCGGCGCAGGTCGGCGGCGTCCATCCCGGCCAGGGGCGAGGTCAGGAGGGTCAGGGCGGTCTCGGTATCGAGCCAGGAGGGGGCGGTGGTTGGCGTGTCGGGGCCGACGGCCGCTTCCGCGCTCTCCGGAGGGGCCGTCCCCGCTGCATCCGTCTCCGGAGGGGCCGTCTCTGCATCAGCCGACTCCGGAGGGGCCGTCTCCGCATCAGCCGACTCCGAGACGACCGCCGTCGCCACCACCCGCAGCGCCGTCAGCAACGGCGTCACCGCGGGCTCATGGCGCAGGGCGATGTCGTCGCCGTCGATCTCCAGGGGGACGCCCGCCGCGCCGAGGCTGCGGCGGACCGCGGGGATGGAGCGGGCGCCGGCCCGGACGAGGACCGCCATGTCGCCCCAGGGGACGCCGTCCTCCAGGTGGGCGCGGCGCAGGATGTCCGCGATGTTGTCCAGTTCCGTACCGGCGGTCGGATACGTGTACACCTCGACCCCGCCGCCGTCCCTGACCGGCGTCAGCTCCCGGTGGGCCCGCACCTTCTCGGCGGGAAGCCTGGTCAGCGGCATGCGGCGGGTGAGCAGCCGGGTGGCCGCGAGCAGCCGCGCGCCCGACCGGCGGGACGTCGTCAGGACCTCGACCGGCGCGGGAGTGCCGTCCGCGCGCGGGAAGTCGTAGGGGAACTCCAGGATGCCGTTCACGTCGGCGCCCCGGAAGGTGTAGATCGACTGGTCGGGGTCTCCGAAGGCGACGAGTGTGCGGCCGCCTCCGGAGAGCGCGTGCAACAGCCGTACCTGCGCGGGGTCGGTGTCCTGGTACTCGTCGACGAAGACGGCGTCGTAGTGCGTGCCCAGCGCCCGGGCGACCTCGGGGCGGCGCGCGAGCAGCACCGCGCGGTGCACCAGTTCCGCGTAGTCGAGCACTCCTTGGAGGTCGAGTACGTCCAGGTACTCGGCGAGGAACGCCGCAGCGGCTCCCCAGTCGGGGCGTCCGCTGCGGCGGGCGAAGGCGTCGAGGGCGGCGGGGCCGAGGCCCAGCTCTCGGCTGCGGGCGAGGACCGCGCGCACCTCGTCGGCGAAGCCCCGGGTGGTGAGGCAGGCCCGCAGGTCGTCCGGCCAGCGGACGTGCCCGCGGCCCTCCTTCGCGAGGTCGATCTGGCCCGCCAGCAGCTCACGTACCGCCACGTCCTGTTCGGGGCCCGACAGGAGCCGCAGCGGCTCGACGAACAGGTCGGCGTCCTGGTGGGCCCGCACGAGGGCGTAGCAGAAGGAGTGGAACGTGGTGGCCTGCGGGGCGCGCGCCGCCCCTATGCGCAGCGCCATGCGGTCGCGCAGCTCGACCGCGGCCTTGCGGCTGAAGGTGAGGACCAGCAGCCGGGCGGGGTCCGCGCCCCGGGCCACGCGCGCGGCGACGGCCTCCACGAGGGTGGTGGTCTTGCCGGTGCCGGGCCCGGCCAGGACGAGGAGCGGTCCGCCCTCATGGTCAACCACAGCGCGCTGACCTGCGTCCAAGCGAGTGGGCTCCCACAGGGCCGGTGGCGTACGCACCAGTCGGTAGGCGTCCGGGGTCCCCTGTCGTACCTGGTGGTGCGACGGGTGCCGGATATGCCGAGCGGAAGAGGGGGAACTCACGTGGGTCGCCGGTCCTGGTGGGTGTGCTGGTCGAGGAGTGGCCGCGCGGGGGCCGCGAGGTGACGGGGATGCGCGCTGTCGACGCTACGCCAGTGGACGTGGGGGACGCCTGGGTTCCCCCGTACGGGCCACCGGTCCGCCGTCGGGCCGCCGGATGGCGGAAGCTGTCAGGTGTGAGCCTCCGGAGCCTGCGGGCGAGCGTCACCCACGGCGTCGCCCTGCGCGGCGTCGCCCCGCGCGCCGCCCCTCACCGGCCGGGCCGACAGCACCTCCCCCGCCTCCGCGATGTCGCGCATCTCACTCGGGTCACGTCCGTCGCTCACCTCGCGGCCGTCCCACCGGGCCCGGCGCATGTCGAGCTTCGGCACATGCCCCTGGGCTGCGCGCGAGGCCTGCCGCAAGGGGGTGCCCTCCTCGCGGTAGCGCTCAAGGGCGCGCAGTTCGTGGCCCGGCAGCAGGACACCGTCCGAGCGGACCACCCGCCACCACGGAACGGCTCCTCCGTAGAGGGCCATCACCCGTCCCACCTGGCGCGGGCCGCCCTCCTCAAGCCATTCGGCGACGTCCCCGTACGTCATCACGCGCCCCGGGGGGATCAGTTCCGCGACGTTCAGGACCCGTTCCGCGTACTCCGGAAGCGCCTGCTCCGTATCGTTGGGCGGCACCTGTCGCTCTCGGCTCTGCTCGCTCATCCGGACCATCCTGCCGTACCCCGCCGACACCGCGGCCGGCCCGCCGCGGAGCGTTCCGCGGCGCCGCCGGGAAGGCGCCAAGTGTCGTTTCGTGACCACTTCGCGTCCTTGCGTTGCCCCCTGATGCCTCCCTGTAGCGACCCGGCATGCCACCATCGTGCGGGCGGTGACTGGTGATACGAGATCAAGAAGAGACGACGGAGCAGCAGGGCGTGCATCCCGATAAGAAGGCGGGCACCTCTGCGTCCGAGTCACGCCTGCACACCGGTGAGCCCGCCCTGAACGACGACATCGACAGCTTCGACCCCGGCGACTGTGCCGACGGCGGGGCGCACGCTGACCGTGTGGAGGGCGACGAACCGCTCCTCTCCGCGCGCGTGCACCGCCCTTCCGACCTCATGCGGCTGCTCGTCGGCGTCCTCGCCATCGTCGTGCTCCTCGCGATCGCCGCGTTCGCGCACGGCACGACGTCCGGGCTCGAACAGGACATCGACAAGGGCACGGAGCAAGCGCCCGACCTGCTGATCAAGGTGGCGGGTCTCGTCGCCAGCATCGGGGTGCTGCTCGTTCCCGTCGCGTTCGCCATCGAACGGCTGATCAAACGGGACGGCCTGCGCATCGCCGACGGCGTCCTCGCGGCCGTCCTCGCGCACGGCGTGACCCTGGCCACCGACCTCTGGGTCGCCAAGGCCGCCCCCGACTCCATCCAGGACGCGCTCACCAAACCGTCCCCCGCCGATCTCCACGCCTTCACCGACCCGGTGCACGGCTACCTCGCGCCCGTCATCGCGTACATGACGGCCGTCGGCATGTCGCGCAGACCGCGCTGGCGCCTGGTGCTCTTCGTAGTACTGCTGCTCGACGCGTTCACGATGCTGGTCACCGGCTATACGACGCCGTTCTCGATCCTGCTGACGGTGCTCATCGGCTGGACCGTGGCGTACGGCACGCTGTACGCGGTCGGCTCGCCGAACGTACGGCCCACCGGCCAGACACTGCTCGCGGGTCTGCGGCACGTCGGTTTCCGCCCGGTGAGCGCCGCCCGCGAGGAGTCCCCGGACAGCGAGCACGGCGACCGGGGCCGCCGCTACTTCGTCACCCTGGAGGACGGACCGCCCCTGGACGTCACGGTCATCGACCGGGAGCAGCAGGCGCAGGGGTTCTTCTACCGCGTGTGGCGACGGCTCACGCTGCGCGGCATCACCCAGCGGCGCAGCCTCCAGTCCCTGCGCCAGGCCCTGGAGCAGGAGGCCCTGCTCGCGTACGCGGCGATCGCCGCCGGCGCCCACGCGCCGAAGCTGATCGCCACCTCCGAGCTGGGCCCCGACGCGGTGATGCTCGTCTACGAGCACACGGGGGGCCGCTCCCTGGACTCCCTCCCGGACGAGGCGATCACCGACGAACTGCTGTGCGAGACCTGGCGGCAGGTGCGGGCCCTGCAATCGCGCCGGATCGCGCACCGCAGGCTGGCGGGCGACGCCGTCCTGGTGGATCGTTCCGGCACGGTGATCCTCACCGATCTGCGCGGCGGCGAGATCGCCGCGGGCGACCTGGTCCTGCGGATGGACATCGCCCAGCTGCTGACCGCCCTCGGCCTGCGCGTGGGCGCCGAGCGCGCGGTCGCGTCCGCCGTGGAGATCCTCGGCCCGGACGCGGTGGCCGACTGTCTGCCGCTGCTCCAGCCGATCGCCCTCACCCGCTCCACCCGCGGCACGCTGCGCAAGCTGGCCCGTGAACGGTCCCAGCGCGAGCGTGAGGCGGTCCTGGAGGCCTCCCGCAGGTCCAAGCAGGCCGCGCGCGCGGACGTGCCCGATGAGGCGCCCGAGGACGGGCGTACGGACAAGCAGGTCCAGAAGACGGACAAGCAGGTCCAGAGGCAGGAGAAGCAGGCCGCCAAGCAGGAGCGGCAGGCCGAGAAGCAGGCCATAGACGAGGCTCTGGAGCAGGCGCGCGAGGAGGATCTGCTCACCCAGATCCGCCACCAGGTGCTGCTCATCCGCCCGACGGCGCCGGTCGAGCCCGCGCAGTTGCAGCGGATCAGGCCCCGCACCCTGATCAGTTTCATCGCCGGTGCCATCGGTGCGTACTTCCTGCTGTCACAGCTCACCCATGTCGAGTTCGGCACGCTCTTCCAGGAGGCCGAGTGGGGGTGGGTGGCCGCCGCCGTCGGGTTCTCCGCGCTGAGCTACTTCGCCGCCGCGATGAGCCTGCTGGGCTTCGTGCCGGAACGGGTGCCGTTCCTGCGGGCGGTGGCGGCGCAGGTCGCCGGGTCGTTCGTGAAGATCGTCGCGCCCGCCGCGGTCGGCGGTGTCGCGCTCAATACGCGGTTCCTGCAACGCTCCGGAGTGCGCTCGGGCCTCGCGGTGGCGAGCGTCGGGGCCTCGCAGCTCTTCGGTCTCGGCTCGCACATCCTGCTGCTGCTCGTCTTCGGCTATCTGACGGGTACGGAGAAGACGCCGTCGTTCACGCCGTCCCGCACGGTCATCGCCGGTCTTCTGTCGGTCGCGGTACTGGTCCTCGTGGTGACGGCGATCCCGTTCCTGCGGAAATTCGTCGTCACGCGCGTGCGGTCGCTTTTCGCGGGTGTCGTGCCGCGCATGCTGGACGTGCTCCAGCGACCGCAGAAGCTGCTCACCGGCATCGGCGGGATGCTCCTGCTGACACTGATGTTCGTGCTCTGCCTGGACGCCTCGGTACGGGCCTTCGGCAATGAGCAGATGACCTCGCTGAGCCTCGCGAGCGTCGCGGTGGTCTTCCTCGCGGGCAACGCGCTGGGGTCGGCGGCGCCGACGCCCGGTGGCGTGGGCGCGGTGGAGGCGACGCTGACGATCGGTCTGATCGCGGTCGGCGTCCCCAAGGACGTGGCGGCGCCCGCGGTGCTGCTCTACCGGCTGCTGACGTTGTGGCTTCCGGTGCTCCCGGGGTGGCTGTTCTTCAACCACCTCACAAGGAAGGGCCTGCTTTAGCGCTCCCTCACCCACACGGCCCGCGCCCCGAGCGCCCCGTCAGGACCCCCCGCAGGATGGGCACATGCCCTCACAGCCCCAGCCACGCGCCCGCGCCCTGGCCGCCGCCACCCTGCTCCTGTCCGCCACGCTCGCGGCGTGCGGCGGCAGCGACTCCGAGGACGAGGACCTGTCGGCTCAGAAGCTGAAATGGAAGGACTGCCCCGCTCCGGCCGCGTCCGAGGGCGGGGGCGAGGCGCCCTCCCCGCTGCCCGGCGGTGCCGAGTGGCAGTGCGCCACCATGAAGGCCCCTCTCGACTGGACGAAGCCGAAGGGCGACACGATCGGCATCGCGCTGATCAAGGCCGCCGCGAGCGGCGACAAGGGCGACCGCGTCGGCTCGCTCATCTTCAACTTCGGCGGCCCCGGCGGCTCGGGCATCACCACCCTGCCCGCCTTCGGCTCGGACTACGCCAAGCTGCGCACCCGCTACGACCTGGTGAGCTTCGACCCGCGCGGCGTCGGCCGCAGCGCGGGAATCGAATGCGAGGACGACGATCAGCTCGACAGATACTTCCAGCAGGACTCGACGCCCGACGACGACGCCGAGACGAAGAAGCTGGTCGACAGCGTCAAGGCGTTCAACAGTGCCTGCGACAAGAACTCCGGCACGACGCTCCCCCACGTCCGCACCACCGACACGGCCCGCGACCTGGACCTGATGCGCCAGGTCCTGGGCGACGACAAGCTGCACTACTTCGGCATCTCGTACGGCACCGAACTCGGCGGCGTCTACGCACACTTGTTCCCCAAGAAGGTCGGCCGGGCCGTCTTCGACGCGGTCGTCGACCCCACCCAGACCTCCGAGGAGGGCTCCCTCGGTCAGGCCAGGGGGTTCCAGCTCGCTCTCGACAACTTCGCGAAGGACTGCACCTCCAAGGCCGCGGACTGCCCGGTCGGCGACACGGAGAAGGATGTGAAGGACAGGATCGCCCAGTTCCTCGAGGACCTGGACAGCAAGCCGGTCGCCGGCCTCCCGCCCCGCGAGCTGACCCAGACCTCGGCCACCAACGGCATCGTGCAAGCCCTGTACTCCAAGGACTTCTGGCCCTACCTCACCCAAGGTCTCGAAGAGGCGTACGACGGTGACGGCAGGATCCTGATGTCGCTCTCGGACGCGATGAACGGCCGCGACGAGGACGGCAAGTACAACAACCTCCAGGCCGCCAACATCTCCATCAACTGCGCCGACGACAAGGCGCGTTACTCCCCGGAGTACGTCGAGGAGAAGCTGCCCGCCTTCCGGAAGGCATCACCGCTGTTCGGCGACTATCTGGCCTGGGGCATGCTCGGCTGCACCGACTGGGCGGTCGAGGGACAGGCCGACCACCCGGACGTCGGCGCGGCGGGCGCGCCGCCCATCGTCGTCATCGGCAACACCGGCGACCCGGCCACCCCGTACGAGGGCGCCCGCGAGATGGCCCAGGCCCTCGGCAAGGGCGTCGGCGTCGAGCTGACGTACAAGGGCGAGGGGCACGGGGCCTACGACAGCAAGAACAAGTGCGTGCGCGAGGCGGTGGACGGCTATCTCCTCGACGGCGAGGTCCCGAAGGCGGGAACCGTCTGCTCCTGACCTCTCGAACGGCCCACCCCGGTCACTGTCAGTGGTCCCGCCTACTATGGCTTGACTGTCTTCCAAGGGGGGAAGCGCCTTCATGCAGCGTTATGTACGGTCCGCGGCACTGGCCGCCGCAGGAATTCTGGTGGCGGGGCTCGCCGTCGGCTGCGACGGTTCTTCCGATGACCCCAAGGGCCAGGGGAAGCAGGACGAGAAGGGCGCCGGCAAGGGGCTCGCCGCCCAGAAGCTGGACTGGGGCCGCTGCAAGGCTCCCGAGGGCGGCACCGCGCCGGGCTCCGGCTGGCAGTGCGCCACCCTCAAGGTCCCGTTGGACTACGCCAAGCCGGACGGCGAGACCATCGGCATCGCCCTGATCCGCGGCAAGTCCACCGGCGAGGGCGACCGCATCGGCTCGCTCGTCTTCAACTTCGGCGGCCCCGGCGGCTCGGGCGTCTCCGGGCTGCCGTCCTTCGCCGACATGTACGGCTCTCTGCGCGAGCGGTACGACCTGGTGAGCTTCGACCCGCGCGGGGTCGGCGCCAGCGAGGGCCTGCGCTGCCGCGACGACAAGGCCACCCAGGCCGCCGAGGAGAAGGTCGACCTCACGCCGGACACCCCGGCCGAGGAGAAGGCGTACTTCAAGGACGCGGCGGACTTCGGAGCGGGCTGCGCGCGCGGCGCGAAGAAGCTCATCGGTCATGTGTCGACCGTCGAGGCCGCCCGCGACATGGACCTCATGCGCCAGGTCCTCGGCGACGACAAGCTGCACTACATGGGCGTCTCGTACGGCACCGAACTCGGTGGTACGTACGCACACCTGTTCCCCAAGCGCGTCGGCCGCCTCGCCATGGACGCGGTCGTCGACCCCAGCGCGGACTCGGTCGGCCACGCGGAGAACCAGGCGCGGGGCTTCCAGCGCGCCCTCGACAACTACTTCAAGTCCCGCGGCCAGGACCCGAAGGCGGGCACCGCGAAGATAGCGAAGCTTTTCGACCGCCTGGACGCCGAGCCGATGCGCACCTCGGGCGACCGCAAGCTGACCGAGTCCCTGGCGAGCACGGGCATCCTGGTCACGCTGTACAGCAAGCAGACCTGGCCCGCGCTGACCCGCGGCCTCCAGGACGCCGAGAAGGGCGACGGCACCACGCTGCTGCGCCTCGCCGACGCCTACAACGAACGTGACGCCTCCGGCCGCTACAGCACGCAGAACCACGCGCAGCGGGCGATCTCCTGTCTGGACGCCAAGGCGCGGTCCACTCCGGAGGAGGCCGGTAAGCGGCTGGCCCGGTTCCGTGAGATCTCACCGGTCTTCGGCACGTTCATGGCGTGGGACACGGCGGGCTGGTGCCACCGGTGGCCGGTGTCCGGTCAGCACGACTCCCCCGAGGTGAGCGCCCCGGGGGCGGCCCCGATTCTGGTCATCGGTAACACCGGCGACCCGGCCACCCCGTACGAGGGCGCCCGCAAGATGGCGGACGAGCTGGGCAAGGGCGTCGGCGTCCACATGACCTGGAAGGGCGAGGGCCATGGCGCGTACGGCAACGGCAGCGACTGTGTGGACGACGCGGTCGACGACTACCTGCTGAAGGGCAGGACTCCGAAGGACGGCAAGGTCTGCGAGTCCTGACGGCACATGACGAAGCGCCCCGCACCATCCGGCGCGGGGCGCTTCGCCCAGGAGACCTAGCGGCCCCGGAGACCTAGTAGACCGGCTTCTCGGGCTCGATCTGGTGGACCCAGCCGATCACGCCGCCGCCCACGTGCACCGCGTCCGAGAAGCCCGCCGACTTCAGGACGGCGAGGACTTCCGCACTGCGGACACCCGTCTTGCAGTGCAGGACGATCTTCTTGTCCTGCGGCATGCTCTCCAGGGCGGTGCCCATGAGGAACTCGTTCTTGGGGATCAGCTTGGCGCCGGGGATCGAGACGATCTCGTACTCGTTGATCTCGCGGACATCGATGATCTCGATGTTCTCGCCCTCGTCGATCCACTCCTTGAGCTGCTTGGGAGTGATCGTCGAGCCGGCCGCCGCCTCCTGGGCCTCCTCGGAGACGACGCCGCAGAAGGCCTCGTAGTCGATCAGCTCGGTGACGGTGGGGTTCTCGCCGCAGACCGCGCAGTCGGGGTCCTTGCGGACCTTGACCTGGCGGTACTGCATCTCCAGGGCGTCGTAGATCATCAGGCGGCCGACCAGCGGCTCGCCCGTGCCCGTGAGGAGCTTGATCGCCTCGGTGACCTGGATGGAGCCGATCGACGCGCAGAGCACGCCGAGCACGCCGCCCTCGGCGCAGGAGGGGACCATGCCGGGCGGCGGCGGCTCGGGGTAGAGGCAGCGGTAGCAGGGGCCGTGCTCGGACCAGAAGACCGACGCCTGGCCGTCGAAGCGGTAGATCGAACCCCAGACGTACGGCTTGTTGAGGAGCACGCACGCGTCGTTGACCAGGTAGCGCGTCGCGAAGTTGTCCGTGCCGTCGACGATCAGGTCGTACTGGCTGAAGATGTCCATCACGTTGTCGGCCTCTAGCCGCTCTTCGTGGAGGATCACGTTCACGTACGGGTTGATGCCGAGGACCGAGTCCTTCGCGGACTCCGCCTTCGAGCGGCCGATGTCCGCCTGGCTGTGGATGATCTGCCGCTGGAGGTTGGACTCGTCGACCTCGTCGAACTCGACGATGCCGAGCGTGCCGACACCGGCCGCGGCCAGGTACATCAGCGCCGGGGACCCGAGGCCACCGGCGCCGACACACAGCACCTTGGCGTTCTTCAGCCGCTTCTGCCCGTCCATCCCGACATCCGGGATGATCAGGTGGCGGGAGTACCTGCGGACCTCGTCGACGGTGAGCTCAGACGCGGGCTCGACCAGGGGTGGCAGCGACACGGGGACTCCGTTGGTCGGTATTTCGGAACGGTTGTTCTCTCCGTAACACTGCCACGCCCTTCTTCATTCCGAGACACCCGTTCCGATACGCGAGACGATTTCGTCCCAGTAACCGGGCATGGTCTCCCAGAGGTCCCCCGTACCCGCCCCGTCGACCCGGTCGGTGAAGTAGATCGTCGAGGCGCCCTGCCAGCGGGCGATGCGCAGCGCCTCCTCCAGGTGGCCGCGCGGCATGCCGTGCACGAAGTGGCAGAAGCGCTCGGGCGGGTAGTCGGCGGTCCACTCGGCCACCTGCGACCAGCGGTAATCGCTCCATGAGCCGGCGAAGGTCACCAACTGGTCGCCCGTTTCGGCGTATCCGGGGTACGGATGGGTGCCGTGGCCGAGCACGATGTGGGCGTGGTCGACCAGCGCGCGCAGGGTGGTGACGGTCCTGCGCACCTCCGGGAGCGCCGTCCGCTCCGTGGGACAGCGGTCCAGCGAGAAACCGTCGACCTGGTACCAGTCGAGGTAGCGGTGCGCGTCGGAGAGCAGCTCCCCGAAGGGGCGGGTGCCGTACCGGGCGTCGAGGTGGCCGAGTACGCGGACGCCCCCGTTCCGCAGCCGTCCCGCCGCCTCCAGGCAGTGCGGGTCGGGCCGCTCACCCGGGCCGTTGGCGACATTCAGGACAACCCACTTCAAAGGGATGCCGGGTCGGGTGAGTTCGCCCCATTCGAGGGGGGCGACGAGGGGGTGGGCGAACCCCGGGATGCCGAAGCCGACGCGTATGCCGGTGTCGGTGGCGCCCCTCGCGGCCCTGGTCAGATGCGGCATGCGGCCTCCATCCAGATGTCGGCGAGTGACTCTTCGAGGTTGATGCGGGGCCGCCAGCCGAGGCGGTCGCGCGCGGTGCGCACATCGGCCTGCTGCCAGCTGCCGCAGCCGTCCGGGTAGGGGTACGCGGCAGGGGCGCCGTGCTCCCCTTCGGCGCGGGGGTGGCCGATGGTCGCCCGCACGGGCACCTGGTCCAGTTCGTGCAGGGCGCCGCCGTACCCGGCGACGCGGGCGAGGACGGCGGCCGCGTCACGCAGCCGTACGGCACGGCCCGCGCCGATGTTCACGATGCCCTGGGCGGCGGAGAGCGAGGCCGCGTGCACGGCCCGCGCGACATCGCGCACGTCGACGAAGTCCCGCTGCACACCGAGGCCGCCGAGCTTCAGCTCGCCGTCCCCCGCCTGCATCGCGCGCCGCATGGCCTCGGCGAGCCGCCCGAGCGGTGAACCGGCGGGCGTGCCGGGGCCGGCGGGCGAGAAGACCCGGAGGACGACGGCGTCGAGTCCGGAACCGAGTACGAGTTCGGTCGCGGCGAGTTTGCTGACGCCGTAGGGCCCGCCGGGGCGCGGCACGGCGTCCTCCGCGGTGGAGGAGCCCGGCTGGCTCGGCCCGTACTCGGCGCCGCAGCCGAGCTGCACGAGCCGTGCCCCGCAGCCGCTGCGGCGCAGGGCCTCGCAGATGGTGGCGACGGCGACGGTGTTGTGCCGGGTCAGCTCGCGGGCTCCGCCGCGGGTGGCGCCCGCGCAGTTGATGACGACGCCCGGGTGCACGGCGTCCAGGAAGCGGGTGAGCGCGCCGGGGCTCCCGCTGGCGAGGTCGAACCGTACGTCCGAGTCGTCGCCGCGGCCGAGGGCGGTGAGCTGCACCGCCGGGTCGGCGAGCAGCCGGTCTGCGACGAACCGGCCGAGGTATCCGTTGGCTCCGATCAGCAGCACCCTCATCGGGCGCCTCCGGGGGTGGCCGCTCGGAGGCGGAGACGGCTGCGGGTGGTCATCTGGTGTTCTCCTTCGAGGTGTTGCCATGGGTCACGGGGTCACGCCCGCGGTGTCGGCCCCGCGGGAGAGTGGTCTGGTCGGTCTGTGGGCGGCGGCTCAGGTCATGGCGCCGGGGCCCGCGTGGGCGGAGGCCAGGGTCAGGGTCCTGGTCGCGTGGATCAGGAGGGCGAGGGCCGCGGCCCCGCACGCGGCGGCGGGGACGGCGCCGGGGCCCCAGTCGGCGACGGCCGCCGTGACGGGTGCGGCCAGCGCGTCGCATCCCGGCAGGCGTCCCGCGAACACCAGGGCCGGTGCCGCCGCTTCGCAGGCCCCGGCGGCGCCGAGCAGCAAGGCGGGGGCCCGGACGAAGCCGTGCGCGGCGAGCAGCCGCGCGAGCAGCAGCAGGGCGCCGAGGGCACCGGCCCCGGCGAGGGCCGAGGGGCTCCCGGGGGTGCCGAGCACCGCGTCCGCCGCCACGTCCGCCGCCACGAGCGATACCCCGAGGGCGGCGAGGAACAGCACGACGACGCCGAGCAGCAACGGCCTGACGGAGGCGGCGAATTCATTGAGTCCCCGGCTGGCCGCGAGCCGCCCCCCGGCCCGTGCGGCGAAGAGCCGGGCGCACCAGATCGCGGGCGCGACGGCCAGGGTGAGGCCGAGGGCGGTGGCGGTGGCGGGCGCCCAGAGGTCGCCCGGTCCGTCGGGGCCGCCCGCGACGGCGCTCATCAGCAACCCGTCGCCCAGTAAGGCGTACACGATGAGCCAGCACACCCACGCGCGCGTGGCGGGTGTCAGCGGGGTGGCGGCGCGCAGCGGTCCGTTGCGCAGGGCCACCCGCAGCGCCAGGGCCACGGCGAGCGTGCCGCCGACCGTCACCGCGGCCCGGGCGGCCCCGGCGGTCAGCTCGGCCCCCGCGACGGCCGCCGCGCACGCCGCGCCGGGCAGCAGCGCGAACAGCGCCCATCCGGGGCGCACTTGGGGGGCATGGCGTACGTCGGTACCGGCACCGGCACCAGGGCGGGCACGGCCGCTGTCGTCGTCGCGGGGCACGCGCGCGTACATCTCCTCGGCGAGGGCGAACACGTCGCGGTGCCGGTAGCGCGCGGCGGACCGGTCGGTCACGCCGTGCGCCTCCAAGCCCGCCGCGATCTCCAGCGGGTCCACGGCTCGCGCGCACAGGTCGCGGTGGCGGTGCATCAGGGCTTTCACGGGGTCGGCGGCGCCGTGCGAGGCCCTGTCCCGGTCCGGCCGATCCCACTCCCGCGCCCCACCTACCCCCTGAGCCTCACCACTGCTACCCGGGCCTGCGACCTCACCACCGCCAACACAACCCCCGGCCCCACCGCCCCCAAAACCGCCGCCCCGAGGCTCCCCCTCGGGGCCGCTCGCATCCTTGAGGCTCCCCCCGCCGTCCCCCTCGTCCCGTACGGGCCGCCCATTCCACCCGCTCTCCCCCTCTTCGTCGTCGCCGACGCCACCGCCCCGGAGGTCCCCCTCCCCGAAGCCGGGGATGGACACCTCCACGCCCCCGGCGCTCAACCGCCGCGTCATACGACCGCCCCCTTCAACTGCTGGCGTCCATCGGCCCGTTGGCCGCAGGAGTTCGCCCAGCTCGGCACTCCGTCGCCCTCCGCTCCCGACGCGGACGCGGACGTGCACGCGGCCGCGGGGCCCACCGCGACCGCCCACCGCCCGGGCATGTACGCCTCTGCCGGGTGGGCGAACGGGACCGGCTCGCCCGCCTCGTCCAGGGCGTCCCTCCGCACCGGGCAGTGCGAGACGATCTCCAGATAAATGCCGCGAAATGCCGCGACGTTCTGCTCGACGGTGAAGAGTTCGAGGGCCCGCGCCCGCGCCGCCGCCCCTAGGCGCGCGCACCGGGCGGGGTCTCGCAGGAGCGCCACGCACGCCTCCGCGAGCGCCCGCGGATTGCGCGGCGGTACGACGAGGCCCGTACCGCCGATCACCTCCACCACCGCGCCGACGTCCGTCGAGACGCTCGCGCGCCCGCAGAACATGGCCTCGACCAGGCTGATCGGGAAGCCTTCGGCCACGCTGGAGAGCACGATCACCCCGCCCGCGGCATACGCCTCGGCCAGGTCCGGCGCCTCCGGTCCGCCGATCTCCTCGAAGGAGACGGGGTGGTCGCCGACGGCGTGCGCCCCCTCCGCCTCGTCCGGGAAGAGCTGCGCGGCGAGCGCCCGGCACTGGGCGAGATAGTCGACGGCCTCGGGCCCCTCGGCGGGCGCCGCGACGATCCGCAGACGTGCCCTCGGCTCCTCCTCGCGGACCTGGGCGAAGGCGTGGAGCAGGGAGATCAGGTCCTTGGCGGGCTCGGCGCGGCCGACCCACAGGAGCGTGCGAGGGACCGCGGCGAGGTCGTCGTAGCCCCGCTCGCCGATCTCGGCGAAGCGGCCGGACTCCATGCCGGGGTAGACCGTGCGCAGCTTGGCGCGGTCGGCGCCGCACCGCTCCTGCCAGCTGCGGGCGTGGGTGTTGCCGGGGGTGATGAGCACGGCCTGGTCGTACACCTCGGCGGTGAGGAGGCCGTGGAAGGAGGCGAGGAGCGCCCGCGCCGGTGCGCTCAGGTCCATGCTGGCCGCGGCGAGGTGGTGCGCGCGCAGTTGTACGCCGTACTCGGTGACGAGGAGCGGCACTCCGGCGAAGTGTTTGGCGAGCAGTCCGGGCAGCGCCGCGGGACCACCGGACGTGGCGTGGCAGAGGTCGGCGGCGCCGAGCGCGTCTTCGCCGTACCAGTCGAGGGAGAGCGGGCGCAGCGCCCGCTCGATCAGGGCCGCTGCGGTGAGCAGGTCGGATACCCGGGCGGTGCGGGCGGCGCGCAGCGCGCCGGGCGCGCGGCAGGCGCTCTCCAGGGCGCGCACGACGGCCTCCGAGCGCAGCGCGCCGACTAATCCGCCCTCTTCGCGGGCGAGTTCGGCGAGTCCGTACAGCGCGTTGGCGAAACGGTCCGCCACAAGGTCGCAGCCCGCCCCGGAGGCGGTTCCGCGGCTGCCGCTCCCCCCCGCGCCCAAGCGGTCGGCCCCGCCCCGGCACACCACGTCCGCCAGCTCCCCGAAGCACTCCGCGAACCTGCGCCGCGCCCGCCGTCCGCGCCCGCCGCGGGGGCCCGCGGCGCGGATCGCCTCGTCGTCGAGGGTCCACAGCGGAGCCGTGCGCACCCGGGCGACCTGGGGCGGGAGTTCGACCCGGCCCCGCGCCTCCTGCCGCTCGTCGCGGCTGAGGGCGTAGACGTCGAACTCGTGCTGCCCGAGTCCGCGTACGAGCCGGTCGCACCAGAGCCGGCCCTCACCATTCACGTACGGGTAGCCACCCTCCGTAAGCAGTGCGACGCGCACGAGTGCACCCCCGATCTCCCGTCTGGGGAGCCGCCGTTGGGTCGGCGGCTCACAGCGGGACGAACGTATGCGGTCATGCCGGTGGCGCGACGGACGGTTGTCCATCGCGCCACCAGAAGGGGTGAACGGCCGTGACTTTCCCGCGCCGGTAGCGTTCTGTCGCGCTATAGCGCCCCTGAGGCCCTCCGTCATCACGGAGGGTCAGGCCACGGCCAACTCCTTGCGGGCCTCGCGTCGCCGCGCGGCCGCCTCGGGGTCGAGCGAGGGGACGGCCGCGAGCAGCGCTCTCGTGTACGGGTCGCGCGGTGAGCCGTAGACCTGTTCGACGGTTCCGTACTCGACGATCCGGCCCCGCCGCATCACCGCGACCCGGTCGCTGACCTGGCGTACGACCGCGAGATCGTGCGCGATGAAGACGAGCGCGAGCCCCAGTTCCCGCTGCAACCGAGCGAGCAGATCGGTCACTTGGGCCTGCGTGGTCACGTCGAGCGCGGACACCGGCTCGTCGCACACGATGACGCGCGGCTCGGCGGCGAGCGCACGCGCGATGCCGACGCGCTGCCGCTGTCCGCCGCTGAACTCGTGCGGATAGCGGTCGTAGTACGCCGGTTCGAGCCCGACGCGCTCCAGCAGCTCGCGTACCCGCCTCCGTACGAAGGTGTCGCTCTCCCCCCGGGCGCGCAGCGGGTCGGCGACGGACTCGCCGATCGAGCGGCGGGGGTTGAGGGAGGAGACGGGGTCCTGGAACACCATCTGCACCCGCGGGTCCACCCGGCCTCGGGGCTTCGCCGCGCCCTCGTGGAGGACCAGCCCCGCGTTCGGTTCGAGAAGGCCCACGAGCATGCGCCCCAGCGTCGTCTTGCCGCTGCCGCTCTCACCCACGACGCCGAGGGTCTCTCCCCGGCGGACGGTGAGCGAGACGTCGTCGACGGCGGTGACGGCACGCTTCCCGCGCCCGAACTCCCGTCGCAGTCCGACCGCTTCCAGCACGACCTCGCCCGCCTCACCGGCGGGCGCGGCCAGCGGCGAGTCCACCCGGGGCACGGCCCCCAGCAGCTCCCGGGTGTACGGCTCCCGGGGCGTGGCGAGGACGTCCCGCACCGCACCCCGTTCCACCGCGCGGCCGCCCCGCATGACCAGGACCTCGTCCGCGCTCTCCGCCGCGACGCCCACGTCGTGGGTGACCAGGAGCAGGCCCATGCCGGTGTCGTCCCGCAGCGTGTGCAGCAGGTCGAGGATCTGGGCCTGGACGGTGACGTCGAGGGCGGTGGTCGGCTCGTCGGCGATCAAAAGGGCCGGGTCGCACGCCAGCGCCATGGCGATGAGCGCGCGTTGACGCATGCCGCCGCTGAACTCGTGCGGCCGCGAGCGCGAGCGGCGTACGGCGTCGGGAATGCCGACGCGGTCGAGCGCGTCCACGGCACGCGCGCGTGCCGCACGCCGGGACGCCCCGGTGTGCACGCGGTGCACCTCGGCGATCTGGTCGCCCACCGCGTAGTACGGGTCGAGGGAGGAGAGCGGGTCCTGGAAGACCATCGCCGCCCTTCCGCCGCGCAGCCGCCGCAGTTCGGCTTCGGTCGCCTCCTGTACGTCGATGCCGTCGACCCGCACGGATCCGCTGACGCGGGCGCCGGTGCCCCGGTGGAGCCCGAGCAGCGCGGACGCCACGGTGGACTTCCCGGACCCCGACTCGCCGACGAGAGCGAGCGCGCCGCCCGCCTCCAGCGTGAAGGAGAGACCGTCGACGGCGCGCACTCCGGTCCCGAACTCCACGGAGAGGTCGTCAACTCGTACGAGACTCATGACAGCACCACCCGTCGGTCGGCCACCGCGTACAGCACGTCCGCGACGGCATTGGCGAGCACCACGAAGAAGCCGGTGACCATGACCAGGCCGACCACCACCGGCAGGTCGACGACCTTCACGGCGTGGACGAGTTCGCGTCCGAGGCCGGGGAGGCCGAACAGCGTCTCGCTGAGCACGGCGCCGCCGAACATCGACCCGAAGTCGTTGGCGGTCAGGGCGATGACGGGTGCCGCGGCGCCCCGCAGCGCGTGCTTGCCGATGATCGACCGCTCCCTCACGCCGTACGCGCGAAAGGTCCGCACGTGGTCGTCGGCGAGCGTCTCCAGCATCGAGGAGCGGGTCAGCCGCGCGTACTTGGCGGCCTCGATCAGGGCGAGTGACAGCCAGGGCAGCAGCAGGTTCCACGCCCACTGCGTCGGGTCGTCGCCGAAGTCGACGTACTGCGGGAAGGGCAGCCACTGGAGCTGACCGCAGACCACGATCATCAGCAGCAGGCCGATCACGAAGACCGGGGTGGCGGTGCCCGCGAGCGTGAGGGCGGTCAGGACGCGCTCGCTGAGCCGGCCGCGCCGCCAGGCGGAGAGCACGCCGGTGCCCACGCCCAGGATCAGCCATATCACCATCGCGCCCAGTGCCAGCGACGCGGTGACCGGCAGCTTCGCCACGATCATCGCGCTGACCTGCTGGTCGCTCTGGTAGGAGACGCCGAGGCAGGGTGCCTCGCAGTGCTCCACGCCGGTGCCGGTCGAGTAGTCGTGGCCGGTGAACAGGCCCTGGAGGAAGTCCCAGTAGCGGACGTACAGCGGGTCGTCGAGGCGCAGTTGCTCGGTGACCTGCTGGACCTGTGCGGGCGAGCAGCGTGGGCCGCAGGTGATCTGGGCGACGTCTCCGGGAGCGACGTAGAACACCACGTAGATGATCACGGAGAGGACGAGGAGGGTGATCAGGGCGCCGACGAGGCGCCGCAGCAGGAAGGCGGAGAGCCGCGTGAAGTCCGTCATGCCCGGGCCTCCCGCTTGCGGCCCGTGCCGATCCGCAGCCGCGAGGCGGCCCGCGGGTCGAGCGCCGCGCGCACCCCGTCGCCGAGGACGGTGAGGGCGAGCACGGTCACGAACAGCGCGCCCGCGGGCAGCAGGAGGTACTGCGGCGCCGCCTGGTACCAGACGTCGGCGGCCGTGAGCATCTGGCCCCACGAGGGCGTCGGCGGCTTCACGCCGACGCCGAGGAAGGAGAGCGCGGCCTCGATCGCGATGTTCACGGGCACGAGCAGCGCCGCGTATGTGATGACGGGTGCGGCGAGCGCGGGCAGCAGTTCGCGCCGGGCGATGCGCACGGACCCCCAGCCGCTGAGCCGTGCCGCGGCCACGTGGTCGAGTTCCTTGAGCGTGACGGTCTGCGCGCGCACGACCTTGGCCATGTTGCCCCAGGCGACGAGGCCGATGACCAGGGCGACGAGCACGGGCCGCGGGAAGCCCGCCGGCACGATCGCCATCAGGGCGAGCGCCAGGACCATCAGCGGCAGGGCAAGGATGACGTCGGTGGCGCGGCTGAGCAGCTGGTCCACCCAGCGGTTGCCGAACCCGGCCGCCACGCCGACCACGACGCCGATGAACACCTGCACGACGGTCGCGGCGAGCGCGACGCCGAGGGAGACCCGTGCCCCGTACAGGAGGCGGGCGAAGAGGTCGCGGCCGGTCTGCGGTTCGACGCCGAGCCAGTGCTCGCCGCTGATCCCGCCGAACGGGCCGACCGGCACGCCGCCGCGCGCCGAGTCGATGAGGTCCGGGTGGTACGTGGTGGGGTCCTGCCCCTCCAGGGCCGTGAGCAGCGGTGCGGCGAGCGCCACGAGGACGAGCAGCGCGACGAGGGCCGCCGCGACGAGGGCGGCGCGCCGCTCGCGCAGCCGCCGCCAGAAGGTCGTCACGACTACTTCACCGCGACCTGGGAGACGTCGAGCACACCGGTCCAGTCGCTGATGACGACGTTCTTGACGTCCTTGCCGTACAGGCGCTTGTAGACGGGGTGGAAGAGCGGCACGGTGAGCGCCTTCTTGCCGATCTTCTTGTCGAGGGCGCCCCAGCGCGCGGCGGCGGCGTCGAGGTCGGTGAGCTTGTTGATCTCGTCGATCTCGTCGTTGACGGACTGGTCGTCGAGGAATCCGGTGTTGAAGTTGGCGCCGTCCTTCACGATCTGCCGGCCGTCGAAGATGGGGGCGAGGAAGGGGCCACCGGAGGGCCAGTCGGCGCCCCAGTGGGCGAGGAAGAGGCCGGGCTCGTCCTCGGCGCTGTGGGCCTTGTCCTTGTAGTCGTTGTCTTCGAGGCCCTGGAGCTTGACGGTGATGCCGGCCTTCTTGAGCGCGTCCTGGATGGCGGTGGCGATCTCGGGGCTGGTCTCGAAGTCCTTGGCGTTGGAGTGGGTGAGCGTGATGGTGAGCCCGTCCTTGTGACCGGCCTCCTTCAGCAGCTGCCTGGCCTTCTTCGGATTGCCGTTCGGGCCCGCGGGGAAGTGGTCGTACTTCGTGTATCCGAAGGACTTCTGGTTCGGCAGGTAGGTGGTGGCGGGCTCGGCGAGCGAGGAGCCGCCGGCGGCGTTGACGACCGAGGAGCGGTCGACGGCGTACGAGATGGCCTGGCGCACCTTGGGGTCGTCGAAGGGCTTCACCTTCGGGTTGAAGGCGAGGTAGTTGGTGTATCCGAAGTGTCCGGTGCCGACGTGCGAGGCGAGTTCCTTGTCGGCGGTGACCTTGGCGAGTTCGGCGGGGCCGAGGTTGGTGTCGGTGGTGACGGCGGCGGCGTCCGCGCCCCGGCTCGCGGAGAGCCGCTGGTTGATGACGGACGAGTCGAGTCCGGAGCGTACGTCGATGACGTCCGGGTAGGCCTTGCGCTCGGCGTCGGTCTTCGCCGACCAGTGCGGATTGCGCTCCAGGCGCAGCCGTTCGCCGTCGTTCTCGTTCTTGACGACCTTGTAGGGCCCGGAGGAGACCGGGTGCTCCTCGTACTTCGTGCCCTTGTCCTTGCTCTTGGGGACGGGCGTGAACTGCGTCTGCGTGGCGAGGTAGGGGAACTCGCCCTCGGGCTTGTTCAGATGGAAGACGATGGTCCGCTCGTCCGGCGTCTCGATGGAGGCGAGCCCCTTGGCGCTCTTGTCCTTGTAGGGGCCCTGGTACTTGTCGCCCCCGACGAGCCAGTCCCGCAAGTAGGGTGCGCCGCCGCTGAGTTCGGGGGCGAACGAACGCTCGATGCCGTACTTCACGTCGGCGGACGTGATCGGCGTGCCGTCCTCGTACTTGAGCCCCTTCTTCAGGGTGTACGTCCATACCGTGGCGTTCTTGCTCGGCTTGCCCAGATCCGTGGCGAGGTCGGGGACGACCTCCGCGCCCTTGGCGCCGTCCTCGCGGTTGCGGGTGGTCAGGGTGCGGAAGACGAGGCTCGGCACGTTGCCGCCGCCGGAGGTGTAGAGCCGCGCGGGGTCGAAGTCGGTGTGCGGGTCACGGTTGAGGACCGTGAGCGTGCCGCCCTTGGCCGGTTTTCCGCCGCCGCTCCCGGCCTCGTTGTCCTTCGGGCCCGCGCAGGCGGCGGCGCCCGTGGCCAGGGCCAGGCTGACGGATGCCGCTGCCACGCGGCGGGCTATGGCGGATGTTCGGCGCATCGGAGGAGACCTCTCGGGGAAAAACGCTGCGCGAGGGGCAGCGGATCAGCGGAAATGACGCAGAGCTGACCCCGGTGATGGCGCGGGGGAACAGAGCAGCGCAGAGCTGCGGAGAAGCGACGCACTCGCCGGGGCGGGCGTCAGCGACAGTGGATGTCGGCCACGCAGAGCGCGGTCACGCCGAGGAGCGCCAGCTCGATGGCTGCGCTCGAAGGGGCGTGACGGTTCGACATGCGCAGAAATATGAACGAATTTGCGATGGATGTCAAAGCGGCCGACGAGGGAGGGCTCAGGTGCGGGCGGTCTCGGGGAGCCAGCCGGTGAGCCTGCGGTCGACCCAGTGGGTGAGGGCGATGGCGACGAGGGCGACGGCGACGACGACCAGGAGGACGGCGAGCACAGTGGCGCTGTCGAAGCTGCCCCCGGCTTCGGTGAGGAGCCGGCCGAGGCCGACCACGGCGATGAACATCTCACCGTTGATCATCCCGGCGACGGCCCGGCCGACCCCGAGCCGGATGCCCGCCATGGCCATCGGCAGCGCGGCGGGCAGCACGACCCTGAAGAGGAGTTGCCGCTCCCCGGCCCCGTACACCCGCCCCATTTCGAGGAGTTGGGCGGGGACGCCGCGCACGGCGGAGGCGGTGGTGATGACGATGACGAAGAGGGAGTACATCACCACCACGGCCACGATGGAGGTGCGGCCGGGGCCGAAGAGGGAGAAGAACACCGGGGCGAAGACGAGGGAGGGCGCCGTCAGCAGCGCGTACATGTAGATGCCGAGCGCGGCTTCCGCCGCTCGGTAACGGCCCATGAGGGTGCCCAGGGTGAGGCCCGCGGCCAGGGAGACGGCGAGGCCCAGGACGAGGTTGAGCACGCTGGAGAGCAGGCTGGGCAGGATCTTCCCGTCGGCGGTCAGTTCGGTGAGCCGGGCGAGCACCTGGGTGAGCGGCGGGAGGAAGGCGGCGTCGGCCGTACGGGACACGGTCTCCCACAGGACCGCGCCCGCGAGGAGTCCGCCCAGCGGGGGCAGGAGGGCCGACGGGCCGCGGCGGGGGCTCACGGGCGGGCTCCGGCGCGGTCGGGGCGTGAGGCACCCCCGGGATGCGGGGCGCGGTCGGGATAGGAGGCGCGGTCGGGGCGCATGGCGCGCAGGCGCTCCCACAGATGTGTGGTGAGGCGGGTGAACTCCTCGGTACGGCCCAGGCCGTGGAGGTCGACGGAGCGCGGCCGGGGGATGTCCACGGGGACGACGTCGGCGATGCGGCCGGGCCGCGGGCTCATCAGGACGACGCGGTCACCGAGCAGGACAGCTTCCTCGATGCTGTGGGTGATGAAGACGACGGTGAGGCGCCGGCGCTCCCAGATGGTGAGGAGTTCCTCCTGGAGGATGCGGCGGGTCTGCTCGTCCATGGCTCCGAAGGGCTCGTCCATGAGCAGCACGCGGGGCTGGACGGCCAGGGCGCGGGCGAGGCCGACGCGCTGCCGCATGCCGCCGGACAGTTCGCCCGGCAGCCGGTCCTCGAAGCCGTCGAGGCCGACGAG
This sequence comes from Streptomyces sp. NRRL S-920, assembly GCF_000717945.1. Taxonomy (NCBI): domain Bacteria; kingdom Bacillati; phylum Actinomycetota; class Actinomycetes; order Kitasatosporales; family Streptomycetaceae; genus Streptomyces; species Streptomyces sp. NRRL S-920. Next base: position 102,876 of record NZ_JODF01000012.1, read on the forward strand.
TTCGACCAGTTCGCGGGCGGTGGCGCGGCGCCGGCTCCGCGGCTCCCCGCGCAGTTGGAGACCGAAGGCCACGTTGTCCAGGACGTCGGCCCACGGCAGCAGGGCGAAGTCCTGGAAGACCATGGCGCGCTCGGGGCCGGGTGTGCGTACGGGTTCCCCGTCCACCAGGATGTCGCCCTCGTCCCAGCCGGTCAGCCCGGCGAGGGCGCGCAGCAGGGTCGTCTTGCCGCAGCCGCTCGGCCCGAGCACGGTGACGAACTCGTTGTCGGCGATGGTGAGTTCGACCTCGCTCAGCGCGTGGACTGTGTCGCCGCGGCGGCCGGGGAAGCGCTTGGTGAGGTTCTTGATCTCGATCATGCGGTGCTCCTCGGTGAGGTGGGAGGCGGCGCGCTGAAGGCTGTCGTGCGCTCGATCAAGGGGTCGCCCTGCGTTCGATCCAGGGGGTCGCCCTGCGTTCGATCCAGCGGGCCGCGGAGAGCAGCAGGACGGCTTCGGACAGGACGATGACGACCACCGCGTAGAGCGCGGGCGCGTCGAAGCGGCTGCGGTAGGTGAGGATCAGGCCGCCGTAGCCGACGGAGACCATGAGGAGTTCCACGACGACCATTCCGGTGACGGCGCGTCCGAGGGCGAGCCGGATGCCGGTCATGATGGCGGGCAGGGCGCCGGGGATGAGGACGCGGCGCCAGATCTGGGCCTCGCTCGCGCCGAGTGTGCGGCTCATCTCGATCAGCGAGGGATCGATCTGGCGGATTCCGGCGCGGGCGCCGGTGACGGCCATGACCACGGAGAAGAGCGCCACCAGGATGACGCGGGAGGCCAGGCCGAACCCCACGGACATCACGAGGAGCGGGATGATCCCGGCCATCGGGGTCACGAGGAGGATGCTGAGGTAGACGTCCGTACAGCGCTCGATCGCGCGGAACCGCCCCAGCAGGAGCCCGGCGGGAACGCCCAGCGCGACCGCCGCGAGGAAGCCGAGGACGAGGGCCTGATTGCTGATCCAGGCGGCCCGCCACAGCTCGCCCTCGCCGAGCAACTTCACTGTGGCCGCGGCCGTTTCGGTGAAGGTGGGCAGCAGGATGCTGTCGTGCGTACGGGCGTACGCCTCCCACAGAGCGGCGGCGACCACCAGCGTGAGCAGCTGGTAGGGCAGGTCGGCACCGGGGCCGAGGAGCCGCCGCGCTCGTCCGGGCGGCCGGGGGCGGGTCGCGAGTGCGGCGGGGTCAGCCGCGCGGGTGGGATCGGCCGCGTTCGTCATGAGGTGCCGCCCCTCTTGGCCCGGTCCCGCTTGGCCCGGTCCCTCTTGGCCCGGTTGCGGTCCACGAAGCTGAGATCGGCCACGTCGGCGGCGTCCATCGGCTCGATGGCCCCGGTGTCCACGAAGAAGTCGATGGTGTCCTGCACACCGGCCGGTGTGAGCGCGGCGGCGTCGAACAGTTTCTGTTCGACGTAGGGGGCGGCGATGTCTTCGAGGTCGTCCTCGGCGTACGTGTCGGGCAGGTGTTCGCGGACGAGCCCGGCGAGATGACCCGGCTCCTCGTTGATCTTCCGCTGTACGTCGATGAGGGCGTCGATCAGAGCCTGGGCGGGCTTCGGGTGCTCCGCCAAGTAGCCCTCGTCGGCGTACACGGTCTGCGGGTGCAGCCCCGGGAAGACCTGGCGGAAGTCGGCCAGGCGCTTCAGCGATCGGCCCTTGGCGCTCTTGGCCAGGTGGGCGGCGTCGCTCTGCTCCAGGGCGGTGGCGGTGATCTCCCCGCCCAGGAGCGCCTGCGTCCTGGTCTCCGAGTCGCCGATGGTCAGGAACTGCGGGCGGGCGCCCTCGGGGCACGCCTCCTCGACCCACTGGCGCACCATGGCGGTGGCCATGGCGCCCTCGCTGAAGATGCCGAAGGCCCGGCCGTCGAGGTCACCGCAGTCGCCGGTGGCGGCAGCTCCGTAGACCGCCCACTGGTTGCCCACCATGTCGGCGACGATGCGCAGCGGGGCACCCCGCGCGATGGCCATCAGGGCCGGCCCCGTGGCCTCGGCCGAGAACTGGTAGTCGCCGCGGATGAGCCCCTCGACGGCGAGTTCCGGCTCCGCGGTCTCCTCGATCGTCACGTCGTAACCCGCGGCACGGACCTGGTCCACGGCTTCCATCAGCGGTACGGAGGTGATGTCCGGTTCGGTCAGCGCGACGGTGAAGGAGCGCCCGGAGCCATCGCCCCCGCTCCCGCAGGAGGTGAGGAGCCCGGCCAGCATCACCGAGGCCAGGGCCGCCGAGGTCAGGGCCGGTCCCCTGGAACGCGGCGGCCGGGATGGATCTGTCAAGGATAAAGAGGGCAACGCTGAACACCTCCACACACAAGGGCGGGCAGAACCGGTGCGCCCCCGATCCGGCGGGCGTCGCTCTCAACTCACCACCGGCTCAAGGAAGTTATGCATTCGTTTGCGCGTTCGTATGTATGCTGGAGTCGCCGCCGCCGATCCGTCAACCCCGCACACGTTCCAACTCCCTGCTCCAACAAGGGAGTTGACGGCACAGACGGCCCACGCAGAGAGGAGTCCGATGACCGGAACGACCGCCACCCCGCCCCCGCCCCGCCGGGGCACCGGCCGCCGCCCGACCATGGCCGACGTGGCACGCGCGGCGGGAGTGAACCCGTCCACCGTCTCCCGGGCCCTGGACGACCGGCACCCCTTCTCCCGCGGCGACACCGCGGCCCGGATCAGACAGATCGCCGAGCAGCTCGGCTACACCCCCAACCCGGCCGCGGCCAGCCTGCGCCGGCAGAGCACCCGCACGATCGGCGTCGTCATGTCCAGCATCACCGGCACGGTGATGGCCATGCTGTACGAGGAGATCGCCGAGGCCTGCCGCGACCACGGCCTGGACGCGCTCCTCGCCACCACTCATGACGACCTCGAAGCCGAGACGGCCATCGGCAGACTGCTGCTCGGCCGCCGGGTGGACGGGCTGATCATGGCCACCGCGCGGCTCGAAGGACCCGGCGGCTTCCTGCCCGAACTGACCGCCGACGGCACGCCCTTCGTCCTGGCACTGCGCACCGACGGACACAGCCCCGCGGTCCTCGGCGACGACCGGCTCGGCGGCTATCTGGCGGCCCGCCACCTCCTGGACCTGGGACACCGGAGGATCGGCATGATCGCGGGACCGACCTACGCCTCCAACGCCTTGGGGCGCGTCGCCGGTCTGCGCGAGGCACTCGCCGAGGCGGGCGTCGAGGTGGACGACCGCCTGGTGCGGCCCTCGGACTTCTCGATGGAGAGCGGCGAGAGCACGGCGGCGGAGCTGCTGGCGCTGCCGGACGGGCAACGCCCCACCGCCCTGGTGACGGTGAGCGACAACACCGCGGTCGGCGCGCTCGCCGCCGCCCGTCGCCGCGGCCTCACCGTCCCCGACGACCTGTCCGTCGTCGGCTACAACGACACGCCCCTGGCCGCCCGGCTCCCGATCCCGCTCACCAGCGTGCGCGTCCCCCTGAGGGAGATCGGACGGGGCGCGGTCGACATGCTGCTGCGGATCAGGCAGGGGCGCCCCGTCCGCTCAACCGTGCACGCCCCGACCCTCATACCGCGCGAATCCACGGCCGCCGCACCCACGCCCACTCCCACCTCCGCCCCGTAACCGGCACTCCCCGCGCACCGCCCCAGCCACTGCGAGAGGAACCCTGTGACCGACCTGGAGACCCGCCCCGAGACCGCCCCAGAGACGAGCCCCGCGCACGAGAAGCCCGCGCACGAGAACCCCACGGACACGAAGATCACGGACGAGACGCCCGCGGACGAGAAGATCGACGCCTTCTGCCACATCCTCCCCAGGGCCTGCGCCGACCGGCTGTTCGCCCTCGACGACGTCCCCGCGCTGGCCAACCTCCGCCGCCGCGTGATGGACATCCCCGCCCTCGTCGACCTGGACGTGCGCTTCCGGCAGATGGACGAGTTCCCCGGCTACCGCCAGCTGATCAACCTGGCCGCGCCGCCCGCCGAGGACTTCGGCACGCCCCGCTCAGCCGTCCACTATGTCCGTATGGCCAACGACGCCCTGGCGGACCTGACCGCCGAACACCCGGACCGGTTCGCGGGCTTCTGCGCCGCGGTCGCCCTCACCGACGTGGACGCCGCCGTCACGGAACTCGACCGGGCCGTAGGCGAGTTGGGCGCCGTGGGCGTCCAGATCTACACCCACGTACAGGGCCACGCCCTGGACGAGCAGCGCTTCGCGCCGTTCTGGGCGCGCGCCGCCGAGCTGGACGTCCTCGTGCAGGTCCACCCCTGCCGCAACGCCACCTGGCCCGACTATCCCAGCGAGCGACGCTCCCGCTACGAGATCTGGTGGACCCTCGGCTGGGAGTACGACCTGTCCGCCTTCATGGCCCGCATCGTCTTCGGCGGCATCCTGGAGCGCCACCCGTCACTGAAGCTGCTCATCCACCACGGCGGCAGCATGATCCCCCACTTCTCCGGACGCGTCGGCCCCGGCTGGGACCAGCTCGGCTCCCGCACCCCGCCCGAGCAGCGGGCCGACATCGAAGGACCACCGCTGTCCAAGCGGCCCCTCGACTACTTCCGGATGTTCTACGCCGACACCGCCCTCTTCGGCGCCCCGCACGCCCTGCGCTGCGCCCTCGACTTCTTCGGCCCCGAGCGGGTCCTCTTCGCCTCCGACAGCCCCTACGACCCGGAGAAGGGACCGGGATACATCCGGTCCTCCCTCGCGGACGTGGACCGCATGGACCTCGCTCCGGGGGAACGCGCCGCGATCCTCGCGGGCAACCTGCGGCGCCTCACCAAGGGCCGACTGACCGGCTGACTGTCGGCCACCGGGCGCCGACCATCGGGCGCCGGCTCAATCCTTGGGGAACGCCCAGGGGTTGGCCTTGCACTTGATCCCGTCGTGCTCCAGGAACTTGGTCTGCTGCTGCATGACGGGCGCGAGGTCCCCGTCCTTCGTGCAGTCCGTGTGGTTGAAACCGAGCCGGTGCCCGACCTCGTGGTTGATCAGCATCTGGCGGTAGGGGTGGATGGCGTCGCCGTAGGTCTTGGCGCCCTGCGCCCACCGATAGGCGTTGATCATCACGCGGTCCGTCGCCGCGGAATCGCACGACACATTGTCCTGGGTCGTGTCGAGACCGGATTTCGCGCACCAGGCGGCGGTGGTTCCCGGGCTCGCCAGCGTGATGACGAAATCGGGCTTGCCCGACGAGATGCGGTCGAAGGCGCGGGCCCCGTCGTGCGCCCAACTCCGTTTGTCGTTCAGGGTTTTCTGCACGGCCTGCGCGAAGAGCGGGCCGTCGAGACCGAGCCCCTTCTCGACGTCGACGCGATAGCGGAAGACCTGCCCCTTGCCGGGCGCCTTGTCGAACCCCGGCATCGCCTCGAAGTCGCCGGACGCCTTGAGCTTGGCGTCCAGCGGGTATTTCTCACCCATTTTCTGGCTGTACGTCACCGGGACGGCGTCCGGCCTGATGGCGGGTCCCCCGGGCGGGGGCGGACGCTCGTCGGAGCGCGAGGCCGGGTCGTCGGTGTCGCGCGCGCCGCCGCCGGGGGCGGCCTGGGGCCGGTCGTCGGAGTCGTCCGCGCCACCGGTGACCTGCCCCGCGACGACGACCCCGAGCACGGCGATCACGGCGACGGCCGCGACACCGGTCAGGAGCCGGGCCCGCCCACCCCTCTTGCCACCGCCGTCATCGCCGCCATCGCCGTCCTCTGCGTCCGAGCCGAGCCGGGGCTCGGGGACGTCGTTCCAGTCGGTGACCGAGGCGTACGGGTCCCCGGCCTCGTCGGTAAAGGCTTCCACGTAGTCCTGGCGAGGGGCGGAACGATCCTGCCGCGGGCCCGGTATGCCGTGCCCGGCACCCGAGTGCGGGCCCGCCCCCGCATCGGAGACGTCACCCCAGCCGCCACCGGGCTCCCGCTGCTCGGGGTGCCCACCGCGGACCCCCGGAACTCCGTGGGACGGCGTCGACTGAGGGATGCCGTGCGCGGGCGTGCCGTGCGCAGGCGTGCCATGCGCCGGTGTCCCCTCGTCGGCGGGCCCGCGCCTGCGGCGGCCCGTGCCGGGACCCGGGACCTGGCCCGGAGGCGGGCCACCGCCCTGCGCCGTCGGGCCACCCGAGCCGCTCGTACGGGCAGCCGTTCCCGTCGCCCCGGTCGCCTCAGCCTCGCCAGGCGTGTCTGCCGTGCCGTTCGCACCCGCCGAGGCGGCAGTCGTCTCAGCCCTGTCCGCCGGTGTGCCTGCCGGACCGCGGCGGCTGTGTCGTCCCACGCGCCGCCTCAGCTCCCCGAATCCGCACGGGAGTCACGGAGTTCACGGGAGTCATGGGACTCCCGGCCGCCCCGAGCACCCCGGGCGCGGGGCCCGCTCAACTCCCCCAGATCGACGAGCAGTTCACGGAAGGCCGTGGCCACGCTCTCCGGTTCCTCCATCATCGCCACATGCCCGGCCTCGGGCAGCGTGAGCAGCCGCGAGTCGCGGAACGCGGCGGTCGCCCTGCGTGCCATGCGGTACGAGACGAGGAGATCGCGCCCGCCGTAGACGAGCAGGGTCGGCGCGAGCACCCGCTCGGCCTGCCGCCAGAGGCCGTGCTGGCCGCCCAGGGTGTACGCGTTCACGATCCCGCGGGCCGTGCGTGTCGTCGCGTCCCAGAAATAGGGGAGCTGGAGCCTGCGCTCCATCTCCCGGACCGCCGCGCCGAACCCTTCCGGTGTCACCTTGCCCGGGTCGCCGTAACACAGCTCCATCACGCCCCGCACCCGCTGCTCGGCCGTCCACCCCTTGGTGAGCCGGGCGAAGAGCCCCGCGACGCCCGGAACCGCGATCAACCCGGTCGGTACCGCCGTGCGCTGCACCCGCAGCTCGGGCAGTGCGGGCGAGATCAGGGTCAACGTACGTACGAGATCGGGGCGCACCGCGGCGACGCGCGTCGTGACGGCGCCACCCAGTGAATTCCCGAACAGGTGGACGGGTCCGCGGGCGCGGGCGTCGAGGTGGCGGATGACCGCGCGGGCCTGCCCGGTGATGGAGTAGTCGTTGTCGTCCGGTGGGGGCGAGTGCCCGAACCCGGGCAGGTCGATGGCCTCGCAGTCGACGACGTCCTCAAGGAGCGGCATCAGGGCCGACCAGTTCTGCGAGGAGCCGCCGAAGCCGTGGACGTACAGCGCGGGCGGCAGTCCGGCGCGGACCGACGGCCGCGACCGCACGGTCAGCGTGAGCCCGGGCAGGGCGACCGAGTCGAGCCGCTCACCCTCCGCGACCGCTACGGCACCGGGTTTGGGCGCGGCGGTGGCGGCCAGCAGGTTCGGCAGCTCGGTCGAAGACATGCGGCAATGTTACGAGACGATCACGCGGCGGTTCACGTGTTCGCCGTCACAGATCGCACACGGACCACGCCCGGATCACATAGCGCCTGATCCAGGTGTCTCCTACGCTCATAGAAAGCGGGCGAACAGGGCACTCGCACCACGAAGGGCCGCCAGTACCGCAAGGGAAGAGAGCCATACATGAGTGTCGACCCGACCGATCCCGAGACCTTCGAGACGGAAGAGCACGCGAACGGAGCCGAGGCGGGCGTCGAGGCCCCGGAGGCGGACACCGCGGAGCAGCACGCCGATCTCGCCCCCAGCGGGGACGACTCCCTCCAGGACGCGGATCCGAACGCCGCCAGTGAGGCCGACCTCGCCGAGCAGGCCCGCGTGGTCAGCCTCGACGAGGACGACTACCGCTGAGGGCACCGGCCTGCCCGTGTTTGCCCCGCTACGCACCACCGCGGACGCCGGCCGCGGTGGTCCAGTCCGTGAAATTCTGCGCCCGCACCGCGCACATCACTGTTACCGAAAAGTACGATGGCGGGGCGGCGCACACCGCACATCGGACGATTGGGAGGCGGCGTGACAGCCATCGAGCAGACAGAGGCGGCACGCCCGCGGGGCACACGCCTGCCGCGTCGTGCCCGACGCAATCAACTCCTCGGCGCGGCCCAGGAAGTTTTCGTCGCACAGGGTTACCACGCGGCCGCGATGGACGACATCGCCGAGCGCGCCGGGGTCAGCAAGCCGGTGCTCTACCAGCACTTCCCCGGCAAGCTCGACCTCTATCTGGCCCTGCTCGACCAGCACTGCGAGTCACTGCTCCAGTCGGTCCGCACAGCGCTCGCGTCCACCTCGGACAACAAGCTGCGCGTCGCCGCGACGATGGACGCCTACTTCGCGTACGTAGAGGACGAGGGCGGCGCCTTCCGCCTGGTCTTCGAGTCGGACCTGACGAACGAGGCGGCGGTCCGCGAGCGCGTGGACCGCGTGACGCTCCAGTGCGCGGAGGCGATCTGCGAGGTGATCGCCGAGGACACCGGCCTGCCCAGCGACGAGGCGATGCTCCTCGCCGTCGGCCTCGGCGGCTACTCCCAGGTGGTCGCGCGGTACTGGCTGGCCAGTGGCAGCACGGTCCCGCGGGACAAGGCGGTGCAGCTGCTCACGTCGCTGGCGTGGCGCGGTATCGCGGGCTTCCCGCTGCACGGCACCGAGGGCCACTGACCACTCGCCTTTTTGTTCCCGTCCGGTGTTCGCTACCGGCGTTCACGGCCGCGTCCTTCCGCGTCCCCTCACCGGGCTAATGTGTGCTGGGTACGGCGCGGACGGCCGCGCACAGACTGACCGTCGGAGGGACAAAGCCGTGGAGGTCAAGATCGGCGTGCAGTACGCGCCCCGCGAGATCGTGCTGGAGAGCGGCCAGAGCGCCGAGGAAATCGAGCACGCGGTGTCCGAGGCGCTGACCGGCAAGTCGCCGCTGCTGAGCCTCGTGGACGAGCACGGCCGCAAGGTCCTGGTTCCGGCCGACCGCCTTGCATACGTGGAACTCGGTGAGCCCACCGCACGCAAGGTGGGCTTCAGCGCCCTGTAGGACGCGCCCGTAGGCGCGCGCACGAGTACGGCCCGGTGGTTCTCAACCACCGGGCCGTACGTGCGTGTTGTGCGTGTGTGTCGTACGAGGAGCCGGCGGGCCCGCCGGCTCGGCTCGGCTCGTGGAGGGTTGCGTTCCGGCCACCTTGGGTACACCGGCTACGACCGATTTGCACCGGCCGCAAGGGAGGGCACCACCGTGATTCTGGAAGCGCTCGGCTCCGCTCTGCTGGGCTTCGCCCTGTCCTGGGCCATCGCGCACCGCCTGGCGCGCCGGCTGCCCTCGCGCAGCCTCGTCCTGTCGACGGGCCCCGCGGGCGCCCTGGTCGGCGCCTTCATCACGCACATGGCGCTCGGCCCCGGCCACGCCCCCGCGACCCTCCTGGGAGCGGCGGCCGTCTCGGCGGCCCTGCTGTCCCTGCTGATCCGCCCCACCCGGACCGGGCTGCGCCGCTCAGCGACGGCGTAGCCCGGACCCCCGGCGGGGGGCGGGGACGCGACGGGGCGGGGACCCGCGCGCCCAGCCGCCCTCGGGGCCGCCCTCAGGCCGCCAGGCCGAGCGCGGCCATCCGCTTGGTGTGCGCCTCGGTGATCCGCGAGAACATCCGCCCGACCTCGGCGAGGTCGAACCCGTCGGCGATGCCCCCGACCAGCATGGTCGACAGCGCGTCCCGGTCGGCGACCACCCGCTGGGACTGCGAGAGGGCCTCGCCCATCAGCCGCCGCGCCCACAGCGCGAGCCGTCCGCCCACGCGCGGATCGGCCTCGATCGCGGCCCGCACCTTCTCCACGGCGAAGCTCGCGTGCCCGGTGTCGTCGAGGACGCCCAGCACGAGCCCGCGCGTATCGGCGTCGAGGCGGGCCGCGACCTCGCGGTAGAAGTCACTGGCGATCGAGTCACCCACGTACGCCTTGACCAGGCCTTCGAGCCAGTCGGACGGCGCGGTCTGACGGTGGAAGCCGTCGAGGGCGGCGACGAACGGCTCCATCGCCTCGGTCGGCTCCGCGCCGATCGCGGAGAGCCGGTCGCGCAACTGCTCGAAGTGGTGGAACTCCGCCGACGCCATCTTCGCCAGCTCCGCCTTGTCGCCGAGCGTCGGCGCCAGCTTGGCGTCCTCCGCGAGCCGCTCGAACGCCGCGAGTTCCCCGTAGGCGAGCGCCCCGAGGAGGTCCACGACCGCGGCGCGGTAGTGGGGCTCGGCGGAAGCTTTCGCCCAGTCCTGGGCGGCGACCCCGGTGGGTTCGGCGGGGGTTTCGGCGGCGGATTCAGCGGCGGTGTCAGGCGTCTCCATGAAGCGCACAATAGCCCGCCTGCCGTACGCCGGAAGGCCCTGGTCAGTCACTGTGACGACGACCATGTGACCAATTCGCCGGACACGCATGCGAGATTCCGGGGTACAGTGGTATTGCGCCTGCCGAATATTCGACGGGCCGTACGAATGAGGATGCCCGGTCGGTGGCCCGATCGGCTCCGACCCGACAGCCCTCCGGGCGGTACGCGCAGCTGCGTACGGCACGAGGAGGGAACCTCAGCGGTAAGAGCGCTCGAGCGCAGGCAGTGGTCCCGCGCCCCCGGCCAGCCCCCCAAGCAGCCGGCGGTAGTGGCACGGTCACGACCCCCAGCGTTCGCCTCACGCCGCGTCTCACAGAAGAGGCATAGCCCTGACTACGACTTTCCGAGAGCTCGGGATTCTTCCCGAGACAGCCGAAGCCCTTGAAGCGGTCGGCATCATCACCCCCTTCCCCATCCAGGAGATGACGCTCCCTGTCGCCCTTTCGGGCAAGGACGTCATCGGCCAGGCCAAGACCGGCACCGGCAAGACGCTCGGCTTCGGACTCCCGCTCCTGGAGCGCGTGATCGTCCCCGCCGACGTCGAGGCGGGCCGCGCCGAGCCCGAGCAGCTGACCGAGGCGCCGCAGGCCCTCATCGTCGTCCCCACCCGCGAGCTGTGCCAGCAGGTGACGAACGACCTGCTGACCGCCGGCAAGGCGCGTAACGTCCGCGTCCTCGCCATATACGGCGGCCGTGCCTACGAGCCGCAGGTCGAGGCCCTCAAGAAGGGCATCGACATCGTCGTCGGCACCCCCGGTCGTCTCCTCGACCTCGCGGGCCAGCGCAAGCTCGACCTCAAGCACGTCAAGTGCCTGGTCCTCGACGAGGCCGACGAGATGCTCGACCTGGGCTTCCTGCCCGACGTCGAGAAGATCATCAACCTGCTGCCGGCCAAGCGCCAGACGATGCTGTTCTCGGCGACCATGCCGGGTGCCGTCATCGGCCTCGCCCGCCGCTACATGTCGCAGCCCACGCACATCCGCGCCACCGCGCCGGACGACGAGGGCCAGACCGTCGCCAACACGAAGCAGTTCGTGTACCGCGCGCACAACATGGACAAGCCCGAGATGGTCTCGCGCATCCTCCAGGCCGAGGGCCGCGGACTCGCGATGATCTTCTGCCGTACGAAGCGGACGGCCGCCGACATCGCCGAGCAGCTGGAGCGCCGGGGCTTCGCCTCGGGCGCCGTGCACGGCGACCTCGGCCAGGGCGCGCGCGAGCAGGCGCTGCGCGCGTTCCGCAACGGCAAGGTGGACGTGCTCGTCTGCACGGACGTCGCCGCGCGCGGTATCGACGTCGGTGGCGTCACGCACGTCATCAACTACCAGTCGCCCGAGGACGAGAAGACCTACCTGCACCGCATCGGCCGCACCGGCCGCGCGGGCGCCAAGGGCATCGCGATCACGCTGGTCGACTGGGACGACATCCCGCGCTGGCAGCTGATCAACAAGGCGCTCGACCTGGGTCTCAGCGACCCGGTCGAGACCTACTCCAGCTCCCCGCACCTCTATGAGGAGCTGAACATCCCGGTGGGCACCAAGGGTGTCCTGCCGCGCGCCGAGCGGACCCGTGCCGGTCTGGGCGCGGAAGAGGTCGAGGACCTCGGCGAGACCGGTGGGCGCGGGCGTGGCTCCCGCGACCGCAACGACCGTGGCAACCGCGGCGACCGTGGTTCGCGCGGTGACCGTGGCGGTCGTACGTCCTCGGGTCCCGCCGCCACTGCCACCGCCCCCGAGCAGGAGCGCCCGGCGCGTACGCCGCGGCGTCGCCGTCGGACGCGCGGCGGAAGCCCGCTGGACGCGGCCTCGGCCCCGGCCCCGGTTGCGACGACCACCCCGGCTGCTCCCGCCCCCGCCGTTCCGGCCGCTGAGGTCACCGCCGAGCCGACGGAGTCGCGCACGCCGCGCCGCCGTCGCCGGACGCGTGGCGGGACGGCTCCGGAAGCGCTGACCGTGGAGGCCACGGCGACGGTGACCGAGCCGGAGGCCCCGGCCGCCGCCCCCGAGGCGGAGGCTCCGGTGACGAAGCCGCGCCGTCGGACGCGGAAGGCCGCGGAGCCGGTGGTCGAGGCGGAGGCCCCGGCTGCGGAGCCTGAGGCCCCCGTCGCCGAGAAGCCGAAGCGGACGCGGACCCGCAAGGCCGCGGAGACCGTGGTCGAGGCCGCCGAGGCGGAGGCCCCGGCCGTCACCGAGAAGCCGAAGCGCACCCGGACCCGCAAGACCGCGGAACCGGTCGCCGAAGCCGAGGCCCCGGCAGCCACGGAGAAGCCCAAGCGCACCCGCACCCGCAAGACCGCGGAGACCGTGGTCGAGGCCGCCGAGGCGGAGGCCCCGGCCGCCGCCGAGAAGCCGAAGCGCACCCGGACCCGCAAGGCCGCGGAACCGGTCGCCGAGGCCGAGGCCCCGGCAGCCACGGAGAAGCCGAAGCGGACCCGCACCCGCAAGACCGCGGAAACCGTGGTCGAGGCCGCCGAGGCGGAGGCCCCGGCCGCCGCCGAGAAGCCGAAGCGCACCCGGACCCGCAAGACCGCGGAGACCGTGGTCGAGCCCGCCGAGACGGAGACCCCGGCAGCCGCGGAGAAGCCCAAGCGCACCCGGACCCGCAAGGCTGCGGAACCGGTCGCCGAAGCCGAGGCACAGGCCCCGGCCGCCGCCGAAAAGCCCAAGCGCACCCGCACCCGCAAGGCCGCGGAACCGGTCGCCGAGGCGGAGATCCCAGCGCAGGCCACCGAGGAGCCGAAGCCGCGTCGCCGTACGCGCAAGGCGGCCGCTGCCGCCCCGGCCGAGGTGACCGAGGCGGAGGCCCCCGCGCCCCGGCGTCGTACGCGCAAGAAGGCGGAGCCCGCGGAGGCCGCGGGGAGCTGACGCTCGCCCTTCCGCATCATGAAGGCCCGTCCCGTCACCGGGGCGGGCCTTCGCGCATCCCTGTCCGGCCCACCCGCGCCCCCGCCGCGTCACAGGCGGGCGATGGGTGAGGGGGTGCGAGAGCCGTGAAGGCCGCCGCTCAGCAGGGGCGCCCGCCTCGACCCCCCAGGCCCAGGGGCCAGTAACCTCAGGGCATGAGCAGGCCCCCCACCTTCACCCCGCCCCGCTGCGCGACCCCGCGCACGCTCCACACCGCCCGCGGCGACTTCGCCGTCCTGGACGCGCTTGCGCCCGGGGGCACGGAGAGCACCGGGGACGGCACCGCGGGCGGCGCCGAGGTGAAGGGGACCGTTCTGCTGCTTCCCGGCTTCACCGGCAGCAAAGAGGACTTCATCGCCCTCCTGGAACCCCTGGCGGCCGCCGGCTACCGCGCCGTCGCCGTGGACGGCCGCGGCCAGTACGAATCACCGGGCCCGGACGACGAATCGGCGTACGCGCAAGGGGAGTTGGCCCGCGACGTCCTGGCCCAGGCGGCAGCGCTGACAGGGGCGTCCGGGTCGGCGGAAACGCCCGCGGGCAGCGCCCGGCCGCACCTCCTCGGCCACTCCCTGGGCGGCCAGATCGCCCGCGCCGCCGCCCTCCTGGAGCCCCGCGCCTTCGCCTCGCTCACCCTGATGTCCTCGGGGCCCGCCGCGATCGCCCCCGCCCAGCAGGCCCGCGCCAAAATGCTGGCGGACGCCCTCGCGGTGCTGTCGATGGACGAGGTGTGGCAGGCGATGCGGGCCATGGAGCCGCCGCCCCCGGAGGACGCGGACACCGGCGGCGCCAGGGCGGACGGCGGGGACGACAGCGAGGCCCTGCGCGCCCGCTGGCTGCGGAACAACCCCGCCCAGCTCATCGCCACCGGCAAGCAGCTCTCCACGGAACCGGACCGCGTCGCCGAACTCGCCGCCGCGGCGCTGCCCACGCACGTGATCTCGGGCGAGCGCGACGACACATGGCCCGTGCCGCTCCTGGACGACATGGCACACCGTCTGCGCGCCCGCCGCACGGTGATCAGGGGCGCCGAGCACTCCCCCAACACCGATCGCCCCGAGGAGACGGCCGCGGCGCTGGTCAGCTTCTGGAACCGCCTGAGCGGCACCGGCGCCAACAGCTGAGCGCCGGCGGCATCGCGCGCCCCACGACCCTCAGTACTGCGCCCGCAGGTGATCCCAGAACCCGTCCCGCAACGCCCGCCGCAGATCCGACTGGCCCCGCAGCGAGTACTGCAAGAGCCGCTCCGCCTCGACCAGCAGTTCCTGGTCCACCGACCCGGGCAGATACGGATGCCCCGCCAGCAGCCCCACCAGCGACTCGCGCCCCCGCGCCGCGAGCCACTTCGCGGCGATCTGCGCGCCGACGAAGCGGACGTCCTCGCGGGAGGGCCGCGGCGCCGCGGGCCTCACCCCCGCCTCGTAGGCGATGACCGCGCGCCGCGACACGTACGGCTTGAAGAAGTCGAGATCGAACGTCCGCTGGCTGTCGACCTCCCACAGCAGCGGCTCCGCCTGATTGCGCCCGTCGGGCGCCTCGATGCCCCACAGGTGCACCCGCGCCCCGTACCCCTGCGCCGCCTCGACGGCCGAGACCAGGTCCTCGTCGCCGCCGATGAGCGCCGCGTCGCTGATGGCGCGGTGCCTGGCCAGTGACTCCAGGTCGCTGCGGATGAGGGAGTCGACGCCCTTCTGCTGGTTGTTGGCGTTGAGGTTGCCGAGCCTGACCTTGACGTCGGGCAGCTCCGCGATCGACTGCTGCTCGGTGGTGTGGATGCGGCGCCGCGCCCCGTCGTACCAGTAGACGCGCAGCAGGCGGCTGTCCGCGAAGATCGTGCGGGCCTTGTCGATGAGCGCCTCGATGAGCCCCTCGGCGTCGAGGTCGAAGGAGCGCCGGTCCTCGGTCCCGGCGGCGAGCCGGCCCGCCGCCGCGTACAGATATCCGGCGTCGACGAAGATCGCGTGCGTGGACGGGGTCTTCGCCACCTCGGCGAGTACGCGTTCGAGCAGCCCGTTGGCGCGCTCCAGCTGAGCGCTGATGTGGGCCGCATCGTGATCGGCGGCTGCGTGTTCGGCGTCGTTCATAGGGAACCCAGTCTCCCGCTGGTCACGCAGCGAACACAACCGGTGCCGCTACCCACGGGTAATTAGGTTCGCGAAAAATTTCCTTAGCGTAGGGAATGTTTGCAGGGGGCAACTCGTTGTACCCATCAGGAACGCGGCGCACCGTAGCTCCGCAACCGACACTTCATGGCCAGGTAACAGCCCGGCCATCTCCAGTAGTTCTCCTTCAGGAGGATGACCAGACGAAGGGAGAAGCCTTATGCGCTTCGAAATCATGCGACTCGACGACGTCGACGGCAACGCCGTGGACAGCACCGTCGTGGACGCCGCCTCCGTCAATCGGATCGTGCAGCAGGCCGCAGCGATAGGCCAGCGCATCTACATCCGACCGGCCGAATCCACGGCCTCGTAACGAAGACGCCGCAGGGCCCCGTACGAACGTCGTACGGGGCCCTTCGTGTGTCCGGCGCGCGGTCAGGCGCCCTGGATCACCTGCGTCACCCCGTTGATGATCTGCTGGACCGCGATCGCGGAGAGCATCATGCCCGCGAGCCGCGTCACGAGCACCACGCCGCCGTCCTTGATGACCCGGATGATCAGCAGCGAGTACCGCATCACCAGCCACAGCACCACGTGCATCGCGACGATCGCCGACCAGACGGAGAGCTGCGTACCGACGCTGTCGGCGTCCTGGACGGCGAGGATCACCGACACGATCGCGCCGGGCCCGGCCAGCAGCGGCATACCGAGCGGCACGAGCGCCACGTTGACGTCCTTGGTCTGCTTCGGCTCGTCCGTCTTGCCGGTGAGCAGGTCGAGCGCGATGAGCAGCAGCAGAAGGCCGCCCGCGATCATCAGCGCCGGGACGGAGACGTGCAGGTAGTCGAGGATCTGATGACCCACGAGACCGAAGACCGAGATCACGCCGAAGGCGACACAGACGGCCTGGAAGGCCATCCGCTGCTGCACCTTGGCGGGCCGGCCCGCGGTCAGGCCGAGGAAGATCGGGGTGATCCCAGGGGGGTCCATGATCACGAAGAGGGTGAGGAAGAGGGAGCCGAAGACGGCGACGTCGAACACAGTGATGGCCTTGCGAGAGTCGTACGAAGGAGCCGCACCGGACGCCACCGGGCACAGGGCACGGCGGCCACCGGCCCGGAACAACGGAACAGTGGAGCGAGGGGGAGGAGAGAAGGGTGCGCGCGAGCGCGGGGCGCTACGCGGCCGGGCGTCCGCCCGCGCCGGGCACGGGGAACGCCCCGGTGGCCCTGCGCGTGATCTCGCCGTAGATCTCGGGGTCGGTGGTGAACTCCCCGAGTACGCACGTCTTGCGGCTGCCGTGGTAGTCGCTGGAGCCGGTGACAAGGAGACCGAGGTCCGCCGCGAGGCCGCGCAGCCGGGTGCGGGTCTCGGGGGCGTGGTCCATGTGATCGACCTCGACCCCGTCGAGACCCGCCGCGGCGAGCGCGGCTATCGCGTCCTCGGGCACGACCCGGCCGCGCTTGACGGCGGCGGGGTGCGCGAGGACGGTGACGCCGCCCGCCGCCTTGACCAGGCGGATCGCGTCGAAGGGGGCCAGCTCGTGCTTCTCGGCGTAGGCGCGGCCGCCGTCGGCGAGCCACTCGGGCGTAAAGGCGTCGGAGACGGTGGGCACGACGCCCAGTTCGACGAGGGCCTCGGCGATGTGGGGGCGGCCGACCGAGCCGTCCCCCGCGATGCGCGCGACCTGCTCCCAGGTCACGTCGACACCGAGGTCCCGGAGCTTGCCGATCATCGTCTTCGCACGCGGCACCCGGTCGTCGCGCACCAGCTCGCGCTCGCGGGCGAGTTCCGGCTCCGCGGGGTCGAAGAGGTACGCCAGCATGTGCAGACCCACGCCGTCGAGGCGGCAGGAGAGTTCGGCGCCGGTGACGAGGGTCAGGCCTTCGGGCAGCGCGGCGAGCGCTTCCGCGTGGCCGCGGGTGGTGTCGTGGTCGGTCAGCGCGACGACGTCGAGACCGGCGGCCGACGCGTTCCGCACCAGCTCCGCCGGGGTGTCCGTGCCGTCGGACGCGGTGGAGTGAGTGTGCAGATCGATGCGCACGGCGCTGACTCCAGGCTCTGACGGGGCGGACGGGGACGGACGGCGGGGACGCTCAAGGATAACGGGAATCGAACACGTCCCCACCCGCCACGAAGGAGGCGTCGCTCACCACCGCGAGGCCCCCTGCGCCCGGGGGCGTGCGGTGGAACCGCCGCCCACGTGCGTGCAGGGAACCGCCGCCCACGGCGTGAGCGGCCACCGGACCAGGCGTCAGCGATCCCCGCTCACGGCGTGAGCAGCCGCGGCGACAGCGCCCCGCACGGCAGCAGGTCCACCTCGGCGCCCGCGTCCCGGAGATCGGTGAGCACCAGTTCGTCGTACATCAGGAGTCCCGACTGCTCCGGCCACGCGATGGCCCACAGCCACAGCCCCCGCGCCTCGCCCGCGAACACGGCACGGTCGTCCGGCGTCTGCGACACGTGCCACAGCGGCGTGGGCCGCCCGGCGGCGTGCACCTTGGCGTGCGGCGGCTTGTCGACGCTCATATAGGGGCCGGGGTCGGGGCCGTCGACGCCGGCGTACCGCGCGCCGAGGCCGACGCCCAGCTCCTCGGCGACGAGGACCAGCTCACCGACGCCACCGAGCGGCGCCGGCCCCGAGCAGGCCACCGCGGTCGCACGGCCACCGCTTCGGTCGTCCCCCGCGCAGGCCACGCCCGTGAACAGCCAGCCGACCGGCAGGGGCCACGGCATCCACACCGGAACCTGCGCACGGTGCACCACGACCTGGAGCGCCTCGACGCTGGGCGGGATCACGGGCTGTAGCGGGTGCACGGTGCCGTCCACGTCGCACTGCCAGGAGTCGGCAAAGAGACCGGGCGCCCTGACCCGGCCACCACACTTCGGGCAACTGGGTTCGCCCCTCATAACGACCAACGGTCCTCCCCGCTCGCCGCTCCGTCAAGGACGATCACCCGTCCGGTGGCCCTGTCACCGGACTTCAGTCCAGGGGCACGGACTTGCGCAACGGATCGCGCAGGTCCGTTCCGCTGTTCAGCCAGCGCTCCTGGAGGGCGGCCGCGCCGTGCACCCGCTTCCACGCCGCCTCGTTCGGCGTCATCGGCAGCAGCGGCAGGAACCGTACGGGATCCATCGGCTGGTCCAGCTCCAGGTCCTCGACCAGGCCGCCGGACTCCGCGACCAGGACCGAGGTGAACGGTGCGCCGGGCCACAGCGGTTCGCCCACGTCCAGCGAGGCGCCCGCCGCCACGACCAGGCCCTCGACCTGCGGCGACGCGGCCAGCACCGCGAGCGGGCGGAGCGCCTTGTCGGTGTCGGCGAGGCCCGCTCGTACGGACAGCACCAGTTCGGCGCGCGGCCCCTTGACCGGGTCGGCGAGCGCGGCGGTGGGGTCGGTCATCGGCTGGGCGGACATGCCGAGCGTGGCGTAGCGCACCACGTCGCCGTCCGTGAACCGCAGCACCTCGACGCGGTCGGTGCCGAGGAAGGTCACCGCGGCGCGCGCGTCCGGTTCCCCCAGGCCAGTGCGGAGACGGGCCTCGACCAGCGCAAGAACATCAGCCATGACGTGAGCATAGAACTCGTCAGTGAAGGGCAAAGCGGGGGCTTGACACTTCAGTCGGCTGATAGTGTTGGCCGCTGGCCCAGGGCAGCACGCAGAAGCGTCGCTTTCAAGCCCTGCGGACAGACACTGACTTTGCGCCACGGGTGCAGAGGGCGCATGGGACTTCCCTTACGGGGGACCGGCCGGAGGAGGTGGGGCTGCAATGGACCGAAGTCGACCGTGCAGTACCACCCGCTCTTCCGCCCGATGAATCACGCAGCCCGGTAGCTGCACAGCACCCGCACGCACCGCTCGCGGTGCCCGTGCCGTGTGCGACGGAAGAGCACTTCGTTTCCACCTGATCTGTCTGAGTTATCTGATCTGTGTCAGTAGCGAAGCTGCCACCGCGACGGTGCGGTGCTCCCCGCTTTGTGGACGTGCCAAACATCTCCGCAGTAGGACGTCCCCATTCCGGGCAGTTCCACCCGCCGCAGGCGGCCTCCTTCGAAGGAGCCTGCCCATGTCGATGATCCGCGACCTTCGTGCCGCCGTCCGCCCCTCGCTGCGCAAGGACGGCACCTCCTACGCTTCCTCCGCCACCTCCTCGTACTCCTACGACGCGACCCGCGAGGCCGCCTCCGCCGTCGTCGACTGCGCCGTCTACACGGACGGGCGGCGCATGGAGTGCGCCGACGCCCTCACCCCGCACGAGGCGATGCTCCAGGTGCGCCGCCACGGCGGCTTCGCCTGGATCGGTCTGCACGAGCCGACCGAAGCCGAATTCGCCGGTATCGCCGCCGAGTTCGGCCTGCACCCGCTCGCCGTCGAGGACGCCGTCCACGCCCACCAGCGGCCCAAGCTGGAGCGTTATGACGACACGCTGTTCACCGTCTTCAAGACCATCCACTACGTCGAGCACGCCGAACTCACCGCCACCAGCGAGGTGGTGGAGACCGGCGAGGTGATGTGCTTCACCGGACGGGACTTCTTCATCACCGTCCGGCACGGCGGGCACGGCTCGCTGCGGGCCCTGCGCCGCCGCCTCCAGGAAGACCCCGAACTGCTCGCCAAGGGGCCCTCCGCCGTCCTGCACACCATCGCCGACCACGTCGTCGACGGCTATCTCGCGGTGGCCGACGCGATGCAGGACGACATCGACGAGGTCGAGACCGAGGTCTTCTCCGCGCCCAGCAAGGGCAAGGGGACCGCGCGCGGTGTCGACGCCGGACGGATCTACCAGCTCAAGCGCGAGGTCCTGGAGTTCAAGCGGGCCGTCTCGCCGCTGCTGCGCCCGATGCTGCTGCTGAGTGAGCGGCCCATGCGGCTCGTCGACCCCGACATCCAGAAGTACTTCCGTGACGTCGCCGACCACCTCACGCGCGTCCAGGAGCAGGTCATCGGCTTCGACGAACTGCTCAACTCGATCCTCCAGGCCAACCTCGCCCAGGCCGCCGTCGCGCAGAACGAGGACATGCGCAAGATCACCTCATGGGCGGCGATCATCGCCGTGCCGACGGCGGTCTGCGGGGTGTACGGCATGAACTTCGACCACATGCCCGAACTGCACTGGCGGTTCGGCTACCCCATGGTGCTCGCCCTCATCGGCGGCGCCTGCTTCGCGATCCACCGGACCCTGAAGCGCAACGGCTGGCTGTGACCGTCACTCGATAGGCTGCCCCGCATGACTGGGACTGCTGAGACGCCGCTGGGCCCCGCCCTCATCGAGGAGGCCACCAAGAAGTCAGGCCTCATCTGGGTCCAGGGCGAGGGCTCCCCCGCGCGGGCGCTGTGGCACGTCTGGCACGACGGCGCCGCGCACCTCGTGGGCGACGGGCCCGGCGAGCAGCCGCTGCCCGGGCTCGTCGACGGGGGCCGCGCGGAGGTGACCGTACGCAGCAAGGACAAGGGCGGGCGGATCGTCGCCTGGACGGCCGAGGTCGCCGAGCTGGCACCCCGCTCCGAGGCGTGGGAGGCGGCCGTCTCGGAGCTGAAGGGGAAGCGGCTGAACGCGCCCGACGCCGAGCGGATGACCTCGCGGTGGGCGGAGGGGTGCCGGGTCGTGCGGCTCACTCCGCGTGGGGCGGTGACCGAGATGCCCTCGGGGTCACTGGCAGCGGCCCCTTTGGCCACGGGGGCCACTACTCGGCGGGCCGTGCCTGCGGGGCTTCCTCGGTTGGTGTTCCGGCGCAAGCGCCGTTGAGGGGCTTCCCGGTCTTGCTCTGCGGGTGTTTTGTGGTTGCTCGCGCCCACGCGGCGGAGCCGCAAATCGATACAGCCCCGCGCCCCTGAAGCTGCCCCTTCGGGGCTTGCTTCATCGGGGCTTGCTTTCTCCTATGACGTGGGGAGCTGCTTGCCGTAGTCGACCATTTCGGACTTGGCGGGGGGCTGTAGGGGGAAGTCCTTGTTCCAGTCCGTGAGTTTGAGGATGCCCGCGTGGCCGCCTCGCTCCAGGCGCAGGGGGTACGGCTTGCCGTCCAGGGAGACCGAGAGCGTGCCGCCCGCGCCCCGGTCACCGGTGACCTTGATGGTGCGCAGGGCGCCCGTCCTGCCTCGGTCGCCCTTGGCCAGGTGGCCGTGGAGCGTGAGCATGCCCTCCAGGAGTACGTCCTTGTCCGTGAAGCCGCTCAGCTGCTCGTAGGCCGGATCGCCCTGCGGAACCTTGACGTACTTGCCGTCCAGCTTGGCCGCCGCCGCCTCGTCCGCCTGCTGGGGCTTCCCGTCGCCCTGGCCGCGCTCGTGGGTCCAGAACTCCGAGTCGGCCTTCAGGAACAGCTGCTCCCCGACGCGCAGCAGGCGGAACGTCTGGCCCTTGGACGTGACCGAGCCCTCGCCGCCCTCGCCCTTGAGACGCATGTCGAGGGTGTACGTATGGCCCTTGCTGACCACCGTGCCCGAGAGCCGGACCGCCGACGCCGCCTGCGCCACCTTGGACGACTTGCTCTGGATCTTCGGTGCCGACAGCTTCCCGACGCCGTTCGTGCCCGCGTCCGGGTCCTCCGCCTTGCCGCCGCACCCTGTCAGACTCGTGACCGCCGCGACCATGCCCGCGCACATCGCGCTCACGAACGCTGCCCTGCGGGCTCGGCTGGCCAGGGGAAGTGCGGTCACAGGTGAGGCTGCCTCTCGTGCGGTCGACCTCTACGGCTTCGGCAGTACGGCAGCGTACCCGTGCCGGCCGAGCGGAGCGGAGCCGGTCCGTCCGGACCCTCCGCCGGGGCGTATCCGACCGGGACGGGCTAGCCTGAAGCCCGTATTGCCGGACAGAACGGCAGGAATCACTTCGGGCACGTGAGAACTCGCGGGAAGGAGGCGCACGCATGGCGGCAGGCGCCCCCCGGGTCTTCGTCTCCCACCTCTCCGGCATCCCCGTCTTCGACCCGAACGGCGACCAGGTCGGACGGGTGCGCGACCTCGTCGCGATGCTGCGCGTCGGCCGCAAGCCCCCGCGGCTTCTCGGCCTCGTCGTCGAGCTGGCCACCCGGCGCCGCATCTTCCTGCCCATGACCCGTGTCACCGGCGTCGAGTCGGGCCAGGTCATCACGACCGGCGTGCTGAACGTGCGGCGCTTCGAGCAGCGGCCCACCGAGCGGCTCGTCCTCGGCGAGATGCTCGACCGCCGGGTCCATCTGGTGGAGACCGGCGAGGAGGTGACCGTCCTCGACGTGGCGGTCCAGCAGCTGCCGGCCCGCCGCGACTGGGAGATCGACCGGGTCTTCGTACGCAAGGGGAAGGGCGGCACGTTCCGGCGCAAGGGCGAGACGCTCACCGTCGACTGGTCGGCCGTCGACGGCTTCTCCCTGGAGGAGCACGGGCAGGGCGCCGAGAACCTGCTCGCCACCTTCGAACAGCTGCGCCCCGCCGACCTCGCGAACGTCCTGCACCACCTGTCGCCCAAGCGGCGGGCCGAAGTGGCCGCCGCCCTCGACGACGACCGGCTCGCCGACGTCCTCGAAGAGCTGCCCGAGGACGACCAGATCGAGATCCTCGGCAAGCTCAAGGAGGAGCGCGCCGCCGACGTCCTGGAGGCCATGGACCCCGACGACGCCGCCGACCTCCTCGCCGAGCTGCCCGAGGAGGACAAGGAGCGCCTGCTCACCCTGATGCAGCCGGACGACGCGGCCGACGTGCGGCGTCTGATGGCGTACGAGGAGCGCACGGCCGGTGGCCTGATGACCACGGAGCCGATCGTGCTGCGCCCCGACGCCACGGTCGCCGACGCCCTCGCGCGGGTGCGCAAGGAGGACCTCTCCCCCGCCCTCGCCGCACAGGTGTACGTATGCCGTCCGCCCGACGAGACGCCGACCGGCAAGTATCTGGGCACCGTGCACTTCCAGCGGCTGCTGCGCGACCCGCCGTACACGCTCGTCGGCTCGATCCTCGACGACGATCTGCAACCGCTCGCGCCGGGCGCCACGCTGCCCACCGTCGCCGGGTTCTTCGCCGCCTACGACATGGTGGCGGCGCCCGTCGTCGACGAGGGCGGCGCGCTGCTCGGGGCGGTCACCGTCGACGACGTACTGGACCACATGCTGCCCGAGGACTGGCGCGAGACGGAGTTCCATCTGGAAGAGGAAGAGGAAGCGGAGGGAGCGGGCGATGGCCGCGGCTGACCGGGAGCGCGAGAACCGCGCCGAGCCCAGGAGCCCACGGTTCCGCCTCGACCAGCCGCGCACCCCGCGGCCCAAGCTGCTGCCCGACTACGACCCGGAGGCGTTCGGGCGGCTCTCGGAGCGGATCGCGCGCTTCCTGGGCACCGGCAGGTTCATCGTCTGGATGACGGTCGTCATCATCCTGTGGGTGGTCTGGAACATCGCGGCCCCCGATCACCTGCGCTTCGACCAGTACCCGTTCATCTTCCTGACGTTGATGCTCTCCCTCCAGGCGTCGTACGCGGCCCCGCTGATCCTCCTCGCGCAGAACCGCCAGGACGACCGCGACCGCGTCAACCTCGAACAGGACCGCAAACAGAACGAGCGGTCCATCGCGGACACCGAGTACCTCACCCGTGAGATCGCCTCCCTGCGCATGGGCCTCGGCGAGGTGGCGACCCGCGACTGGATCCGCTCCGAGCTACAGGACCTGGTCAAGGAGCTGGAGGAGCAGCGGATCGAGCAGCGCGCGGAGAACCGCGTCGTATTCCCCTCGGAGGGTGCGCGCGGACGTGACGTAGGCGACCGCTGACGGCCCTTTCCCGGGCAGGGTTACCGCGCCGTACTATCGGGTCTATGGCTACGGAAGACGCGGTGCGTGAAGCACTGGCGACGGTGAACGACCCCGAGATCCAGCGACCCATCACCGAGTTGGGGATGGTCAAATCGGTGGACATCGGCGCCGACGGGGCGGTGGCGGTCACCGTGTACCTGACGGTCTCCGGCTGCCCGATGCGCGAGACCATCACGAAGAACGTGACGGACGCGGTCGCCGCGGTCGAGGGCGTCACGCGTGTCGACGTCACCCTCGACGTGATGAGCGACGAGCAGCGCAAGGAGCTGGCGTCGGCGCTGCGCGGCGGCACCGCCGAGCGTGAGGTGCCCTTCGCCAAGCCCGGATCGCTGACCCGGGTCTACGCGGTCGCCTCCGGCAAGGGCGGCGTCGGCAAGTCCTCGGTGACGGTGAACCTCGCGGCCGCGATGGCCGCGGACGGTCTGAAGGTCGGCGTCGTCGACGCGGACATCTACGGCCACTCCGTGCCGCGCATGCTGGGCGCCGACGGCAAGCCCACCCAGGTCGAGAACATGATCATGCCGCCGTCCGCGCACGGCGTGAAGGTCATCTCCATCGGCATGTTCACCCCGGGCAACGCCCCGGTGGTGTGGCGCGGCCCGATGCTGCACCGCGCGCTCCAGCAGTTCCTCGCGGACGTCTTCTGGGGCGACCTCGACGTGCTGCTCCTCGACCTGCCGCCGGGCACCGGCGACATCGCGATCTCCGTGGCGCAGCTCGTCCCGAACGCCGAGATCCTCGTCGTGACGACGCCTCAGCAGGCGGCGGCGGAGGTCGCCGAGCGGGCCGGTTCGATCGCCGTACAGACCCACCAGAAGATCGTGGGCGTCGTCGAGAACATGTCGGGGCTGCCCTGTCCGCACTGCGACGAGATGGTCGACGTGTTCGGCACGGGCGGTGGCCAGAAGGTCGCCGAGGGCCTCACCAAGACGACGGGCGCCACGGTGCCGGTCCTCGGCTCCATCCCGATCGACGTGCGGCTGCGCGAGGGCGGCGACGAGGGCAAGCCGGTCGTCCTGACCGACCCCGACTCCCCCGCCGGTTCGGCGCTGCGCACCATCGCGGGCAAGCTGGGCGGCCGCCAGCGCGGCCTGTCGGGCATGTCGCTGGGGATCACCCCGCGCAACAAGTTCTGAGCGTCTGAGGAGCGCCCCGTCCCGCAGGGGGCGGGGCGCCAGGGGCGGGGCGCCGAGCGCTGGGCGCTCAGGCGTATGCGGCGATGTCCTTGATCACCGAGAAGCCGAGCCCGTACGCACTCATGCCGCGCCCGTACGCGCCCAGGTGCACGCCCTCCTTGGTGGATCCGGCGAGGACCCACCCGTACTCGGACTCGCGGTAGTGGAAGGGCGTCGGCACGCCGTCCACGGGCAGGGAGAGCGACGACCAGTCGGCGCCGTCCAGGTCGTCCGCGAGGACCCAGGCCGTCTCCGTCTGCTGGTCGAGCCAGTTGTCCCGCAGCGAGTGGTCCATCTGGCCCGGCCAGGTGTAGGAGAGCAGCCCCACTCCGGCGAGCCAGGCCGCCGAGGAGACCGAGGTGGCCTCCAGGACGCCCGTACCGTCCGCGCTGCGCCGCACCGGGTTGGCCGCGACGGTCACCACCACCGCGAACCGCTCCTTGTCGCTGTTGCCGAGGCTGCCCTCGGCGCGCACCGACGGCTCGTCCCCGTGGCCGATCGAACCGTGCTCGACCGATCCGTCCGCCGTCGCGCCGACCTGCATGAGCCAGCGCTGACCCGTGAAGGCCTCATCGAGGCCGTACCAGGGGAAGGGCGCCAGCAGGTAGCCGTCGACCGTGCGCCGGGCGGAGGGCACCGCTTGTGCGGTGCCGTCCGCGGCCGGCGCCTGCGCGCCTACGCGACTTGTCGTCTCCATGTACCCGGCCGCCTCCTCGCTCTCGTCGGTCCGGAGCGGCCCGCCCCCCTCGGGCGTCCTCACGCCGGACAACAAGGCAGGATAGCCACACCGGTCGGCGGCGGCGGTTCAGGTGATCCTTTATGTGGCGTCCGCGTCGAACGGCGGGCGGTCGCCGGCGTCGAGCTTCTTGGGCTCCGCGGACTTCTTCTGCATGTCCACGCGGGCTCCTCCCGAGGAGGTGGCGGCGGCTTCCGAGGAGGAGTCGGAGTCATCGCTGCCGCGGCCGTGCACGGCGTCCGCGACCTCGTTCATCTCCTTCTTCAGGTCGAAGCCGTTACGGATTTCCTTGAGCCCCAGCTCGTCGTTGTCGAGCTGCTTGCGGATGAACTTCTTGGGGTTCAGGTCGTCGAACTCGAAGTCCTTGAACTCCGGGCCCAGCTCTTCTCGTATGTCCGCCTTCGCGCTGTCCGAGAACTCACGGATCTTGCGGATCGTGCGGGATACGTCCTGGATGACCTTCGGCAGCTTGTCGGGGCCGAAGATGAGCACGGCGAGGACGACCAGCGCCACTATCTCGAGTGCGCCAATGTCATTGAACACCTAGAACTCCTTGCGATGTCCTCAGCCCGCAACAGGTCGTCGTCCGAGGTCTGGACCGTGACCACGGTACCCGGCGCTCATGTCGGTCCGGTAGCCGATGCGCCACTGCGCCCGTCCTCAGTCGCCGTCGGCCGAGCCGAGCACCAGGGTCACCTCGCGGTCGCGGTCCGCGCGCTCGATGGTCAGGTCCAGACGGTCCTTGGGGCGGTGGGCGCGGACCTTCACGATCAGCTCGTCGCTGGAGTGCACGGGGGAGCCGTCCACCTCGGTGATGATGTCACCCGGTTTGAGGCCCGCCTTGTCGCCGGGGCCGTTCGCGTTGACCGCGGGGCCGCCGTCCCTGCCCTTGTCCGCGATGCGGGCGCCGTCTCCGGTGAACTCGGTGTCGAGTGTGACGCCGATCACCGGGTGCGTGGCCTTGCCGAAGTTGATCAGCTCTTCGGCCACGCGCTTGCCCTGGTTGATCGGTATGGCGAAGCCGAGGCCGATGGAGCCCGCCTGGCCGCGGCCCGAGTCCGAGCCGTCGTCGGCGGAACGGATGGCGCTGTTGATGCCGATGACGCGCGCCTTGGAGTCGACCAGTGGGCCGCCCGAGTTGCCCGGGTTGATGGGGGCGTCGGTCTGGAGCGCGTCCACGTACGAGATGTCGCTGCCGTCGCCCTTCTCGCCGCCCGCGGTGATGGGCCGCTCCTTGGCGCTGATGATCCCGGAGGTGACGGTGTTCGCCAGGTCGAAGGGGGCGCCGATGGCGACGACGGGGTCGCCGACCTGGACGTTCTCGGAGTTGCCGAGGGTCAGGGGCTTCAGGCCGCGCACGTTGGAGACCTTGACTACGGCGAGGTCGTAGCCGGAGTCGCGGCCGATGACCTCGGCCTTGGCGGTCTGGCCGCCGCTGAAGGTCACCGTTATCTCGCCGCCGGTGCCCGCGGGCTCGACGACGTGGTTGTTGGTGAGGATGTGGCCCTTGCCGTCGAGGACGAAGCCGGTGCCGGTGCCCTGCGCCGAGTCTCCGCTGACGTGCAGGGTCACGACGCCGGGCAGGGCCGCGGCGGCGATCCCGGCCACGCTGCCGCTGGGCCGGTCCTTGGACTCCACCCCGACCTGCGGAAGCTCGATCTCATCAACGCCGTTGCGCTCCAGATACGACCCTAGGGCACCGCCGACGAGCCCGGAAACGAGGGCGACCAACGCAACCCCGACGACGACCCCCCGCCGCGCCCGCCTGCGCTGCCGCTCCTTGGTCTCCGGGGGCAACGACCCGACCTGCTGAAGAGGCGCGTTCCACGGATCGTAGGACCGCCGCCCCAAGCCTTGAGCGCCCTGCGGCGGGGCGGCGTGGGGGTGACCGGTGTCGCCGTAGGGACCCTGGGCGGACACGGCGTGCGTGACCGGAGGGGCGGAGTGGCCTACGGGGGTGCCGTGTGCCGGGGTGCCGCCGGGGGCCGGGGCGGGGC
>NZ_JODF01000013.1:0-128326 GCF_000717945.1 Streptomyces sp. NRRL S-920
GAAGCCGAGAGCTTGGGGGAGTTGTCAACCGACGACAACGCGGCAGATCGGCGTGCCAGACCCCGCGGCCCGCGGCATGATCCGCCGGACAGGCCCTAGGCTGCCCGCACCATGATCAGCTACCCACTGCCCTCCGACTGGCCCGCCGACGAGAAGGCGGCCCGCGCCGTCCAGGACGTGTTGCGCGACCGCGTCGTCCTCGACGAACCGGGGCCGCCGCCCGGCACCGGACACGTGACCGGGGTGGACGTCGCCTACGACGACGAGCGGGGTGTCGTCGCCGCGGCCGTCGTCGTGCTCGACGCGGCGACGCTCGACGTGGTCGAGGAGGCGACGGCCGTCGGCACCGTGTCCTTCCCCTACGTGCCGGGCCTGCTCGCCTTCCGGGAGATCCCGGCCGTGCTCACCGCGCTCTCCGGGCTCACGGCCGACCCGGGCCTGGTCGTCTGCGACGGCTACGGCATCGCCCACCCCCGCCGCTTCGGCCTCGCGAGCCACCTCGGCGTCCTGACGGGACTGGCGACGATGGGCGTCGCGAAGAACCCCTTCACCTTCTCGTACGAGGCTCCGGCCGCGCCCCGGGGCAGCGCCTCACCCCTGCTGGACGGCGCGGAGGAGGTGGGCAGGGCACTGCGCACCCGCGAGGGCGTGAAGCCAATCTTCGTCTCGGCGGGCCACCGGGTGACGCTGGCCAACGCCTGCGCCCACGCGCTGCGCCTCACGCCCCGCTACCGCCTGCCGGAATCCACCCGCCGCGCGGACGCGCTGTGCCGGGCGGCCCTGCGGGAAACGGCCGGGTGAACGATCAAAAGAAGGGCGGGTTAGCATATGAGCGCCGCCTAGCTCGAAAGAGAAACCTGTGACTGTCAACGACGACTCGTTCACCAACTGGAAGCACCGCGAGGAGATCGCGGAGTCGATGATCCCGATCATCGGGAAGCTGCACCGCGAGCGGGACGTGACGGTCCTGCTGCACAGCCGCTCCCTGGTGAACAAGTCGGTGGTCAGCATCCTCAAGACCCACCGTTTCGCCCGGCAGATCGCCGGCGAGGAGCTGTCGGTCACCGAGACGCTGCCCTTCCTCCAGGCTCTCACCGCGCTCGACCTCGGCCCCTCCCAGATCGACATCGGCATGCTCGCCGCGACGTACAAGAGCGACGACCGCGGCCTTTCGGTGGCGGAGTTCACCGCGGAGGCCGTCGCGGGCGCCACGGGCGAGAACAAGATCGAGTGCCGCGAGGGCCGCGACGTCGTCCTCTACGGCTTCGGCCGCATCGGCCGCCTCGTCGCCCGCCTGCTCATCGAGAAGGCCGGCTCCGGCAACGGCCTGCGGCTGCGCGCCATCGTCGTGCGCGGGGGCGGCGAGCGGGCCGCCGAGGACATCGTCAAGCGGGCCTCGCTGCTGCGCCGCGACTCCATCCACGGCCAGTTCCAGGGCACGATCACCGTCGACGAGGCGAACAGCACGATCATCGCCAACGGCAACGAGATCAAGGTGATCTACGCCAACGACCCCTCGGAGGTCGACTACACGGCGTACGGCATCAAGGACGCCATCCTCATCGACAACACCGGCAAGTGGCGCGACCGCCAGGGCCTGTCGAAGCACCTGCGCCCCGGCATCGACAAGGTCGTCCTGACCGCCCCGGGCAAGGGCGACGTGCCCAACATCGTGCACGGCGTCAACCACGACACGATCAAGCCGGACGAGCGGGTCCTCTCCTGCGCCTCCTGCACCACCAACGCGATCGTCCCGCCGCTGAAGGCGATGGCGGACGAGTACGGCGTGCTGCGCGGCCACGTGGAGACCATCCACTCGTTCACCAACGACCAGAACCTCCTGGACAACTACCACAAGGCCGACCGCCGCGGCCGCTCGGCGCCGCTTAACATGGTGATCACCGAGACCGGCGCCGCCTCCGCCGTC
This sequence comes from Streptomyces sp. NRRL S-920, assembly GCF_000717945.1. NCBI lineage: Bacteria > Bacillati > Actinomycetota > Actinomycetes > Kitasatosporales > Streptomycetaceae > Streptomyces > Streptomyces sp. NRRL S-920. The sequence continues at coordinate 1,928 of NZ_JODF01000013.1, forward strand.
GCCAAGGCGCTTCCGGACCTGAAGGCGCCGATCACCGGCAGCTCGATCCGCGTCCCGGTGCCGGACGTCTCGATCGCGATCCTCAGCCTGACGCTCGGCCGCGAGGCCACCCGCGAGGAAGTCCTCGACTACCTCCGCAACGTCTCCCTGACCTCGCCGCTCAAGCGCCAGATCGACTTCACCAGCGCCCCCGACGCGGTCTCCAACGACTTCATCGGCTCGCGCCACGCCTCGATCGTCGACGCGGGCGCGACCAAGGTCGACGGCGACAACGCGATCCTCTACCTCTGGTACGACAACGAGTTCGGCTACTCGTGCCAGGTCATCCGCGTCGTCCAGCACGTCTCCGGGGTGGAGTACCCGACGTACCCCGTACCGGTCGCCTGATCCGCACGGGTGCCCCGCCCCGCACCAGCAGTGGGGCCGGGCACCCGACAGGCTCTCCTAGCGCACCGACGCCACCCTGAAGGAGAGCCCCGCCGCGTCCAGCCGCGCGAGCAGCGCGTCGCCCATCGCCTCGGCCGTGGTGACCTGCCCCGCGGTCGGCGGCAGGGCGTCCAGCGCGAGGCACAGCGCCGACTCGGCCAGCATCTTCGCGGTCTCGTCGTACCCCGGATCGCCGCCCGAGACCTCGGTGAAGACCCGCTTGCCGCCGCCCTCGCCGACGAACCGCACCGAGAACCACGCCTTGGCCCGCCGCTGCGGACTCGGCCCGTCACCGGGCTTCAGCCGCCCCGACAGCCACCGGCGCGCAGGCGGCAGTTGCGCGGCCGCCAGCAGACCGCCGACGGCGAGCGTGCCACCGAGAGCCATCGGCAGCGTCCGCACGGCCGCGTAGTGCCGGTAGCGGAAGTCGGGTCCGTACCGGTCGAGGGCCCCCGCCGAGCGCTGCACCACCTGCGGGTCGATCGTCGGCAGCGGCAGCGCCCAGGCGCCGACCTCGCCCGCGTACCGCGGCGGGCTCGGCGGGGCGTACGCCTTGCGGTCCGCCGGGCGGGGTTCGTGGCGCCGGCGCTCCTTGGCGGCGGCCATCATCTGCGGGCCCCGGCCGAACTGGTTGAGCGCGGAGGCGAAGGTGCCGCCCGAGAACTGCCCGTTGGTCCGTACGAACCCGTCGACTCGCAGCGGCACACCCTCCGGCAGCTGCTTCACCGTGAAGTACGCGCCCAGGTCGTGCGGGACGGAGTCGAAGCCGCAGGAGTGCACGAGCCGCGCGCCGGTCTCCCGCGCGCGTGCGTCGTGCCGCACATACATCAGGTCGACGAACTCCGGCTCGCCCGTCAGATCCACGTAGTCCGTCCCCGACTCCGCGCACGCTGCGACCAGTTCCTGCCCGTACGTCAGGTAGGGACCGACGGTCGTGGCGACCACGCGCGCGTGGGCGGCCATCTCGCGCAAGGACTCCGGGTCGGCCACATCGGCGCGCACCAGGGGGAGTTCGGCGCAGGCCGGGTCGATCGCGGCCAGGCGCTCGCGCACTCTCTTCAGCTTGGCGGTGTCGCGCCCCGCGAGCGCCCAGCGCACCTCCTTCGGGGCGTGCGCGGCCAGATACTCCGCGGTGAGTACTCCCACGAAGCCGGTCGCTCCGAAGAGCACGATGTCGTACGGGCGGTCCTTCTTCCCGCCGGTCGTGGTGTTGCCGCTGGTCTCGTCCTGGTGACTGGTCATGGCACCTCTCGCCGTACGGTCCGTGCGGTCGTGGTGGCCGAGGCTAACGCGTGTCGCTAGCGCGCGCCGCGACGGACCGCGCCTACGCCCCCGGCGCCGACCGCACCACGATGCCGTTCCGCTCGAACAGCGCCGCCGTGACCCCGTCGCCCGCCACCAACTCCCCGCCGAACGAACCGTCGTACACCGCCCCGCGCCCGCACGAGGGACTGCGCGGCATCAGCAGCGCCTCGGTGCACCCGGCGTGCCGGGCGGCCGCGAGCGCGCGGTGCGCGCCGGCCACGAACTCGGCCGTCACATCGCGTCCCGTGTCCTCGACCACCCGCGCGCGGCCGTCCAGGACGTCATGGCCGTCGCCGCCGACCAGTTCCGCGGGGCGCCGCGGCGTCGGCAGGCCACCGGCGGCCTCCGGGCAGAAGGACACGACCGCGCGGCCCGCCACGGCGTCGTCGAGTCCGGGCGCGGACTTGTCGCGCCCGTCGTAGCGGCACGGGACGCCCCGCAGACACGCGCTGACCAGTACGGAATCCATGCCTTCAGGCTAGGCGCCCGCACGACCGGGATCACCCGCGGGACCAAGATTGGCTAAGCGCTTGCTCGCCAGGGGGCGCCAGGGGCTTGTGCACGGTGGAACACGTTCTTAGCATCACTGGTGTTACATCAGTTGTGTCATAGCTGTGTCAGAGCGCTGGGGGCTCAATGGCAGTGCCGGGCAAGGGCGTTAACGGTCCGCTCGCCGGGGTGCGCGTGATGGAGCTGGCGGGCATCGGGCCCGGCCCGTTCGCGGCCATGCTCCTGGCCGACCTCGGAGCCGACGTCGTACGCGTGGACCGCCCGGACGGCGGCGGCCTCGCCATCGACCCGGCGTGCGACGTCACCAACCGCAACAAGCGCTCGGTGATCGTCGACCTGAAGGCCGACGGCGGCCCGGCGCGGGTCCTCGGCCTGGTCGAGCGCGCCGACATCCTCATCGAGGGATACCGGCCCGGTGTCGCCGAGCGCCTCGGCATCGGCCCCGAGGACTGCCACGCGCGCAATCCGCGGCTCGTCTACGGCCGGATGACCGGCTGGGGGCAACAGGGACCGCTCGCCCAGCGCGCCGGGCACGACATCGCGTACATCGCGATCACCGGCACCCTCGGCATGATCGGCAACCCCGGGGAGCCGCCCGCGATCCCCGCCAACCTCGTCGGTGACTACGCGGGCGGCTCGCTCTACCTCGTCGTCGGCGTCCTCGCCGCGCTCACCCACGCGCGCGTGCACGGCGAGGGGCAGGTGGTGGACGCCGCGATCGTCGACGGGGCCGCGCACCTCTCCGCGATGATCCACGGCATGCTCGCGGCCGGCAGCTGGCAGGACCGGCGCGGCGCCAACCTCCTCGACGGGGGCTGCCCCTTCTACGGCACCTACGAGACCTCCGACGGCGGCTACATGGCCGTGGGCTCCCTTGAGCAGCAGTTCTACGACGAGTTCATCGCGCTGCTCGGGCTCGCCGAGGTGGCCCCCGCCCGCAAGGACCTGGCCCGCTGGGACGAGCTGCGCGAGGCCGTCGCCGCCCGCTTCAAGGAACGTACGCGCGAGGAGTGGACGGCCGTCTTCGAGGGCTCGGACGCGTGCGTGGCCCCGGTGCTCTCCCTGCGCGAGGCGCCCGCACACCCCCACCTCGCCGCCCGCGGCACCTTCACCGACCACGGCGGCATCACCCAGCCCGCCCCCGCGCCCCGCTTCTCCGCGACCCCGACGCGCGTGCGTACCGGCCCCGCGCAGCCGGGCGCCGACACCGCCGAGGTGGCCCGCGACTGGGACGTACCGGCCCTCGCACGACCGGCCGAGCCACGTTGACCTGTTGACCTAATCCGCAAAAGGGCTGGCCCTGAGAACGGGCTCCAGGAGGCCACGTACAGATGAAACGGCAGATCTTCTCCGCCGAGCACGACGCGTTCCGCGAGACCGTGCGCACCTTCCTCGCCAAGGAAGTTCTCCCGCACTACGAGCAGTGGGAGAAGGACGGCATCGTCTCCCGTGCGGCCTGGCTCGCGGCCGGGAAGCAGGGGCTGCTCGGGCTCGCCGTCCCCGAGGAGTACGGCGGCGGAGGGAACGCCGACTTCCGCTACTCCGCGGTCCTCGCCGAGGAGTTCACGCGCGCGGGCGCCGCCGGGCTCGCGGTCGGCCTGCACAACGACATCATCGGCCCCTACCTGACCTCCCTCGCCACCGAGGAGCAGAAGCGCCGCTGGCTGCCCGGCTTCTGCACCGGCGAGACCATCACCGCCATCGCGATGACCGAGCCCGGCGCGGGCTCCGACCTCCAGGGCATCCGCACCAGTGCCGAGGACCGGGGCGACCACTGGCTCCTCAACGGCTCCAAGACGTTCATCTCCAACGGCATCCTCGCCGACCTCGTCATCGTCGTCGCCAAGACGTCCCCCGAGGGCGGCGCGCACGGCCTGTCCCTGCTGGTCGTCGAGCGCGGCATGGCGGGCTTCGAGCGGGGCCGCAACCTCGACAAGATCGGCCAGAAGGCCCAGGACACCGCCGAGTTGTTCTTCAACGACGTACGCGTCCCGAAGGAGAACCTCCTCGGCGAACTCGACGGCGCCTTCGTGCACCTGATGACGAACCTCGCGCAGGAGCGGATGGGCATCGCCGTCGCCGGGATCGCCGCCGCCGAGCACCTCCTGGAGATCACCACCACGTACGTCAAGGAGCGCGAGGCCTTCGGGCGGCCGCTCGCCAAGCTCCAGCACATCCGCTTCGAGATCGCGGAGATGGCCACCGAGTGCGCCGTCACCCGCGCGTTCCTCGACCGGTGCATCGTCGATCACGCGAACGGCGAACTCGACGCCGTCCACGCGTCGATGGCGAAGTGGTGGGCCACCGAACTCCAAAAGCGCGTCGCCGACCGCTGCCTGCAACTGCACGGCGGCTACGGCTATATGACGGAGTACCGCGTCGCCAAGGCCTTCACCGACGGACGCATCCAGACCATCTACGGCGGCACGACCGAGATCATGAAGGAGATCATCGGCCGTTCCGTCCTCGGCTGACCCCGCAGGCCCCTCGCCCCCTCCCGCATCCCCCCGAAAGGCACAAGCGTGACCACCGAAGCGTACGTATACGACGCGATCCGCACCCCGCGCGGCCGCGGCAAGGCCAATGGCGCCCTGCACGGCACCAAGCCGATCGACCTGGTCGTCGGCCTGATCCACGAGATCCAGGCCCGTTTCCCCGGCCTCGACCCGGCCGCCATCGACGACATCGTCCTCGGTGTGGTCGGGCCCGTGGGCGACCAGGGCTCCGACATCGCGCGGATCGCCGCCATCGCGGCCGGCCTGCCCGACACGGTCGCGGGCGTCCAGGAGAACCGCTTCTGCGCCTCGGGCCTGGAGGCGGTCAACCTCGCCGCCATGAAGGTCCGTTCGGGCTGGGAGGACCTGGTGCTGGCGGGCGGCGTCGAGTCGATGTCGCGGGTGCCGATGGCCTCCGACGGCGGCGCCTGGTTCGCCGACCCGATGACCAACTTCGAGACCGGCTTCGCGCCGCAGGGGATCGGCGCCGACCTCATCGCCACCATCGAGGGCTTCTCCCGGCGTGACGTCGACGAGTACGCGGCGCTCTCCCAGGAGCGCGCCGCCGCGGCCTGGAAGGACGGCCGCTTCGAGAGGTCCGTCGTGCCCGTCAAGGACCGCAACGGCCTCGTCGTCCTCGACCACGACGAGCACATGCGCCCCGGCACCACCGCCGACTCCCTCGCCAAGCTGAAGCCGTCCTTCAAGGACATCGGCGACATGGGCGGCTTCGACGCGGTCGCGCTCCAGAAGTACCACTGGATCGAGCAGATCGACCACGTCCACCACGCGGGCAACTCCTCCGGGATCGTCGACGGCGCCTCGCTGGTCGCCGTCGGAACGAAGGGGGTCGGCGAGCGGTACGGCCTCACGCCGCGGGCGCGGATCGTCTCCGCGGCGGTCTCCGGCTCCGAGCCGCTGATCATGCTGACCGGGCCCGCGCCCGCGACCCGCAAGGCGCTCGCCAAGGCCGGTCTCACCATCGACGACATCGACCTCGTCGAGATCAACGAGGCGTTCGCCGCGGTCGTGCTGCGCTTCGTGAAGGACATGGGGTTGTCCCTGGACAAGGTCAACGTCAACGGCGGGGCGATCGCGCTGGGGCATCCGCTGGGTGCCACCGGGGCGATGATCCTCGGCACGCTCGTGGACGAGCTGGAGCGCAGGGATCTCCGGTATGGGTTGGCCACGTTGTGCGTGGGGGGCGGGATGGGCATCGCCACGATCGTCGAGCGGCTGTAAGGGGTCGCGCCGTAGGGGTTGGGGTGCGTCGCCTGCCGCGGGTGCGTCGTGGTTGCTCGCGCAGTTCCCCGCGCCCCTGAAGACGTGCGGCTTCGCCGCCGTCTTCCCCGATAGGCCCCCTGAAGGCGCACCCCGTGCGCCCTCATGAGGCGCGGCGAAGCCGCTGCCTCAGGGGCGCGGGGCCGTGACACATGCGGCTTCGCCGCGCGGGCGCGGCCAGCCCCCACCGGCGGACAGTCGGCCACGAGCCCGCGCCACCCCCCCACAGATTCCGCCTGCCACAGACCTCACGGAGACACAGACATGACCGACCCCAAGACCATCCGCTGGGAACAGGACGACACCGGTGTCGTCACCCTCGTCCTCGACGACCCCGACCAGTCCGCGAACACCATGAACCAGGCGTTCAAGGACTCCATCGCGGCGATCGCCGACCGCGCGGAGGCCGCCGTCGCGGCCGACAAGGACGCGATCCGCGGTTTCATCTACACCTCCGCCAAGAAGACCTTCTTCGCGGGCGGCGACCTCAAGGACATGATCAAGGTCGGACCCGCGGACGCCCAGCAGGTGTTCGAGACGGGCAACGCCATCAAGCGCTCGCTGCGCCGCATCGAGACCCTCGGCAAGCCCGTCGTCGCCGCCATCAACGGCGCGGCCCTCGGCGGCGGTTACGAGATCGCCCTCGCCGCACACCATCGCGTCGCCCTGGACGCCCCCGGCTCCAAGATCGGCCTGCCCGAGGTCACCCTCGGACTGCTGCCCGCGGGCGGCGGCGTCACCAGGACCGTACGCCTCATGGGCATCACGGACGCGCTCCTGAAGGTGCTCCTCCAGGGCACCCAGTACAACCCGGGGCGCGCGCTGGAGATCGGCCTCGTCCACGAAGTGGCCGCCACCCCCGAGGAGATGATCGAGAAGGCCCGCGCCTTCATCGACGCCAACCCCGAGTCGCAGCAGCCCTGGGACAAGCCGGGCTACCGCATCCCCGGCGGCACTCCCGCCAACCCGAAGCTGGCGGCGAACCTCCCCGCCTTCCCCGCCAACCTCAAGAAGCAGACGGCGGGCGCCCCCTACCCGGCCCCGCGCAACATCCTCGCGGCCGCCGTCGAGGGCTCCCAGGTCGACTTCGAGACCGCGCAGACCATCGAGGCCAGGTACTTCACCGAGCTGGTCACCGGCCAGGTCGCCAAGAACATGATCCAGGCCTTCTTCTTCGACCTCCAGGCCGTCAACTCCGGCGCGAACCGCCCCAAGGACGTCGAGCGCCGGACCGTCCGCAAGGTCGCCGTGCTCGGCGCCGGAATGATGGGCGCCGGCATCGCCTACTCCTGCGCCCGCGCGGGCATCGACGTCGTTCTGAAGGACGTCTCCGCGGAGGCGGCGCGCAAGGGCAAGGCCTACTCCGAGAAGCTCTGCGCCAAGGCCGTCCAGCGGAAACGCACGACCCAGGAGAAGGCGGACGCCCTCCTCGCCCGCATCACGCCCACCGCCGACCCGCAGGCACTCGCGGGCTGCGACGCCGTGATCGAGGCGGTCTTCGAGGACACCTCGCTCAAGCACAAGGTGTTCCAGGAGATCCAGGACATCGTGGAGCCGGACGCGCTGCTCTGCTCGAACACCTCGACGCTGCCGATCACCCTGCTCGCCGAGGGCGTCGACCGCCAGGCCGACTTCATCGGGCTGCACTTCTTCTCGCCCGTCGACAAGATGCCGCTCGTCGAGATCATCAAGGGCGAGCGGACCGGCGACGCGGCGCTGGCCCGCGCCTTCGACCTCGTACGCCAGATCAACAAGACGCCGATCGTCGTCAACGACGCGCGCGGCTTCTTCACCTCGCGCGTCATCGGGCACTTCATCAACGAAGGCGTCGCGATGGTCGGCGAGGGCATCGAGCCCGCCTCCGTCGAGCAGGCGGCCGCCCAGGCGGGCTACCCGGCGAAGGTCCTGTCCCTCATGGACGAGCTGACCCTCACCCTGCCCCGCAAGATCCGCAACGAGACGAAGAAGGCCGTCGAGGAGGCGGGCGGCACCTGGCCCGGCCACCCCTCGGACACGGTCATCGACCGCATGGTCGACGAGTTCGAGCGGCCCGGCAGGAGCGGGGGAGCGGGCTTCTACGACTACGTGGACGGCAAGCGCGCGGGGCTCTGGCCGGGCCTGCGCGAGCACTTCACCAAGCCGGGGCACGAGATTCCGTTCAAGGACATGCAGGAGCGCATGCTCTTCTCCGAGGCGCTCGACACCGTGCGCCTCCTGGAGGAGGGCGTCCTGACGTCGGTGGCCGACGCCAACATCGGCTCCATCCTCGGTATCGGCTTCCCCGGCTGGACCGGCGGCGTGCTCCAGTACATCAACGGCTACGAGGGCGGCCTGCCCGGATTCGTGGCACGCGCGCGTGAGCTGGCCGAGCGCTACGGGGAGCGGTTCCTGCCGCCGGCCCTGCTCGTGGAGAAGGCGGAGAACGGCGAGCGGTTCAGCGACAGCTGACCTCGCACGATCCGGCACGAGCCGTACGTGGAGTGGCTCAGCTCTCCCTGAGCCACTCCCGCAGCTCCTCCTTGAGCGAGCGCTGGAACGCCGTCACCAGCGCCTGCACCACCATCGGCTGCATATGGGCCGACAGCGACCGCATCGCCGCCACGTGCCCCGGGTCCGACTCGCGCTCGCGGTAGGGGCCCCACACCTCGTCACGGAAGAGGCGGGACAGCTCGTGCGCGGCCGAGCGCGTGTGCTCCATCAGGACCGTGCGCGCCGCCAGGATCGTCTCGTGCGCGATGGGTACGTCGAGCAGCTGCACTCCGAGCCGCAGCAGCCCCAGGTCCACGCGGTACGTCCCCGGGGCCCGCGTCCGGGCGATGACGCTCATCGCCGCGAGCCGGTCCAGGTCCTCCTCGCTCAGCGCGCGCCCCGCCCTGCGCTCCAGCTCGGCGAGCGGGACCTCCTCGGCGGAGTCGGGCGCCCAGGAGGCCACCAGGGCGCGGTGGATGGCCAGGTCGTGCGCGCTCAGGTCCGCGGGCAGCTGCTCCAGATACCGCTCGATCGCGGCGAGCGTCATGCCCTGGTGCTGCAACTCCTCGATGAGCGCGAGACGGGACAGGTGGTCCTGGCCGTAGTGGCCGACGCGGCGGGGGCCGATCACCGGTGGCGGCAGCAGACCCTTGGTGCTGTAGAAGCGGATCGTGCGGACCGTCACGCCCGCGCGCGCGGCCAGCTCGTCGACCGTCAGCGTCGGTTCTTCGGCGTACGCCGGCACGCTCTCGGTGTCGGTCGTCATGGCAGCGCCCTCCCTCCCCGGCCGGCACTTCGGACACCGCGCCGCCTGTGCGTCGATACCGCCAGTGCGTCAATTCGGTGCAACAGTATTGCTGGCACACCAGTGTTGTGAAACCCTCCGGGCCAGCCGATGGCGCCAGGAGGCGGTCATGACCACGATCCCGCGACTCCCCGGGGAACCGGCCGACATCACGCTCCCCGCCCTGCTGCTCCGCAACGCCGAGGACCACGGAGAGCTGCCCGCGCTCTCCTGGCGTACGGGGGAGGACTGGGCCACGCTCACCTGGCGTCAGGCGCGGCGCAGGGTCGCCGTGCTTGCCGCCGGTTACGCCGCGCTCGGCGTCGGACGGGGCGAGCACGTCCTGATGATGATGGGCAACCGCCCCGAGCACTGGCTGAGCGACCTCGCCCTGACGCACCTCGGCGCCGTCCCCGTCACCGTGTACGGCACCGCGGCCCCCGAGCAGGTCGCCCACATCGTCCGGCACAGCCGCGCCCGTTTCGCCATCGTCGAGGGAGCAGCCGAACTCCCGCGCTGGGAGCCTCTGTTGGCCGACGCGAGCACCCCGCTGGAGCGCCTCGTCGTGGTGGAGGCCGCCGAGGCGGGGGAGCACCGCACCTACGGTTCGCTGCACGCCACGGGCAGCCGCCTCTTCAGCCCGGACGCCTTCGAGAAGGCATGGCGCGAGAGCCGCCCCACCGACGCCCTCACCGTCGTCTACACCTCGGGCACCACCGGCGACCCCAAGGGCGTACGCCTCACGCACCGCAACGTCCTCCTTGGCGGCATCGCCCTGGACGGTGTCGTCGACTTCCCCGAGCACGTCGGACACATCTGCTACCTGCCCTTCGCGCACATCGCGGAACGGCTGCTCGGCATCTACCTCCCCGTCCTGCGCGCCGCGCACGTCCACCTGTGCGCCGATCCGACCCAAGTGGCCGCCACCGCACGCGAGTTGCGCCCCTTCCAGTTCTTCGGCGTGCCGCGCGTGTGGGAGAAGCTCACCGCGTCCGTGAAGGCCGCGCTCGCCGGGCTGCCCGAGGAGCGGGGGCACGCCATCGAGGCGGCGAACGAGACGGCACGCGCGCACGTCGCCTGCCGCGAGCGCGGCGAGGAACCATCGGCGGAGCTGCGCGCCGCATACGAGCGGGCCAAGGAGCAGGTGCTCGACCCCCTGCTCGCGCTCGCCGGGTTCGACCGCCTGGTGTGGACCGCCAGCGCCTCGGCACCGATGCCGCCGGACGTCACCCGCTTCTGGGCCGGCTTCGGACTGGTGATCATGGACGCGTGGGGCCTCACCGAGACGTCCGGCGTGATCACGACCAACACCCCCGACGCGTTCCGCCTCGGCTCGGTGGGCCGCCCCCTCGCCGGTCTGGAGATCCGCACCGCCGACGACGGCGAGATCATGGTCCGCGGCGCGACGGTCTTCGACGGCTATCTGCGGGCCGATGGCGGGGTCGACAGCGCGTGCGACGCGCAGGGCTGGTTCGCCACCGGGGACATCGGGCGGATCGACGAGGACGGCTTCCTCTGGCTCACCGACCGCAAGAAGGAAATGATCGTCACCTCGACCGGCAAGAACGTCTCGCCCGCACTCGTGGAGAACGCCCTCAAGGAGCACCCGCTGATCGGCCAGGCCCTCGTGCACGGCGATGGCCGCTCGTACCTGGTGGCGCTGCTCGTCCTGGACGCGGAGCTGGCGCCCGCCTGGGCCGCCGCGCACGGGATCGAGGGCGGGCTCGCAGCGGCGGAGCTGGTCTCCCACCCGGCCGTACGGGAGGAGGTCGACCGCGCCGTCCGGGCCGCCAACGCGCGCCTGAACCGCACCGAGCAGATCAAGCGCTACCGCCTCCTCGCCGAGGAGTGGGGCCCGGGGACCGGCGAGCTGACCCCGTCCCTGAAGCTGCGCCGCCGCGTCGTCCGGGAGAGGTACCAGCAGGTCATCGACGCCCTGTACACCCCCTGACCAGCATGTGAGAAGTCCCGCTATGTGACGTGCGCCACCGCGTGGACGCCGATCTCTGGGGGAAGGTGTCCCGTCGGTCCGCGCGCGTCAGGGGTGTCGTGGGCCGGAGCACCATCCGGACCCCGGAGCTCTTCCGGGCACCAGAGAGTAGATCCCCCACGTGAGCAAGGAAGCCGTAGATTCGGCCGCCCTGGACGCATCCCGCACAGATGCGTCCCAGGCCCCCGCGGACGCGGGCGACGCCGGTTACAGCAAGGACCTCAAGGCCCGTCACGTCAACATGATCGCCATTGGTGGCGCGATCGGCACTGGGCTCTTTCTCGGGGCGGGCGGCCGCCTCCACTCGGCGGGCCCCGCGCTCGCCCTCGCGTACCTCGTGTGCGGTGTCTTCGCGTTCTTCGTCGTGCGCGCCCTCGGCGAGATGGTGCTCTACCGTCCGTCGTCCGGTTCGTTCGTCAGTTACGCGCGTGAGTTCCTCGGCGAGAAGGGCGCCTACGTCGCCGGTTGGATGTACTTCCTGAACTGGTCGACCACCGGCATCGCGGACATCACCGCGATCGCGCTCTACACGCACTACTGGAGCTTCTTCACCGACATCCCGCAGTGGGTGCTCGCGCTGATAGCCCTGGCCGTGGTGCTGGCGATCAACCTCATCTCGGTGAAGATCTTCGGCGAGATGGAGTTCTGGTTCGCGATCATCAAGGTCGCCGCGCTCGTCGCGTTCATGCTCATCGGCATCTTCCTGCTGATCAGCCAGCACGAGGTCGGCGGCGAGGCCCCCGGTCTGAATGTGATCACCGACAACGGCGGCTTCCTGCCGAACGGCATGATGCCGGTCGTGATCGTGATGCAGGGCGTCGTCTTCGCGTACGCCTCGCTGGAGCTGGTCGGCGTCGCGGCGGGCGAGACCGCCGAGCCGCACAAGATCGTCCCGCGCGCGGTCAACTCGATCATGTGGCGCGTCGGCCTCTTCTACGTCGGCTCGGTCGTCCTCCTCGCGCTGCTGCTCCCCGGAGCCGTGTACTCGGCGGACCAGAGCCCCTTCGTGACGGTCCTCTCCAAGATCGGCGTCCCGGCGGCCGGTGACGTGATGAACCTCGTCGTCCTGACCGCGGCCATGTCGTCGCTCAACTCGGGGCTCTACTCCACGGGCCGCATCCTGCGCTCCATGGCGATGGCGGGCTCGGCGCCCAAGTTCACCGCGAAGATGAACAAGAGCCAGGTGCCCTACGGCGGCATCATGCTCACCGCGGGCGTCGGCGTCCTCGGCGTCGGCCTGAACAGCATCGTGCCGCACCAGGCCTTCGAGATCGTCCTCAACGTGGCGTCCCTGGGCATCATCAGCACGTGGGTGATCATCATGATCTGCCACCTGGCGTTCGTCCGCCGCTCCAAGGAAGGCGCCTTCGAACGCCCCAAGTTCCGGCTGCCCGGCAACCCGGTCACGGAGATCGTCACGATCATCTTCCTGCTGGCGGTGCTCTGCCTGATGTGGAAGGACCCGGAGGTCGGCCGCAAGACGCTGTTCCTCATCCCGATCGTCGCCGCGGCGCTGGTCGTCGGCTGGTTCGCGATCCGCCGCAAGGCCGACCGCGAGGCCCAGACCCTCTTGAAGTAGCGGCCCACCGCCACGCTCGCGTGGCCGCGCCCACGGTGGCGTCACTCCGGAGACACACGATCTCCGGAGTGGCGCCACCGCTGCGTTTCCCCGACGGGTTCCGGTCGTCGGGTGGACGTATTCGGGCCCTCGTCGGGCGGCACCCCTGGCGGCCGGGCCCGGAGCACCGGAGACTCGGGGCATGGATGCCATGGTGTCGGTCAAGGACGGCGAAGTCTGGGCGCACGACTCGGGAGAGCCGGACGGCGGCGGCCTGCCGCTGGTGCTCCTGCATCCCGGGGTCGGTGACTCCCGCGTCTGGGAGTCCGTCCTGCCGCGCCTCACCGAGCGGCACCGGGTGATCCATTACGACGCGCGCGGGTACGGCAGGTCGCCGGCGCCGACCGCTCCGTACTCGCTGGTCGAGGACCTGATCGCGGTCCTGGACCATTTCGGCGTCGCCCGCGCGGTCCTCGCGGGATCGAGCATGGGCGGCGCGACGGCCATCAGCCTCGCGCTCCGCGACCCCGCGCGGGTGGCGGCCCTCGCCCTGGTGGTCCCCGGCGTCACGGGAGCCGAGGACCTCGTCTCGCGGGAGTTCACCGCCGAGGTCGGCAAGCTCGCGCAGGCGGGGGATGTGGACGGCATCGTGGCGCTGGTGATGCGTACGTCGGCCGCCGCGGGCACCGGGGACGACGACGCCGAGGTGGAGGCGCACGTCAGGTCGGTGATCCCGGCCTGGTTCGCCGTCCACCCGTACCACGTCCCCGACCCGCCCGCCTACGACCGCCTCGGCGAACTCGACATGCCGTGCGTCCTCGTCCTCGGTGAGCGCGACCAGCCCGAGGTGGTCCGTACGAACGAGACGATGGCGGAGCGCATCCCGGGCTGCCGCCTCATCCGCCTCGCGAACAGCGACCACTTCCCGACGCTGCGTGAACCCTCCGCCGTGGCGGACGCCATCCTGGAGGCCCACGGTCTGGCGCGGAGCCTCGCGGACTAGGCGTTTCGAACCGGCACCGCGTGCGGGCGGCGAAGCGGCTCGAAACCCGGCGTACCGATGGCTCGGGCAGGCAAGATCAGCTCATGGAGAATCGGCTGAGAACCTTGCCCTCTGACCCTGTTCGACTGGAAGGGCAGAGAGTCCTGCTCCGAGAGTGGGACGAAGAAGACATACCTGCGTTGATCGGGATCTACGACGATCCAGAGATCGACCGCTGGACCCCCGTGCCCTCGCCGTTTGACCGGGATGCTGCCCGCGAGTACCTCAGGAAGGCTCGCGAAGGCCGAGCTGAGGGTCGTCGGATACAGCTGGCTGTTACGACCGACGGTGTGGAGCCGAAGGGCGAAGTGCTGCTCTTCCAGGACGAGCTGGATGACAGAGATGTCGAGCTGGCCTACGGCATCGGAGCTGGATTCCGGCGTCAAGGCCTGGCCGCTGAAGCGGTCGGGATCGCCACCGAATACGCCATGAGCCACCTGGGCGCCAGGCGAGTACTCCTGCGGATCGACGTGGCCAACGTTCCGAGCGCCGCTGTCGCGGCGTCATCCGGGTTCCAGCTCACAGCGGACGAGCCCATCGAGCGAAAGGCGAAGGGACGACGCGTGCTGCTGCGGACCTGGTGCCGTCACAGCTGAGGAACCAGAACCTGGGCAGGGCCAGGGGCCGGGGCATCACGGTGATCAGTGCCCCCTCGCGCGCCTGGCTCGCGCACGGCACCGCGCCGCCCGTCGCGGAGACCGGGCGGCGCGGCTCACCACGAGGTCAGTGCTTGTGACCGTGCTTGTGGCCGTGGTCGTGCACATTGTTCGTGGCCGCGATCTGCTTCCACGACTTCGGCTTGGCGGGCGCCGCGGCCGAGCGGGCGAAGCCGGCGTCCCGCGCGGTGGGCGCGTCCGGCCGCGACGGCTGGTACAGCCAGGTGTCGAAGAGGTCCGCGAGCGGCTTGCCCGAGATCCTCTCGGCGTACTTCACGAAGTCGCCGACCTTGGCGTTGCCGTACTTGTACTGCTGCGGCCACCCCTTGAGGACGGCGAAGAACGCGTCGTCGCCGATCTCGTTCCGCAGCGCCTGGAGGGCGAGCGCGCCCCGGTCGTAGACGGCGATGTGGAACTGCTTGTCCGCGCCCGGGTCGCCCGGCTTGACGGTCCAGAAGGGGTCGTCGGCGGACCGCTGCGCGTACACGTAGTCCGCGAGTTCCTGCGCCGTCCCCTCGCCCTCCTTCTCCGACCACAGCCACTGGCTGTAGCGGGCGAAGCCCTCGTTGACCCAGATGTCCTTCCAGTGGTGCACGGAGACGCTGTCGCCGTACCACTGGTGGGCCAGCTCATGGACGACGATGGACGCGTTGGAGCCGTTCGCGAACGCGGAGGGGCTGTAGAAGGGCCGCGTCTGGGTCTCCAGGGCGTAGCTGGTCTTCACGTTCGGGACGTATCCGCCGAGCGCGTTGAAGGGGTACTTCCCGAAGACCGTCTCCAGCCACTCCGCGACCTCGGTGGTCCGCTCCAGGCTGGCCCGCGCCGCACCCGCGTTGTCGCCGAGGTCCTTGCTGTAGGCGTTGAGGACCGGCAGCCCGCCCTCGGTCTTGTCGGTCGTGATGTCGAACTTGCCGACCGCGAGCGTGGTGAGGTAGCTCGCCTGCGGCTTGTTGGACCGCCAGTTGAAGCGGGTCCAGCCGAGCCGTGAACTCTGCGACTGCAACACGCCGTTGGAGATCGCCTGGGTGCCGTCGGGCACGGACACCGACACGTCGTACGTCGCCTTGTCCAGCGGGTGGTCGTTGGAGGGGAACCACCACACGGCGCCCTCCGGCTCCTGCGCCGCCACTCCGCCGTCCGGCGTCCGGTGCCAGGCCGTGTAGCCGTCGATCTTCAGCTCGGAGGGCTTGCCCGCGTACCGCACGACGACGGTGATCGGCGTGCCCTTGGCGAGACCCGCGGTCGGGGTTATCTCCAGCTCCTGGTCGCCGGTCTTCGCGAACTTCGCCTTCTTGCCGTTGACCCGCACCTCGGAGACCTTGAGCCCGAAGTCCAGGTTGAAGCGCGAAAGGTTCTGCGTGGTACGCGCGTTGATGGTGGCCGTGCCCTCGAGCAGGTCGGTCACGGGCTGGTACTTGAGCCTCAGGTCGTAGTGGGAGACGTCGTAGCCGCCGTTGCCGCTGGCCGGGTAGTAGGGGTCGCCGATGCCCGGGGCTCCGGGGGAGAAGTCCGCCGCCGATGCCGGGATCGCCAGCAGGAGAGAGGCCGCGAGCGCGCCCGGGGCGATGAGTCTGCGGTGCACGTCAAGCTCCAAGTCGTAGGGGCACAAGATCTTTTCGTCTTGGTCGACGACCCTATTCAGCACGTCCCGCACCCGTCATGTCCATGGTCCCGAACGTCACACGATCGCCATTCTCCTGACATGTGCCCTGTTGTCCCACGCACTTGTCGGGGGAACGTCCGGCCCCCTGTCGCACGGGAGTTCACCGGTGTACCTTCCGCGCCATGCCGATACGCGCGCGACGCACCCGCCTCCTTTGGAGATCGCTGCTGACGGCGACCCTGGCCGCCCTGCTGGCCACCCTCATGGCCCCGGGCGCGGCGCGGGGAGCCGCCCCCGAGGCACCCCGCGAGAGCAGGCCCACGTACTCGTACGAGAACGCGATACGCGAATCCGTATGGGTCGACACCAGGATCGACGGCGACACGAACGGCAGGACCGACCGCGTCGCCGTCGACATCGTCCGCCCCCGCGAACTCGACCGCACCGGCCGCCGCATACCGGTGATCATGGACGCGAGCCCGTACTACTCCTGCTGCGGACGCGGCAACGAGCGCCAGAAGAAGACGTACGACGAGAACGGCGACCCCGTACGCCTCCCGCTCCACTACGACAACTACTTCGTCCCCCGCGGCTACGGCTACGTCGCCGTGGACCTCACCGGCACGAACCGCTCCGACGGCTGCGTCGACATCGGGGGCCGCTCCGACGTCCAGTCGGCCAAGGCCGTCGTCGACTGGCTGAACGGCCGGGCCCGCGGCTACACCAGCCGCACCGGCGACGAACGCGCCCGCGCCTCCTGGAGCAACGGCAGGACCGGCATGATCGGCAAGAGCTACGACGGCACCATCGCGAACGGCGTGGCCGCCACAGGAGTGCGCGGCCTCAAGACGATCGTGCCGATCAGCGCCATCTCCTCCTGGTACGACTACTACTTCGCCAAGGGCGCCCCGCTCTTCGGCAGCGGCCCCGACGGCCTCGCCAGGGGCGTGGAGAGCCCCGAGGCCCGCGCCCGCTGCGGCGCCGTCAAGAAGCGCCTGGTCGACGGCGCGCCCCGCAGCGGCGACCGGACCCCCCTGTGGAGCGAGCGCGACTACGTCCCCGACGCCGGAAAGGTGCGGGCCAGCGTCTTCCTCGTCCACGGCATGCAGGACCTGAACGTCCGCGCCAAGCACTTCGGCCAGTGGTGGGACGCCCTCGCCGCGAACGGCGTCGACCGCAAGATCTGGCTCGGCCAGGCCGGCCACGTCGACCCCTTCGACTTCCGCAGGGCCCACTGGGTGCGCACCCTGCACCGCTGGTTCGACCATGAACTCCTCGGCTACGACAACGGCGTCGACCGCGAACCGATGGCCGACATCGAGCGCGCCCCCGACCGCTGGACCACGGACCGCACCTGGCCCCCGCGCACCACGGACACCGTCGAACTGCGCCCCGCCAAGGGTTCCTCATCCGGCGTCGGCACCCTCGGCACGCGCCCCGGCAAGGGCACCGAGACCTTCACCGACGACCCGGGACTGAGCGAGACCGACTGGGCCGAGCGGATCCACACCCCCACGCCCGCCAAGGCCGGATTCGTCAGCAAGCCACTCGGCCGCGATCTGCGCCTGTCCGGCTCCTCGAAGGTCACGGTGACGGCGACGCCGACCACCCGCACCGCCCACCTCTCCGCCGTCCTCGTCGACCTCGGCCCCGACACCATCCGGGACTACGCCCATGAGAGCGAAGGCATCATCACGCTTCCCGACCGCACCTGCTGGGGCGCGAGCACCACGGGCGACAGCGCCTGCTTCAAGGAGACGACGGCCAAGACCACCGACGTCGACTACACGATCTTCAGCCGCGGCTGGGCCGACCTCGGCAACTGGGCCGACGACGAGCGCGGCCGTCCGCTCACCCCGGGCAGGCCGCACACCATCACCCTCGACCTCGCCGCGAGCGACCACGTCGTCCCCAAGGGCCACCGCCTCGCCCTGATCGTCGCGGGCACCGACAGGGGCCTTGTCGAACCGCCCGCCGACACGCCGACGCTCACCCTCGACCTGGCCCGCACCTACGCGAAGGTGCCCCTGGTCGGCGGCGCGAAGGCGTTCACCACCTCCACCACCGTCACCCCCCGCGCACCCCGTCTCGACGGCGTGGCCCCGCCGCGTCCGCTCAACCCCCTTCCGGGAGGCAGTACTTCATGACAGCCCGAATGCGTACCCTGGTGCTCGCCTGCGTCACCGTCGCACTCTCCGCACCGCTCCTGACGGTGCCCGCCCAGGCGACCCCGAAGCCGCCGCGCACCGGCTTCGAGGAGACCGCGGGTGCCCGCTGGACCACCCAGCCCGAGGAACAGAGGCTCCTCACCACCGTGGACAAGGCGAGCGACCGGGTCTCCGTGTCCCGTATCGGCACGACCAAGCAGGACCGCCCGCTGCGACTGGTCCGCATCGCGGAACGCCCCACGAAGAGCACCGTGCTGCTGATCTGTAGCCAGCACGGCGACGAACCGTCGGGCCGCGAGGCCTGCCTGTCGACGATCCGCGACCTCGCCTACGCGCAGGACGAGAAGACCCGGCGCTTCCTGGCGCGCACCACCCTTCTGGTCGTCCCCACGGCCAACCCGGACGGCCGCGCCGCCGACACCCGCGGCAACTCCGACGGCGTCGACATCAACCGCGACCACATCGCCCTGAAGACCGCGGAGGGCCGCGCCCTCGCCGCCGTGATCCGCGACCGGAAGCCCGACGTCATCTACGACCTGCACGAGTACGGCGCGACACCCAAGTACTACGACAAGGACCTCTTCGACCTCTGGCCGCGCAACCTCAACACCGACGAGGCGGTGCACAAGGAGGCCCAGACCCTGTCGACGGCGTACGTACGCCCGGCCGCCGAGGAAGACGGGTACACGACGGGCACCTACGGCATCTGGACCGACCCCGTCACCGGCGACCCCATCAAGCAGACCGCGGGCGACGGCCAGGAGCGCATCCTGCGCAACATCTCCGGCATCAAGCACGCGGCCGGCCTGCTCATCGAGAGCCGCGTCGACCCCCTCACCGAGGCCGAGAAGAAGGACGAGGCGCTGAACAACCGCCGCCGCGTGAAGTCCCAAGCCTCCGCGCTCAAGGGCCTCTTCGACTACTCGGACGAGCGGCGCCCGCGCCTGGAGCGCGCCACCGACGCGGCCCGCGCCGAGGGGTACCGCGACCGCGGCCCCGTCTACCTCGGCGGCGCCGACAACGACCCCGCCGAGCCGAACGAGATCATCCAGAACCCGCCCTGCGGCTACCGCCTGGACGCCGCCCAGTACGGCGACATCAAGGACGAACTGGCGCTGCACGGGGTCACGGTGAAGCGCCAGAAGTCGGGCGCGTACGTCCCGCTGCGGCAGTCCGCGCGGGCCCTCGTACCGCTCCTGCTCGACGAACGTGCGCCATATCACATGGTCACAGCTCGGCCCGACATGGGCTGTTGAGGGCCTGAGAGGTGCGTCACATGTGGTAGGGGGTAACGGAGAACAAAGTCTCGACTCAACGGACCCCTTGAAAGGTGTCACCTGTGACGCAGGATCAGCGACAAGCGGACGACGGGGGAGGGCAGCAGGAGATCATGGCGCCCGCCCCCGGCGGCCGGTCCCCGAGCACGGACCGGGTGGTGTTCGGCGTGACCGCCGTGCTCACCCTGGCGTTCGTGGTCTGGGGCGCGGTGGCGACGGACTCGCTCAAAGACATCTCCACGGACATGCTCAACGGCCTGATGCACAACGGCGGTTGGTTCTTCATGCTGACCGCCAGCGGCTTCGTGGTCTTCGCGCTCTGGCTCGCCGTCAGCCGGTACGGAAAGATCACCCTCGGCAAGGAGGGGGAGGAGCCGGAGTTCCGCACCGTCTCCTGGGTCGCCATGATGTTCAGCGCCGGTATGGGTATCGGCCTGATGTTCTACGGAGTGAGTGAGCCCCTGGCGCACTTCACCGCGCCACCGCCGGGCACCGACCCGGCCGACTCGGCCGCGGCGATGGAGACGTCGATGGCCACCACCCTCTTCCACTGGACGCTCCACCCGTGGGCGATCTACGCGGTCGTGGGCCTCGCCATCGCGTACAGCACCTTCCGGCGCAACCGGCGCCAGACCATCAGCGCCGTCTTCGAACCGCTCATCGGCGAGAAGCACGCCCGCGGCGCCTGGGGCCGGGTCATCGACATCCTGGCCATCTTCGCCACGCTCTTCGGCTCGGCCGCCTCGCTGGGCCTCGGCGCCCTCCAGATCGGCAGCGGCATCGAGGTGCTCGACTGGATGGACGACGCCGGCACCGGCCTGCTCGTCGTGATCATCGCCGTGCTGACCCTGGCCTTCGTGGCGTCCGCCGTCTCCGGTGTGGAGAAGGGCGTCCAGTGGCTGTCCAACATCAACATGGTGCTCGCGCTGCTGCTGGTCGTGTTCGTCTTCATCGCGGGCCCCACCGTCATCATGCTCGACATGCTGCCGTCCTCGCTCGGCGCCTACCTCGACGACCTGCCCCAGCTGATCGGCCGCACCGAGGCCTCCAGCGGCAAGGGCGTCGCGGACTGGCTGAGCAGCTGGACGGTCTTCTACTGGGCCTGGTGGATCTCCTGGACGCCCTTCGTGGGCATGTTCATCGCGCGGATCAGCCGCGGCCGTACGATCCGTCAGTTCGTCGGCGGCGTCATCCTGGTGCCGAGCACGGTCAGCCTCATCTGGTTCGCGGTGTTCGGCGGCAGCGCCATCACCGTCGCGGACCGGGGCGGCCTGAAGGGCGAGACGACACCGGAGGCGCAGCTCTTCGGGCTGCTCCACGAGTATCCGATCGCGACGGTCACCAGCCTCCTCGTGATGATCCTCGTAGGCATCTTCTTCGTGTCGGGCGCCGACGCCGCGTCGATCGTCATGGGCACGCTCTCCCAGCGGGGCGCACTCGAACCGGGCCGGTTCGTCGTGATCTTCTGGGGCATCGTGACCGGCGCCGTGGCGGCGATCATGCTGCTGATCGGCGACGGGTCGGACGACGCGCTCACGGGTCTGCGCAACCTCACCATCCTGGTCGCGGCACCCTTCACGCTCGTCATGATCGGTATGTGCGTCTCCCTGATGCGGGACCTGCGCCACGACCCGCTGATCGTGCGCGGCGAGCACGGCACGGAAGCCGTCGAGAAGGCCGTGATCGCGGGCCACGAGCAGTACGACGGTGACTTCGAGATCCGGATCGGCCCCGCCCAGGACGACGAGGGCGACGGCCTGGAAACGGACAACGACCCGGTCAAGACCCACTGACGGCCTTCGGAGGGCGGCGCGCCCACCGCCCGCCGCCCTCCGAGCGACCGTGCGCGTCCAGTCGGCTCTGCACGCGTACGCCCTCGACCACGCGTACGCAGCGACACGCGTCCGAGGCCGCCGCGGGCTCGCCGACGGCGATTCGGCGCGGCGAAATGTGTCATGCCGTGCTCACATCACCCCTCCGCTGGGGATACTCACAGCATGTCTGCCGAGTACGCGACCTTCGGTCTGGCACCGGCCATGCGAGCCGGTGGAGTTCTCGCCAACGGTGACTTCCAAGTGCACCGCGACTTCGTCGACTTCATCGTGAACGGGCGCCCCCTCCTCTTCCAGCTCTGCGACCTCGACGCGGTGTCGCCGCTGGCCGCCGACATCCCGCCCGCCATCTTCACGGCACACGTCCGCAGGCTCCTCCTGGAAGCCCCCGCGCCCCTGCGCGACGGGCGGTACGTCATCTACGGCTGCCCCGAGTGCGAGGGCCTGGAGTGCGGCGCGGTCACGGCGGTGATCGAGAAGGCCCCCGACGACAGCGACGACTTCATCTGGCGCGACTTCGCCTGGCAGACGGCGGAACCCGCCGATCTCGAACTCAACGGCTACCACGGCATAGGGCCGTTCCGCTTCCGCGGCGCCGAATACCGCGCGGCGCTCGGCCAGTTGCTCGCCTCCGAGGCGCCGCAGACCCGCCGACGGGTCCTGCTGATCGGCCCCCGCGTCGCGCTCCTCGCCAAGCTGGCGGCGGCGCTGCGCACGATCGGCATCGGCGCGGAGATCGCCGCCGACGCGGCGGACGTCCCCCCTGACGAGCTACGCACGTACGGAGCCGTCGCGTTCGGCCGCACCGTCACCGACGAGACCCGGCGCTCCGTGCGCTCGGCGTTCGACCGGGCCGGGGTCGAGGTCGCCTACGTCGACGGACTCGCCCCGATAGTCCCGCTCCTGGTCGCCCAGATCGAGTACGCGCTGGACCGCAGCCCCCAGGAACAGCGCCGCCTGACCGGCCTCGCCGCGTGCCGGGAGGCGGCACGGCTCCAGATCACGTCGACGTGCCGGGTCCAGCTGATCGCCTACCGGGTGGACCGCTTGTCCCGCGCTCACGTGCACGAGGTCTTCGACGAGGTCCTGGAGGCGGGCGAGCACCGGGTCCCCCTCGCGGCGAAGGCCACGAAAGGCGACTCCTATGTCGTGGCCCGAACCTCCACGAGCGTCCTCGTGACCCCGACCCGGCCCACGGGGGCGCCGTAAGGGGCTGGGGGAAGGGGAGCCCGGCCGCGCCCCCGTACCCCGCCCGTAGAATGACCCCCCTGATGACCGCAACTCTCGTCGCCAAAGACCTCACCGCCGCCCACGGCGACCGCACCCTCTTCTCCGCCCTGGAACTGGTCGTCGCCCCCGGCGACGTCATCGGCCTGGTGGGCGCGAACGGCGCCGGCAAGTCCACCCTCCTGCGGCTGCTCGCCGGCCTGGACACCCCCGAGGGGGGAGAGCTGAGGCTGTCGCCCCCGACCGCCTCCGTGGGCCACCTGCCCCAGGAGCCGGAGCGCCGTCCGGGCGAGACGATCCGCGCGTTCCTGGCCCGCCGCACCGGCGTCGCGGAGGCCCAGCGGATCATGGACGAGGCCACCCAGGCCCTGGTGGACGGAGCCCCCGGCGCGGACGACGCCTACGCCGACAGCCTGGAGCGCTGGCTGGCCCTCGGCGGCGCCGACCTCGACGAGCGCGCCGAGGAGGTCACGGACTCCCTCGGCCTGACCGTCGGCCTGGACCAGACGATGACATCGCTCTCCGGGGGCCAGGCGGCCCGTGCGGGCCTCGCCTCGCTGCTGCTCTCGCGCTACGACGTGTTCCTCCTGGACGAGCCGACCAACGACCTCGACCTGGCGGGCCTGGAACGCCTGGAGGCCTTCGTCAAGGGCCTGCGCGCCGGCACGGTCGTCGTCAGCCACGACCGCGAGTTCCTCAGCCGCACCGTCACCAAGGTCCTCGAACTCGATCTGGCCCAGCAGCAGATCAACCTCTACGGCGGCGGCTACGACGCGTATCTGGAGGAGCGGGAGGTGGCCCGCCGCCACGCCCGCGACGATTACGACGAGTACGCCGACAAGAAGGCGGCGCTCCAGAGCCGTGCCCAGATGCAGCGCTCCTGGGCGGAAAAGGGCGTCAAGAACGCCCGCCGCAAGGCGAAGTCGGGCGGCGACAACGACAAGATCGGCCGGAACTTCCGCAGCGACGCCACCGAGAAGCAGGCCGCGAAGGCCCGCCAGACGCAGCGCATGATCGAGCGCCTGGACGCGGTCGAGGAGCCCCGCAAGGAGTGGGAGCTGCGCATGGAGATCGCGGCGGCGCCCCGCTCGGGCGCGGTCGTGGCAAGCCTGCGCGACGCGCAGGTGCGCCGGGGGGAGTTCACCCTGGGCCCCGTCACCGTGCAGATCGACTGGGCGGACCGCGTGGCGATCACCGGGGCGAACGGCTCGGGCAAGTCGACGCTGCTCGGCGCCCTCCTGGGACGCGTCCCCCTGGACGCGGGCCACGCGGCCCTCGGCTCGGGCGTACTCGTCGGCGAGGTCGACCAGGCCCGCGCCCTCTTCCACGGCGAGGAGTCCCTGCTCGACGCGTTCTGCGCGGCCGTGCCGGACACCGAGCCGGCGGAGGTCCGCACGCTGCTCGCCAAGTTCGGCCTGAAGGCGGAGCACGTCCTGCGCTCCGCGGTGACGCTCTCGCCCGGTGAACGCACCCGCGCGGCCCTCGCGCTGCTCCAGGGCAGGGGCGTCAACCTCCTCGTCCTCGACGAGCCGACGAACCACCTCGACCTACCCGCGATCGAGCAGTTGGAGGCGGCCCTGGAGTCCTACGAGGGCACCCTGCTGCTCGTCACGCACGACCGCCGGATGCTGGACGCGGTGAGTGTGACGCGCCGCCTGGAGGTGACGGAGGGCAAAGTGACCGAGCTGTCACTCTGACCTCCGCCCCCCGAGGGGTGTCAGCGTGGTGTCAGCGTCGCTTCGGGTCCACCAGGCCGGCCCGCCGCAGCGCCTCGGCCATCGCGTCGTTGGCGGGCGGCGGGCCCTGCCGCTGCGGCTTCTGGGCCCGCTGGTCACCACGGCGGCCCTGCCCGCCGCGCTGATCCTGGCCGCCCCGACTCTGGCCGCCCCGACTCTGGCCGCCCTGACTCTGGCTGTCCCGACTCTGGCCGCTCTGACCCTGCTCGCGCTGGCGCGGCGGCCGTCCGCCGCGCTTCGGCTGCTCCTCACCCGAGGGGCTCGCCTCGTCGTCCAGACGCAGCGTCAGCGAGATCCGCTTGCGCGGAATGTCGACGTCCATGACCTTCACCTTGACGATGTCGCCCGGCTTGACCACGTCACGCGGGTCCTTGACGAACGTCTTGGACATCGCCGAGACATGCACCAACCCGTCCTGGTGGACGCCCACGTCCACGAACGCCCCGAACGCCGCCACGTTCGTGACGACGCCTTCGAGGACCATCCCCGAGGCGAGGTCGGAGATCTTCTCGACACCGTCCTTGAACGTCGCCGTCTTGAAGGCGGGCCGCGGGTCGCGCCCGGGCTTCTCCAGCTCCTTCAGGATGTCCGTCACCGTGGGTAGCCCGAAGACGTCGTCCACGAAGTCGTCCGCCCGCAGCGAGCGCAGCGCGGCCGTGTTGCCGATCAGCGAGGACACCTCGCCGCCCGCCGACTTCACCATCTTGCGCACCACCGGATAGGCCTCCGGGTGCACGCTGGAGGCGTCCAGCGGGTCGTCGCCGCCGCGGATGCGCAGGAAGCCCGCGCACTGCTCGTACGCCTTCGGGCCGAGCCGGGACACGTCCTTGAGACCCTTGCGGCTCTTGAACGGGCCGTTCGCGTCGCGGTGCGCCACGATGTTCTCCGCGAGGCCCGCGCCAATGCCCGAGACCCGGGCGAGCAGCGGGGCGGACGCGGTGTTCACGTCCACGCCCACGCCGTTCACACAGTCCTCGACGACCGCGTCCAGCGAGCGCGACAGCTTCACTTCGGACAGGTCGTGCTGGTACTGGCCGACGCCGATCGACTTGGGGTCGATCTTCACCAGCTCGGCGAGCGGGTCCTGGAGCCGTCGCGCGATGGAGACCGCGCCACGGATCGAGACGTCGAGGTCAGGCAGCTCCTGCGAGGCGAACGCCGACGCGGAGTACACGGAAGCGCCCGCCTCGGAGACCATCACCTTGGTGAGGTTCAACTCCGGGTGCTTGGCGATGAGTTCGGCCGCGAGCTTGTCGGTCTCGCGGGACGCCGTGCCGTTGCCGATCGCGATCAGGTCGACCTGGTGCTCCTTGGCGAGCCTCGCGAGCGTGGCCAGGGACTGGTCCCACTTGTTGGCCGGGACGTGCGGGTGGATCGTGTCGGTCGCGACGACCTTGCCCGTGGCGTCGACGACGGCGACCTTCACCCCCGTACGGAAACCGGGGTCGAGGCCGAGCGTCGCGCGCGTGCCCGCGGGGGCCGCGAGCAGCAGGTCGCGGAGGTTCGACGCGAAGACCCGGACCGCCTCGTCCTCGGCGGCCGTACGCAGCCGCAGCCGCAGGTCGATGCCGAGGTGGACGAGGATGCGGGTCCGCCAGGACCAGCGCACGGTGTCCTGGAGCCACTTGTCGCCCGGACGGCCCCGGTCGGCGATGCCG
Source organism: Streptomyces sp. NRRL S-920 (assembly GCF_000717945.1). Classification (NCBI taxonomy): domain Bacteria; kingdom Bacillati; phylum Actinomycetota; class Actinomycetes; order Kitasatosporales; family Streptomycetaceae; genus Streptomyces; species Streptomyces sp. NRRL S-920. The sequence goes on from NZ_JODF01000013.1 coordinate 27,945, forward strand.
AAGCGCTGGGCGACGATCCCCTCGTACGAAGAGGGGGTCCCCGGCGTGGCGGCGGGCTCCTCGGGCTCCAGGGTGAGGTCGAGGACCTCCTCCTTCTCGCCGCGCAGCATGGCGAGGACGCGGTGCGAGGGCAGCTCCTTGAAGGGCTCGGCGAAGTCGAAGTAGTCGGCGAACTTGGCGCCCGCCTCCTCCTTGCCCTCGCGGACCTTCGCGACGAGACGGCCGCGCACCCACATGCGCTCGCGCAGCTCACCGATGAGATCGGCGTCCTCCGAGAACCGCTCGGCGAGGATCGCGCGCGCCCCGTCCAGCGCGGCCTGCGGGTCCGCGACGCCCTTGTCGGCGTCCACGAACGCGGCCGCGGCGGCGTGCGGGTCCACGCCCGGGTCCGACAGCAGCCCGTCCGCCAGCGGTTCGAGGCCCGCCTCACGGGCGATCTGCGCCTTGGTGCGCCGCTTCGGCTTGAACGGGAGGTAGATGTCCTCCAGGCGCGCCTTGGTGTCGGCCTCGCGGATCCGCGTCTCGAGATCGTCGGTGAGCTTGCCCTGCTCACGGACCGAGTCGAGGATCGCGGCGCGCCGCTCCTCCAGTTCGCGCAGATAGCGCAGCCGCTCCTCGAGCGTGCGCAGCTGCGCGTCGTCGAGCATCTCGGTCGCTTCCTTGCGGTAGCGCGCGATGAAGGGCACCGTCGAACCGCCGTCGAGCAGGTCGACGGCGGCCTTCACCTGCCGCTCCCGCACGCCGAGTTCCTCGGCGATCCTGCCTTCGATGGACGAGGGAGTGGACGTCTTCAAAGCTGCCACGTTCCGGTACCGCCTTCTCGCTGGGGTTGCCGGGCAATTGTGGCAGGTGGTACCGACAGCGCAGGATCAGACCCGGCGGGCCCGGCCCGCGCGGCCCGAACGCCGTCCGGTGCGCCGGCCGCCCCGCCCGGCGGAACTGGAGGCTCCGCCGAACAGCCGGGCCAGCGCCCGGAACGGCAGGGTGACGACGGTGGCGATGGCGCCGCCTATCTGACGCAGAATGTCCGCGATGGCACGGAACATGGGGATTCCCCTTTCGTCTCCCGGCGCGGCCGGAATGGCGGCCAGGAGACGGACGGGTACCTCGGCGCGGTGATGCCATGCCGGAACCGCCCGCGGAGCCTGTGTCAGCGCCTGCCGAGCAGATCCGCCGGGAACGCCCCGGCTTGCGACGCCGCCCCGAGGAACGCGGTGCCGAGTTCGGTCAGGCGCTCGACGCCCGCCGCGCCCAGGTGCTCGTAGGGCGCCCGGTCCAGCCGGTCCGTCTCCGCCTCGACGTCCCGGCGCAGCGCCACGCCGTTCTCGGTCAACTCGCCGTCGCCGTCGAGCAGTCCGCGCCCGCGCAGCCGCTCCTCGGCGGCGTCCCACTCCTGCTGGTTCCAGCCGCGGGTGGAGAAGACCCACTTGGGGGCGATGCCCTTGCCGGTGGCGGTGTGGGTGACCAGCGCTTCGAGGCCGTCGAGTCCGGCGTCGAGCAGCACGGTGAGGTGCCCGTCGCCGCGGTGCTCGCGCAGCAGCGTCGCCCCGTGCCAGTACGCGAGGTGCGGCTCCTCGGGGACCGGCAGGTCGGCGTGGGCCGCGTACAGGGGGCGCGCGGTACGGGCGCAGGCCTCGGTGGCGCGCAGGGCGAGCCCCGCGGCTTCCCTCATCTCCGAGGACGCCACGGCCTCCTCGCCGAGGAGCCGGCGCAGCGTCGCGTCGACGGCGCGCAGGCGTGCGCCGAGGACCTCACTCGGAGCGGCGGTCCTCCACACCTCGGGCACGTGCGCGGCGACGAGTTCGTGCTTGTAGTTGTAGAAGGTCGCCGTCACGACACCGGCGCCGACGGGTCCCATCGCGGCCGCGCGCACCGCGAAGTTGACGGCACTGCGGTGGGTGATCCCGAGCAGGCCCAGCTCCCGCGTCACGTCCGGTGAGAAGTAGTGCGTCGAGTGCAGCGGGTTGAGCACGTTGTGGCAGCGGCGTGCGGCACGCGGGTGCAGCGCGGCGGCCGGGGACGAGGTCGTCGAAGAGGTCATGGAGGCACGATACCTACTGGTTGGTATGGAGTCTGCGGGACGCCGTGGCCGAAGACAGGAGGGGGCCGGCGCCGAGGGCGGGTGCGCCTCGCCCGAGGCAGAAAAGGAGGGGTACTCGTCATTGCGGCCATCGTCGGGGAGGCCAAGAATCGAGGGCATGGAGCAGCGCACCGTTCTGGTCGTCCTCTTCGAAGGCGTCCAGAGCCTCGACGTCACAGGCCCCGTGGAGGTCTTCACGGGCGCGACGCACTGCCTCGGCGACCGCGCCGGGGGGTACGCCGTTCGCACCGCCTCCCTGGACGGCACGCCCGTACGGACGTCCAGCGGCCTCACCCTGGTCCCGGACCACGCCCTGACCGACGTACCCGCCCCGCACACACTGCTCGTCCCCGGCGGCACCGGCACCCGCCCGCCGGACCCCGAGCTGATCGACTGGCTGCGCGCCCACGGCCCGCGGGCGCGGCGCCTGGTGTCCGTCTGCACCGGCGCCCTCCGCCTCGCCGAGGCGGGCCTCCTGGAGGGCCGCCGGGCCACGACGCACTGGGCGCACTGCGCCAAGCTCGCCAAGGACCACCCGGGCGTCGAGGTCGACCCGGACCCGATCTACGTACGCGACGGCCACGTCGCGACGTCCGCCGGGGTGACCGCCGGAATCGACCTCGCCCTGGCGCTCGTCGAGGAGGACCTGGGCCGTGAGGTGGCGCTGACCGTCGCCCGCCACCTGGTCGTCTTTCTGCGCCGCCCGGGAAACCAGGCGCAGTTCAGCGTCCAGCTCGCCGCGCAGACGGCACGCCGCGAGCCGCTGCGCGAGGTCCAGCAGTGGATCACCGAGCACCCGGCCGACGACCTGTCGGTCGACGCGCTCGCCGTCCGCGCGCGCCTCTCGCCCCGCCACTTCGCCCGCGCCTTCCAGGCCGAGACCGGCCTGACACCGGGCAAGTACGTCGAGCGCGTCCGTATCGAACACGCGCGCCGCCTCCTGGAGGACACCTCCGACGGCGTGGAGGAGATCTCACGCGCCTGCGGCTACGGCACACCGGAGGCCATGCGCCGCGCCTTCGTCAAAGCGCTCGGCGCGGCACCGGCGGAGTACCGCCGCCGCTTCCATCCGGTCCCGGCACCCGCCCGGAGGACCGGCACGCCCGTCACGCCCACACGCCGGTAACCGGCAACCGACAACCGATAGGGATGACCCCATGCAGATCGCCATCGCCCTGTACGAGCGCTTCACCGTCCTGGACGCGATAGGGCCGTACCAGATGCTGTACAGCCTGCCCGGCGCCGAGACCGTCTTCGTGGCCGAGAAGGCGGGCCCCGTGCGCGACGACGGGAACTTTCTCGCGCTCGTCGCCGGGAAGTCCTTCGACGAGGTGCGGCGCCCCGACATCGTCGTCGTTCCCGGCGGCCCCGACCAGCGCGACCAGATGGAGAACGAGGCGCTCCTCGGCTGGCTCCGCGCCGTCGACCCCACCACGACCTGGACGACCTCCGTATGCACCGGTTCGCTGGCGCTCGCCGCCGCGGGTCTCCTTACAGGCCGCCGCGCCACCTCGCACTGGCTCGCCCTGACCGAGCTGGACCGCCTCGGCGCCCGGTCGACGGGGGAGCGGGTCGTCTTCGACGGCAAGTACGTCACCGCGGCCGGCGTCTCCGCGGGGATCGACATGGGGCTCACGCTGGGCGGCAGGATCGCAGGTGATGAGTACGCGCAGTCCGTGCAGCTCATGGCGGAGTACGACCCGCAGCCGCCCTACGACGCCGGGTCGCCGGAGAAGGCGCCCGCGCACATCGTGGCGAGATTCCGCGAGCACAGCCCCCTCGGCCGGTAGACGCGGACCGCTGCCGGGCGGCGGCGGGGAACGGCCGCGGAACGCTCAGTCCGCCCGCGCGCTCCACGTGAAACGCGGCGGCCTGCGCTCCAGGAAGGCGGCGACACCCTCGGCGATGTCGCCGTCGCGCGCCTGCTCGGCCGCCCAGTACGCGTCCCGGTCGGTGCGCCCCGCGGCGAACTCCTTGGCCGCCGCCTGCGTCAGCTGCGAGCGGGAGGCGAGGATGCCGGCGAACTCCGCGACGCGCTTGTCGAGGCCGCCCGCGGGCAGCACCTCGTCCACCAGACCGGTCCGCAGTGCCCGCTGCGCGTCGATCAACTCACCCGAGAACAGGAGGTACTTGGCGGTGGCGGGCCCCACCAGCGACACCAGGCGCCGGGTGGAGGAGGCCGGATAGACGATGCCGAGCTTCGCGGGCGTGATGCCGAACATGGCGCCCTCCTCCGTGAAGCGCAGGTCGCACACGCCGGCCAACTGGCTGCCGCCCCCCACGCAGTAGCCGCGCACCGCGGCGAGCGTCGGCTTGGGGAAGGCCGCTATCGCGTCCTCGGCCCGCACCGCCAGCTCCTGCGCCGCCTCGGGGGCCTCCCGCAGCGAGGAGATGTCCGCGCCCGCGCAGAAGGTCTCGCCCTCTCCGGTGAGCACGACGACGCGTACGGCCGGGTCGGCGGCGAGCCCCGCGAACAGGGGCGGCACCCGGCGCCACATGTCCGCGGTCATGGCGTTGCGCTTGGCCGGATGGTCGATGACGACGGTGGCGACGCCGTCCGTGACGGTGTGCCTCAGCTGCGGTTCCATGCGCCGGATGCTATCCGCACCCCTCGAACGTACGATCAAGAAGGGGGCGGCCCGCACGGTTCGCGCGACCCGAGGGCCCGGACAGCTCGCCGAGTGATACGGAGGCGCTGATGGCCAGATCCAAGGAAGCCAAGTTCCCGGGGCCCGCGAGCGACACCCCCGGACCTCAGGGCGCCCGCCTCAGCCGCGGCTTCGGCTGGCTCGCGGTGCTGGGCGTGATTCTGGCGGTCGCCGGGATCGTCGGCCTCGTCTACACCGGCGTCGCCACGCTGACCTCGATGCTGCTCTTCGGCTGGCTCCTGCTGGTCGGCGGCATCGTCGGCCTGCTGCACGCCGTCCAGTCGCGGGGCAGCAGCTTCTTCTGGCTGGGCGTGGTGGTCGCCGCGCTGAACCTCGCGGCGGGCGTCGTGATCATCCGAAGGCCCGACGTGGCGGCGGAGGCGCTGACCATGTTCGCGGCGCTGCTCTTCCTCACCGGCGGAGTGTTCCGCCTGGTCGGCAGCCTGGTCGTACGCGGCCCGCAGTTCGCCCTGACGCTCTTGCAGGGCGCCTTCGGCCTGCTCATCGGCGTCCTGGTCCTCGCCGAGTGGCCCAGCAGCAGTCAGTACGTCATCGGTTGCTTCTTCTCCCTGGCGCTGCTCTTCGACGGCCTCGGCCTCATCGCCACCGGTATCGGCGGCCGTCGCATCGTGAGCCTCGTACAACCTGAAGAAGCCTCGGAAACAGCACACGGCGGGCAGGACCAGTCGCACATCTGACGCTGTCATACGCCTACGATCAAATCCCGTCGATAATCGCTGACTTCTGGTCAGTAGCGCGGTCCGGACACGTGTGTTCCCAACACTCGATGTGTGGTGACAATCGAGCGCGAGGGCGGCGACCGGACGATGGCGAACGACGGGAGGGGCTCCGGCCCGCTCCCCAGGGGTGACGGACAGGCGCCGTACGAAGGGGTGTGGCGCTTCACCGCCCCCGCCGTCGACGCCTCCGTGCCCCAGGCACGGCACGCGGTGCGCGACCTGCTGGCCCGGCAGGGCGTACCGGCGTCGGACGACCTCATCGAGGGCCTGCTGCTCATCGTCTCCGAGCTGGTGACCAACGCGGTGCGCCATGCCGCCCTGCTCTCGCCGATGCTCGCCGTGGAGGTGGCGGTCGGCGCCGAATGGGTGCGGGTCTCCGTCGAGGACGACCATCCGTACCGACCGACGGCGCTCGTGGCGGACCACGGGCAGACGGGCGGCCGCGGGCTGCTCATCGTCCGCGAGATCACGCAGGAGGCGGGCGGCGCCTGCGACGTCGAGCACACCGCGAGCGGGGGCAAGGTCATCTGGGCGGCCCTGCCCCTGAAGCCCGGCGACGGCTGAGGTCTCGCCGGCACCGGGCCGCGTGTTTCGCTGACTGCTCGTCAGCCCTGCACCGGAGATGTTCAGCACCGGAGATGTTCAGCAGGGGAGAGTGGTCCTGCCGGCCGCACCGGTGGCGCCGGTGGTGCCGTCCGCGAACGCCGTGGCGGCGGTGCCGTTGCCACCGGGCTTGCCCGGGCACACCGGACTGGCCGCGCCACCCGCGCCACCCGTCCCGCCCGTGTGGCCGCCCGCGATGATGGAGGCGCCGCCGTTGCCGCCCTTGCCGCCGGCGATACCGGCACCGGCGTTGCCGACGCCGCCGACGCCGCCCTTGCCTCCGGTGCCGCCGAGCTTGGCCTCGCCGCCGGCTCCGCCGTTGCCGCCGTTGCCGTTGGCGCCGCCGGCTCCGCCCGTGCCGCCGAGGCCGCCGACGCTCGCGACGCCGGTGGCGTTGCCGCCGTTGCCGCCATTGCCGCCGTTGCCGTTGGCACCCGCGGCGCCACCGGTGCCGCCGAGGCCGCCGATACCTCCGAGGGTCCCGACGCCGTTGGCGCCGTTGCTGCCGGGGGCCCCGGCAGCGGCCGTGCGGTCGCTGCCCGTACCGGGCTGTGCGGAGGCGAGTGCGGGAGTGAGAGTGAGGCCGGCTACGGCGATCGCGGCGATCAGGAAGGTCCGGGCTGTGCCCGTTGTGCGCATGGTGCGCATGAGGATTTCCTTCGGTTTGCAGGCGGAGAGATTCTCCGCCTGACAACCCTCAACGTAGGGAAGCGCGGCGCACGGCGCACTCCGAAGGATGATCAAATGTCTTTAAATAGACGGAACCATCAAACTTTGGCTGCAAATTCCCATTTTGGCGCCACTCGCCCGAAGTAAAAAAGGGGGCTACCAGCCCGCCGAGGACCCGGTCAGCTCCTTGATCGCGGGGCGTGCCGCGTCGAGCACGGTCATGAACCAGGCGGAGAACGGCCCCTCCTCGTGCCGGGCCTTCAGCTCATCGGCCGTCACGAACGCGGTCTCGCCGACCTCGGAGGGGTCCGGGCGCAGCGGCGACTGGACCATCCCGACGAAGAGGTGGTTGAACTCCTGCTCCACCAGGCCCGACTCCGGGTCCGGGTGGTTGTAGCGCACGGTGCCCGCCTCGGCGAGCAGCGAGGGCGAGACGCCCAGCTCCTCGTACGTACGCCGGGCGGCCGCGGCGAACGGCGCCTCGCCCGGATAGGGGTGGCCGCAGCAGGTGTTCGACCAGACGCCGGGGGAGTGGTACTTGCCGGCCGCGCGCTGCTGGAGCAGCAGCCGCCCCTGCTCGTCGAAGAGGAAAACGGAGAACGCCCGGTGCAGCTGCCCGGGCGCCTCATGCGCGGAGAGTTTCTCCGCTGTGCCGATCGTCCTGCCGTCCTCGTCGACGAGTTCCAGCAAGATCGCTTCTCCGGTGCCGTTCGACGAGCTGTTCGCCGCGGTGGCAGGTGTGATCGGCATACCCATCCTTCGCTTCGGTTCGAGCCTCAAGTCTGCCGTACGTCCCGCACTCTCCAGGCACTCCGAGGACCGCATGTCCCGGCGTGCGGAAGCACTCCGGGACATGCGAGGTGGCCGCCCGGGTGGAACGCGCCCGGGCGGGTCTCAGACCCCGAAAGCGGCCGGGTACTGGATCGTGCCCCGGGGCAGCGGCGCGACACCGTCGGCCTCGTTCAGGACGAGCGCCATCATGGCCTCGTCCGGAACCTCGAACCCTGGCCGAATCCCGTACCCGGACGCGGGCTCAAAACCGAACCTCGGGTAGTACGCCGGATGCCCGAGCACGAGGACGAGCCGCTCCCCACGTGCCCGTGCCGCGTCCAGCACCGCGCGGATGACCGCCGAACCGGCCCCCGCCCGCTGGTAGCGCGGCAGCACGGCGACGGGCGCGAGGGCGAGCGCGGGCGCCCCGCCCACCCGGCAGCGGGTGATCAGCGCGTGCGCCGCGACCGACCCGTCCGGCGCCTCGGCGACGTACGACATCCCGGGCAGCCAGGCCTCCGGGTCGGCGCGCAGGGCCTCGACCAGGTCGGCCTCCGCATCCGTGGCGAACGCGGCGGTGTTCAGCGCGTGCACCGAGGCGATGTCCGCGGCGCTCTCCGGGCGGGTCGGCCAGGAGTCGGAGCCGACGGGGCGCAGGACGTAACCCGTGTATCCGAACTCCGACCCGTGCGCGCGCCGCATCGCGATCTCCTCGCGCGTGGCGGCGAGGGCCTCGGCCATCCCGGGCGCGTCCGGGTCCGCCGCGTCCGCGCGGGCGGCCAGCGGGCCGTAGTACTCGTCCCAGTCGGTCTCCGGCTGCGGGTGCGCGCCGAGCACGCAGTAGCCGGCGGCGGTGGCGGCCCGGGCGTTCTCCTCGCCCGTACGCAGCGGGTAGTGCCGGTCCCAGAAGGCGCGCGCCGCTGTGGACGGCTCGGCGGTCGTCCACTCGCACTCGGTGACGACGAGCGCCCCGCCGGGCGCGAGCAGCCGGCGCCAGTCGCGCAGGGCGTTGTCGAAGCCGATGGCGTAGGCCGAACCCTCGGCCCAGACGAGGTCGAACGAACCACCCGGATAGGGGAGTTGGGCCATGTCGGCATGGACGGTGGTGATCGAACCGGTGAGCCCGCGCTCGGCGGCGGCCGCGCGGAGTTCGTCGAGGAACGGTTCGTGCAGATCCACGGCGTTCACTTCGGCGCCCGCCTCCGCGGCGAGCAGGAGCGCGGCCCGGCCGGGTCCGCAGCCCAGGTCGAGGACGCGCGGCCGCTCGGGCAGCTCACCCGCGAGGCGCAGCAGCAGGCGGGTGGTGTCGTCGGAGCCGGGGCTCTGCCGCGGAAGTCCGTGGTGCAGGGCGAAGAAGGCGTCGGTGATCGAGGTGTTGTCGGTCAACGTGGGAAACCCTTGCGTGAGGGGCCCGCGGACGTGCCGAATCAGCCGTCAGGCGCGAGCCCGGGAAGTGGGGATGCACGTGTCGCCGCGCACGGCAGCGTCAGCCGCGACAGTCATCAACCCACCTCCTCGGATCCCAAGAACTCGGGCCCAGGCTAGCACCGTCAGTGGCAGAGCTTGGCCTCGTGCGCCGCGTGCCCGCTCGGCTCCAGCTGGAACGTGCAGTGCTCCACGTCGAAGTGATCGCCCAGGCAGCCCTGGAGTTCGTGCAGCATCTTCTCGTGGCCGATCGAGTCGAGCGTTTCGGAGCTGACGACGACATGGGCGGAGAGGACGGGCATGCCCGAGGTGATCGTCCAGGCGTGCAGGTCGTGGACCTCCTCGACACCCGGCAGGCCGAGTATGTGGGCCCGCACCTCGGCCATGTCGACGCCCTTGGGTGCCGACTCCAGCAGGACGTTCAGGGTCTCCTTCAGGAGCTTGACCGTACGCGGAACGATCATGAGGCCGATCACGAGCGAGGCGATCGGGTCCGCCGCCTGCCAGCCGGTGAGCATGATGACGGCCGCCGAGACGATGACCGCCACGGAGCCGAGGGTGTCCGCCACGACCTCCAGGAACGCGCCGCGCACATTGAGGCTGTCCTTCTGGCCGCGCATCAGCAGCGACAGCGAGATCATGTTCGCTACCAGTCCGAAGACACCGAAGAAGACGGCCAGGCCGCCCTGGGTGTCGGCGGGCGTGATGAACCGCTCGACCGCCTCGTACAGCACATAGCCGCCCACCCCGAGCAGCAGCAGGCAGTTGGCGAGCGCCGCGAGTATCTCGGCGCGGGCGTAACCGAACGTGCGGCTCTCGGTGGGCGGCCTGTTCGCGAAGTGGATGGCGAGCAGCGCCATGCCGAGCCCCAGCGCGTCCGTCGCCATGTGCGTCGCGTCCGCGATGAGCGCGAGCGAGTCCGCCATGATGCCGCCCACGATCTGGGCGATCATCACGGTGATGGTGATGCCGAGCGCCACCCGCAGCCGCCCCTTGTAGGCGTGGGCCGCCGTGCCTGTGGCCGGTGCCCCGTGCGTGTGTCCGTGATCGTGCCCAGCCCCCATGGAGCCCGCCTCCCGCGTCGGTCGTCGTTCTGCTGTTCGGTCGTCGCGCGAGCACAGTGAACTACGGGTGGGGGGTACCTGGCAACGCGGCACTGAACACCGTTGTCATCTGCTCTGACCTGCGAAAATGGCAACGATTGCCGACTGGGGAAGGGGTGCAGGTCAGGGCCTCGCGACGATCACCGGCGCCCCGCCTCGGGGTGGTGCAGACACCATCCCGCCCACGCCGACTCGACCATCTCGCGCACCCCGCGCCGAGCCGTCCAGCCCAGCTCCTCGGCGGCCAGCCGCGCGTCGGCCACCGCGCGCGGCGCGTCACCGGCGCGCGCGGACTCGACCAGCGCCGGGCGGTGGTCACCGCTCACCTCGCCGATCAGATCGACCAGTTCGCGCACGGAAACGCCCTCGCCCCGGCCGATGTTCACGGTCAGATCACCCTCGGCGCCGCCCGCGAGCCGCCGGGCCGCCGCCAGGTGTGCCTCCGCCAGGTCGGAGACGTGGATGTAGTCCCGTACGCAGGTGCCGTCCGCCGTGGGGTAGGTGTCGCCGAAGATGCGGGGCGCCTCGTCGCGGGTGAGGCGGTCGAAGACCATGGGGATCACGTTGAAGACGCCGGTGTCCGCCAGCTCGGGGGCCGCCGCGCCCGCCACGTTGAAGTAGCGCAGGCACACCGTCGCGATGCCGTGCGCCCGCCCGGCCGCCCGCACCAGCCACTCCCCGGCGAGCTTCGTCTCGCCATAGGGGCTGACCGGCGCGCAAGGAGTGTCCTCCGCCACGAGGTCCACGTCCGGCGGATTGCCGTACACCGCCGCCGACGACGAGAACACGAACCGCCGCACCTGCGCCTCGGCCACCGCTTCGAGCAGTGTCGTCAGGCCGCCCACGTTCTCCCGGTAGTAGCGCAACGGCTGCTCCACGGACTCGCCGACCTGCTTGCGCGCCGCGAGGTGCACCACGCCCGTCACCTCGTGCTCGGCGAGGACCCGGCGCACCAGGTCGCCGTCGAGCGCCGAGCCCTTGATGAGAGGTATGTCCGCGGGCAGCCGCCGCGGCACTCCCGAGGAGATGTCGTCCAGTACGACGACGTCCTCCCCGGCGCCGGCCATGACCCGCGCCACGTGTGCCCCGATGTATCCGGCCCCGCCGGTGATCAGCCATGTCATGGGCGCCCACCCTAAGCGAACGCTATGGGGGCAAGCCGGGCACGATACGGGCGCGGTTTGGAGGGGCGGGCCCCCATCCACCATGATGATCGCGAAGGCCGAGGCCCTCGCAGGCCGCTCTTATCAAGGCGTGAACGGGTGGTGAACGCCCGCTTCTCATCATCCGATAGCCTCTGCCGACGTGCCGCCCGGCCGCCATGGCCAGGGGCGCCCCCCTTACGCACGTGCCCGGCGCGAGCCGCGCCGGGAATCAAGGAGTGAGTTCGTCTGTCGACCGCCATCCTCACCGGTCAGCCGGTCCCCGGGTCGCCACTCGAAGGCGATCTGCGGTCCCTCGGCTTCGACGTGCGGGTCGCCTCCGACGCGGCGGACGCCGAGACGCTGCTCGCCGCCGTGCCGGGTGACCAGCGGGTCGCCGTCGTCGACGCGCGCTTCGTCGGTCACGTCCACGCCCTGCGCCTCGGTCTCACCGACCCCCGCTTCGCCGCCTCGGCGGTGCCCGGCGCCGTCACCGCCAAGCCGGAGGCCCGCACGGCCCTGACGCGCGCGCTGCGGACGACCGCCGCCGTGCCCGGTGCCGCCACGGCCTCCGACGCGCTCCCGGACGACATCGCCGCGGCCATGGAATCCGACGCGACGGACGTGCACCGCCCCGAGCTGGGCACCCTCGTCGCCACCGTCCCCACCGACCCCCAGACGCGCAACGAAGCGCGGCAGGCCGTCGCCGCCGTCGACGACGAGGCCGTCCGCCTGCGCACCGCGGTCAAGTCCCGGGACGGCTTCTTCACGACGTACGCCATCAGCCCGTACTCGCGCTACATCGCCCGCTGGTGCGCCCGCCGGGGCCTGACCCCGAACCAGGTCACCACCGCCTCGCTGCTCACCGCGCTGATCGCGGCGGGCTGCGCGGCGACCGGCACGCGCGGCGGCTTCGTGGCCGCCGGGCTGCTGCTGATCCTCTCCTTCGTCCTGGACTGCACGGACGGGCAGCTCGCCCGCTACTCCCTGCGGTACTCGACGCTCGGCGCCTGGCTCGACGCCACGTTCGACCGCGCCAAGGAGTACGCGTACTACGCGGGCCTCGCGCTCGGAGCGGCCCGCGGCGGTGACGACGTATGGGCACTGGCGCTCGGCGCGATGGTGCTCCAGACCTGCCGGCACGTCGTGGACTTCTCCTTCAACGAGGCGAATCACGACGCGACCGCCAACACCAGCCCCACCGCCGCCCTCTCCGACAAGCTCGACAGCGTCGGATGGACGGTCTGGGTCCGCCGGATGATCGTGCTGCCCATCGGCGAGCGCTGGGCGATGATCGCCGTGCTCACCGCGGTCACCACCCCGCGCATCACCCTCGTCGTCCTGCTCATCGGCTGCGCGCTCGCCGCCTGCTACACCACCGCCGGCCGCGTCCTGCGCTCGCTGACCCGCAAGGCCACCCGCACCGACCGCGCCGCCGTGGCCCTCGCCGACCTCGCCGACAACGGCCCCCTCGCCTCGGCCTTCGCCGCTCTCCGGCCGCGGGTGACCTGGCTGCGCCCCGCCCCGGTGCTCGCCTTCGTCGGCGGCGCCGGGCTCGTCGGCACGGCGCTGGCCAACCCCTACGGCAGCCCCGTGGTCGTGGCCGCCGCCGCGCTGTACATCGCCCTGTCGGGCCTCGCCCTGATCATGCCCCTCAAGGCCCCCCTGGACTGGCTGGTCCCGCCGTTCTTCCGCGCCGCCGAATACGGCACGGTCCTGGTACTGGCGGCCAAAGCCGATGTGAACGGGGCGCTTCCCGCGGCTTTCGGGCTGGTGGCCGCGGTCGCCTACCATCACTACGACACGGTGTACCGCATCAAGGGGGGCACCGGCGCGCCGCCGTCCTGGCTGGTGCGCGCGATCGGCGGCCAGGAGGGCAGGACTCTCCTGGTCACCCTGGCCGCAGCCCTGCTGTCACCCGCAGATTTCACCGTCGCGCTCACGGCACTCGCCGTGGCCGTGGCACTCGTGGTGCTCGTCGAGAGCATCCGCTTCTGGGTCGCCGCCGAGAAAAAGGGCGCACCCGCCGTACACGATGAAGGAGAACCCGCATGATCGGCCTCGTGCTGGCGGCCGGCGCCGGACGGCGTCTTCGCCCTTACACGGACACCCTGCCCAAGGCCCTGGTGCCCGTCGACGGCGACACCACCATCCTCGACCTGACGCTCGGCAACTTCGCCGAGATCGGTCTCACCGAGGTCGCGATCATCGTCGGCTACAAGAAGGAGGCCGTCTACGAGCGCAAGGCGGCCCTGGAGGCGAAGTACGGCCTCAAGCTGACGCTGATCGACAACGACAAGGCCGAGGAGTGGAACAACGCCTACTCCCTGTGGTGCGGCCGTGATGCCATCAAGCACGACGTGATCCTCGCCAACGGCGACACCGTGCACCCGGTCTCCGTCGAGAAGACGCTGCTCGCCGCCCGCGGCAACGGCCAGAAGATCATCCTCGCCCTCGACACGGTGAAGCAGCTCGCCGACGAGGAGATGAAGGTCATCGTCGACGCCGACAAGGGCGTCGAGCGCATCACCAAGCTCATGGACCCGGCCGAGGCCACCGGTGAGTACATCGGCGTCACCCTCATCGAGGGCTCCGCCGCCGACGAGCTGGCCGACGCCCTGAAGACCACCTTCGAGCGGGACCCCGACCTCTACTACGAGGACGGCTACCAGGAGCTGGTCAACCGCGGCTTCAAGGTCGACGTGGCCCCGATCGGCGACGTCAAGTGGGTCGAGATCGACAACCACGACGACCTCGCCAAGGGCCGGGAGATCGCGTGCCAGTACTGACGAGGCTCATCCCCTCGCCGGTCGTCGTCGACATCCGGCCGGGGGCGTTGAACGACCTGGCCGGTGTCCTCGCCGACCAGCGGATCTGCTCGTCGACCGGCAAGCTCGCCATCGCCATCAGCGGTGGCTCCGGCGCGGTGCTGCGGGACCGGCTCATGCCGTCGCTGCCCGGTGCCGAGTGGTTCGAGGTGGGCGGCGGCACCCTCGACGACGCCATCAAGCTCGCCGACGCCATGAAGAAGGGCCGCTACGACGCGGTCGTGGGCCTCGGCGGCGGCAAGATCATCGACTGCGCCAAGTTCGCCGCGGCGCGCGTCGGCCTGCCGCTGGTCGCCGTCGCGACGAACCTGTCGCACGACGGCCTGTGCTCGCCCGTCGCGACTCTCGACAACGACGCGGGCCGCGGCTCGTACGGCGTGCCCAACCCCATCGCGGTCGTCATCGACCTCGATGTGATCCGTGAGGCGCCCGCCCGGTTCGTCCGCTCCGGCATCGGCGACGCCCTCTCCAACATCTCGGCGATCCGGGACTGGGAGCTGGCCGCCCGCGAGCGCGGCGAGGACATAGACGGCCTCGCGGCCGCCATGGCCCGCCAGGCGGGCGAGGCCGTCCTGCGCCACCCCGGCGGGGTGGGCGACGACGGTTTCCTCCAGGTCCTCGCCGAAGGTCTGGTCCTCACCGGTATCGCGATGTCCGTGTCGGGCGACTCCCGCCCGGCGTCCGGCGCCTGCCACGAGATCAACCACGCCTTCGACCTCCTCCACCCCAAGCGCGCCGCGAGCCACGGCGAGCAGTGCGGCCTCGGCGCGGCCTTCGCGATGCACCTGCGCGGTGCCCGCGAGGAGTCGGCGTACATGGCCTCGGTGCTGCGCCGCCACGGCCTGCCCGTGCTGCCGGAGGAGATCGGCTTCACCGTGGAGGAGTTCGTGAAGGTCGTGGAGTTCGCTCCGCAGACCCGCCCGGGCCGCTACACGATCCTGGAACACCTCGACCTGTCCACCGACCAGATCAGGGACGCATACGCCGACTATGCAAAAGCCATCGGTAGCTGAGCTGCGCCCGGTCGTTCACCCCCCGGGAGTGAAGGACCGGCGCAGCGGCGAACACTGGGCCGGCCGGCTCTACATGCGCGAGGTCTCCCTGCGCATCGACCGGCACCTGGTGAACACGCGGGTCACGCCCAACCAGCTGACCTACGTGATGACCGTCGCCGGCGCCCTCGCCGCCCCGGCCCTGCTGGTGCCGGGGATCACGGGCGCCGTGCTCGGCGTGCTCGCGGTCCAGCTCTATCTGCTGCTCGACTGCGTCGACGGTGAGATCGCCCGCTGGAAGAAGCAGTACTCGATGGCCGGCGTCTACCTCGACCGGGTCGCCGCCTACCTGTGCGACGCCGCGGTCCTGGTCGGCTTCGGCCTGCGCGCCGCCGACCTGTGGGGCTCGGGGCGCATCGACTGGCTGTGGGCGTTCCTCGGCACCCTGGCCGCCCTCGGCGCGATCCTGATCAAGGCCGAGACCGACCTGGTCGGAGTCGCCCGCCACCAGACGGGCAAGGAGCCGGTCAAGGAGTCGGCGTCCGAGCCGCGCTCCTCCGGGATGGCGCTGGCCCGCAGGGCGGCCGCCGCGCTGAAGTTCCACCGCCTCATCCTCGGCGTCGAGGCGTCCCTGCTGATCCTGGTCCTCGCGATCGTGGACCAGGCCCGGGGCGACCTCTTCTTCTCGCGCGTCGGTGTCGCGGTCCTGGCGGGCGTCGCGATGCTCCAGACCCTGCTCCACCTCGTGTCCATCCTCGTATCGAGCAGGTTGAAGTGAGCACCTCGCACACCTCGGCGCAGAAGCTGTCGGTCGGCGCCGTCATCATCACGATGGGCAACCGGCCGCAGGAGCTGCGCGCCCTCCTCGACTCGGTCGCCAAGCAGGACGGCGACCCGGTCGAGGTGGTCGTGGTCGGCAACGGCGCCCCCGTGCCGGACGTCCCCGACGGCGTACGCACGATCGAACTGCCCGAGAACCTCGGCATCCCCGGTGGCCGCAACGTCGGCATCGAGGCCTTCGGCCCCGGCGGCACCGACGTCGACATCCTGCTCTTCCTCGACGACGACGGGCTGCTGGCCAACACCGACACGGCCCAGCTGTGCCGCGACGCCTTCGCCGCCGACCCGGAGCTGGGCATCATCAGCTTCCGCATCGCCGACCCGGACACGGGCGAGACCCAGCGGCGCCACGTGCCGCGGCTGCGGGCCTCCGACCCGATGCGCTCCTCGCGCGTGACCACCTTCCTCGGCGGCGCCAACGCCGTCCGTACGAAGGTCATCGCCGAGGTCGGCCCCCTGCCCGGCGAGTTCTTCTACGCCCATGAGGAGACCGACCTCGCCTGGCGCGCGCTGAACGCCGGCTGGATGATCGACTACCGGTCCGACATGGTGCTGCTGCACCCGACGACCGCCCCCTCCCGGCACGCGGTCTACCACCGCATGGTGGCCCGCAACCGCGTCTGGCTCGCCCGCCGCAACCTGCCGGCGCTCCTCGTCCCGGTCTACCTCGGCGTCTGGATGCTCCTCACCCTCGCCCGGCGCCCCTCGGCCCCGGCCCTGAAGGCCTGGTTCGGCGGCTTCAAGGAGGGCTGGACCACGCCGTGCGGACCGCGCACGCCCATGAAGTGGCGTACGGTGTGGCGGCTGACGCGACTGGGCCGCCCTCCTGTCATCTGACAAGCTCGGATCTGAGAGCATCTGGGCCGTACCCCGGTCCCTGGCCCACGCCTACGCCCGACCGGCTGCGCATCTGAAGACGAAAGTTTCCACTCGTGAGTGAGACAACGCATGACGGCGGAGTCGCGGTGACAGCATCCCCGTCGACACCGCCGCCCGATGACGGGCTCTCCCGCGCCGAACTCGCCGCCAAGTACGGTCTGACCGTCAGCGGCGCACGGCCCGGACTTTTCGAGTACGTCCGCCAGCTCTGGGGACGGCGCCACTTCATCCTCGCCTTCTCCCAGGCGAAGCTGACCGCGCAGTACAGCCAGGCGAAGCTCGGCCAGCTGTGGCAGGTCGCGACGCCGCTCCTGAACGCGCTCGTCTACTTCCTCATCTTCGGCCTGATCCTGGAGGCCGACCGGGGCTTCGAGCGTGAGGTCTACATTCCGTTCCTGGTCACGGGCGTCTTCGTCTTCACCTTCACGCAGAGTTCGGTGATGGCGGGCGTCCGGTCGATCTCGGGCAACCTCGGCCTGGTGCGCGCGCTGCACTTCCCGCGCGCCTCCCTGCCGGTCTCCTTCTCGCTCCAGCAGCTCCAGCAACTGCTGTTCTCGATGATCGTGCTGTTCGTCATCACGATCGGCTTCGGCAGCTACCCCAGGCTGTCGTGGCTCTTGATCGTCCCGGTGCTGGTGCTCCAGTTCCTCTTCAACACCGGCCTCGCGATGATCATGGCAAGGCTGGGCAGCAAGACCCCCGACCTCGCGCAGCTGATGCCGTTCGTGATGCGTACGTGGATGTACGCGTCCGGCGTGATGTTCTCCATCCCGGTCATGCTGGACGACCACCCCGACTGGATCGCGGACATCCTCCAGTGGAACCCGGCCGCCATCTACATGGACCTGATGCGCTTCGCGCTCATCGACGGCTACGGCTCCGAGAACCTGCCGCCGCACGTCTGGGCGGTCGCGGGCGGCTGGGCCGTTCTGCTCGCCGTCGGCGGCTTCGTGTACTTCTGGAAGGCTGAGGAGCGGTACGGCCGTGGCTGATGACAAGACCCTCGACCTCGACAAGGGCGGCGACGCCTCCAAGGCGCACATCCCCACCGTCATCGCCGACGAGCTGCACATCGTCTACCGCGTCAACGGCGCGAAGACGGGCAAGGGCAGCGCCACCTCCGCGCTGAGCCGCATCCTGCGGCGCGGCGAGGAGCGCGGCGTGCGCAAGGTGCACGCCGTGCGCGGTGTCAGCTTCACCGCCTACCGCGGCGAGGCCATCGGCCTCATCGGCTCCAACGGCTCGGGCAAGTCCACCCTGCTGCGCGCCATCGCGGGCCTGCTCCCCGCCGAGAAGGGCAAGGTCTACACCGACGGCCAGCCCTCGCTGCTCGGCGTCAACGCGGCCCTGATGAACGACCTGACGGGTGAGCGCAACGTCATCCTCGGCGGGCTCGCGATGGGCATGTCCCGCGAGCAGGTCAGGGAGCGCTACCAGGAGATCGTCGACTTCTCCGGGATCAACGAGAAGGGTGACTTCATCACCCTGCCGATGCGCACCTACTCCTCCGGCATGGCGGCCCGCCTGCGGTTCTCCATCGCGGCCGCCAAGGACCACGACGTCCTGATGATCGACGAGGCCCTGGCCACGGGCGACCGCAAGTTCCAAAAGCGCTCCGAGGCCCGCATCCGCGAGCTGCGCAAGGAGGCCGGCACGGTCTTCCTCGTCAGCCACAACAACAAGTCCATCCGCGACACCTGCGACCGCGTGCTGTGGCTGGAGCGCGGCGAGCTGCGCATGGACGGGCCGACCGACGAGGTCATCAAGGAGTACGAGAAGTTCACGGGCAAGTAGTCCGTTTGCGCCATCGCGGACCCGCTCGTTCGACGACAGGGCCCCGCCGGGGATCTTCCCGGTGGGGCCCTGCCGTCCGTCCGGGCCCGCCACGCCCCACCGGTCTCCCAACTCCCCCGCGCACAGGGAGGGTTGACGCCAATCGGTGTGTTGTTGTGATGTGCCGAACACCCCGACGAGGCGTAAGGGGTTGTACAACGTAAGCTGTACCGGTGCTGATTCGCGGCAAGTAGGGCGATATGGCGCGGTACCCCGGCCGGGCCACGGTCCACCTCGGACAGGGCTGGGCGGCGTGTCCGAAATAGGATGTATTGGGTCAGCAGTGTAGAACGGGAGATGTGACGGCAATGGCTACGGATGATCTCCGGCTCCGCGATGCATCCGCCGTCCTCGACAAGGCCGCGGCCGAGAACTTCCCCGTGGCCCCCTTCTTCCTGCCCCGGGCCTGGCGCGACGACCTCATGGCCGTCTACGGCGTCGTACGGCTCATCGACGACATCGGCGACGACGACCTCGCACCCGAAGCCGGACACGCCCGCTATCTCGGCCTCGACCCCGCCGAGCCCGCCGACGCGGCGCGGCTCCTCGACGCCGTCGAGGCCGACCTCGGCAAGCTCTTCGACGGCGGCGCCCCCGGTCACCCGCTGGTGCGGGCGCTGCGGCCCACGGCCGACCGCGGGGCCGTGACGATCACCCCCTTCCTCGACCTGATCGCGGCCAACCGCCAGGACCAGCACGTCACGCGCTACGACACCTTCGACGACCTCGTGGCGTACTGCGCGCTCTCGGCCAACCCCATCGGCCGCCTCGTCCTCGCCATCACCGGCACCGCCACCCCCGAACGCCTGCGCCTGTCCGACGCCGTCTGCACCGGCCTCCAGATCGTCGAGCACCTCCAGGACATCGCCGAGGACCTGCGGCGCGGCCGTATCTACCTGCCGACCGAGGACATGTCCCGCTTCCACGTCAGCGAGGCCGACCTGGCCGCGCCCACAGCAGGCGCATCGGTGCGCGCACTGGTCGCATACGAAACAGAACGCGCCCGCTGCCTCCTGAATGAAGGCACCCCCCTGGTGGGTAGCGTCCACGGCAGGCTGAAGCTGCTGCTCGCCGGGTTCGTGGCGGGGGGAAAGGCGGCGGCCCACGCCATCGCCGCCGCCGGATACGACGTACTGCCTGGTCCACCCAAGCCCACCAAGCCCCGCCTGTTGCGCGAGGCGGGGGCGGTTCTGCGAGGAGAGGGGTGAGCCGGACCTTGGAGTCAGATCCGCAGGTGTCCGCGCCGGTGCTCGCCGCGTACAGCTACTGCGAGACCGTCACCGGACAGCAGGCGCGCAACTTCGCGTACGGCATCAGGCTGCTGCCGACGCCGAAGCGCCGTGCCATGTCCGCGCTCTACGCCCTGTCGCGGCGCGTGGACGACATCGGCGACGGCGCGCTCGCGCCGGACGTCAAGGCGGACCGGCTCGACGAGACCCGTCGGCTCCTCGCCCGGATCCGCGCGGGGGAGGTCGCACAGGACGACACCGACCCCGTGGCGGTCGCCCTCGCGCACGCCGCCGCCCACTTCCCCATCCCCATGGAGGGCCTCGACGAACTCATCGACGGCGTTCTGATGGACGTACGCGGTGAGACGTACGAGACCTGGGAGGACCTCAAGGGCTACTGCCGCTGCGTCGCCGGGGCCATCGGGCGGCTCTCGCTCGGCGTGTTCGGTACGGAACGGGGGGCGCTCCACGCCGAGCGCGCGCCGGAGTATGCCGACACGCTCGGCCTCGCACTCCAACTGACCAACATCCTGCGGGACGTTCGCGAGGACGCCGAGGGCGGGCGGACCTATCTGCCCGCCGAGGACCTCGCCAAGTTCGGCTGCTCCGCCGGGTTCTCGGGCCCCACACCGCCCGCCGGATCCGACTTCGCGGGCCTCGTCCACTTCGAGGTGCGCCGCGCCCGCGCCCTGTTCGCCGAGGGCTACCGCCTGCTGCCCATGCTGGACCGGCGCAGCGGCGCCTGCGTCGCGGCCATGGCCGGCATCTACCGCCGCCTCCTCGACCGCATCGAGCGGGAGCCCGAGGCCGTGCTGCGCGGGCGCGTCTCGCTGCCGGGCCACGAGAAGGCGTACGTCGCCGTGCGCGGACTGTCCGGGTTCGACGCGCGGACCGTCTCGCGCCAGACCGTCAGGAGGCGCGTGTGACGCGCGTTCGGGGAGACCGAGCGGCGGCCGGCGCGGCACCCGCCAAGTGGTGGGCAACCCTCCGCTCGAAGGTCGCGTCCCAGACTGCGACAGCCGAAAGGGAGGGTGCATGAGGAGCGAGGACATGCGGCCCGAAGGGCTGACCGCGGATGCCGAGGGCCGCCCCGGTGGGGCGGCCGCCGTAGTGATCGGCGGTGGACTCGCCGGCATCACCGCCGCCCTCTCGCTGGCCGACGCGGGACTGCGCGTGACGCTCCTGGAGGGACGGCCGCGGCTCGGCGGGCTCGCGTTCTCCTTCCGGCGCGGCGAACTGACCGTCGACAACGGCCAGCACGTCTACCTCCGCTGCTGCACCGCCTACCGCTGGTTCCTCGACCGCGTCGAGGGCGCGCACCTCGCACCCTTGCAGGAACGCCTCGACGTGCCCGTCCTCGACGCCGACCGCAACCGCCTCGGACGGCTGCGCCGGGCCGCGCTGCCCGTGCCGCTCCATCTGGCGGCGAGCCTCGCCACGTATCCGCACCTCTCGCTCGCCGAGCGCGCCAACGTGGGGCGCGCCGCGCTCGCCCTCAAGGGGCTCGACCTCGCCGACCCCGTGCTCGACGGCCAGGACTTCGGCAGCTGGCTGGCCAGGCACGGTCAGACGCCGCGCGCCATCGAGGCCCTGTGGGACCTCGTGGGCGTCGCCACGCTCAACGCCGTCGCGGGCGACGCCTCGCTCGGGCTCGCCGCGATGGTGTTCAAGACCGGACTGCTCTCGGAGCCGGGCGCCGCGGACATCGGCTGGTCCCGGGTGCCCCTCGGAGACCTGCACGACACGCTGGCCCGCAAGGCGCTCGACGCCGCGGGGGTCCGTACCGAACTGAGGGCGCGCGTCACCTCCGTCTCCCGTACGGACGACGGAGGTTGGCGGGTCGAGGTGCCCGGCGAGGCCATCGAGGCCGACACCGTGGTGCTCGCCGTGCCGCAGCACGAGGCGCACGACCTGCTCCCCGACGGCGCGCTCGACCAGCCCGACCGGCTCCTGGACATCGACAACGCGCCGATCCTCAACGTCCACGTCGTGTACGACAGGAAGGTGCTGAAGCGGCCGTTCTTCGCCGCCCTCGGCACGCCCGTGCAGTGGGTCTTCGACCGGACCGAGGCGTCCGGCCTCGCCGAGGGGCAGTACCTCGCGCTCTCGCAGTCCGCCGCGCAGGACGAGATCGACGCCCCGGTCGCCGCGCTGCGCGAGCGCTATCTGCCCGAGCTGGAGCGGCTGCTGCCCGCCGCGCACGGCGCGGAGGTACGGGACTTCTTCGTCACCCGCGAGCGCACGGCGACCTTCGCCCCCACGCCCGGCGTCGGCAGGCTCAGGCCCGGGGCCCGCACCAAGGCCCGCGGCCTCTACCTCGCGGGCGCGTGGACCGCCACCGGCTGGCCCGCGACCATGGAGAGCGCCGTACGCAGTGGCATCAGCGCGGCCGAGGCCGCGCTCTCCGTACTCGACCGACCGCGTGACCACCTCTTCGCATTCGAGGAGGCGACGGCGTGAAGCTCGACAACCTGGGGTCAGGTCCCCAGCGAACCAGCACCGGAACAAGAGGAGAAACTGTGCCGACTGTGCCCTCGGCCGAAACGGCTGCCGACACGGTGGACGTGACCTCACTGCTCGAGCGCGGAAGGACGCTGGCCACCCCGGTGCTGCGGGCCGCGGTGGACCGCCTCGCGCCGCCCATGGACACCGTCGCCGCCTACCACTTCGGGTGGATCGACGCCGCCGGCAACCCCTCCGACGGCGACGGCGGCAAGGCCGTGCGCCCCGCGCTCGCCCTGCTCTCCGCCGAAGCCGCCGGCGCCGCACCCGAGGTCGGCGTCCCCGGCGCGGTCGCCGTCGAACTCGTACACAACTTCTCGCTGCTGCACGACGATCTGATGGACGGCGACGAACAGCGCCGCCACCGCGACACCGTGTGGAAGGTGCACGGCCCCGCGCAGGCCATCCTCGTCGGCGACGCCCTCTTCGCGCTCGCCAACGAGATCCTCCTGGAGATCGGCACCGTCGAGGCGGGCCGCGCCACGCGCCGCCTCACCACCGCCACGCGCGCCCTCATCGACGGCCAGGCCCAGGACATCTCCTACGAGCACCGCGAGCGGGTCACCGTCGAGGAGTGCCTGGAGATGGAGGGCAACAAGACCGGCGCCCTGCTCGCCTGCGCCGTCTCCATCGGCGCCGTACTCGGCGGCGCCGACGACCGCACCGCCGACATCCTGGAGAAGTACGGCTACCACCTCGGCCTCGCCTTCCAGGCCGTGGACGACCTGCTCGGCATCTGGGGCGACCCGGAGGCCACCGGGAAGCAGACGTGGAGCGATCTGCGCCAGCGCAAGAAGTCCCTGCCGGTCGTCGCCGCGCTCGCCGCGGGCGGATCCGCCTCCGAGCGCCTCGGTGACCTGCTCGCCGCCGACGCCAAGAGCAGTGACTTCGACAGCTTCTCCGAGGAGGAGTTCGCCGCGCGCGCCGCCCTGATCGAGGAGGCCGGGGGGCGCGAGTGGACCGCCGAGGAGGCCAGGCGTCAGCACACCATCGCCATCGAGGCACTGGACACCGTCCGGATGCCGGACCGGGTGCGGGCGCAGCTCGTCGCGCTCGCCGACTTCGTCGTCGTACGAAAGAGATGATCACTATCGGCCAGATATGACTCGCAGTCGCCGGCCGGCGCCCAGCGCGTCGGCCGACGGCGGACCCAGAGCAGAGGAACCGACTGCACGAAGGGGAAGCCATGACAGCGACGACCGACGGAAGCACCGGAGCGGTGACGCCCCGCGCGGCCTCGGCCAGCCAGCCCATCGACACGACCGCCGCGCCGACGGACGCACGGGACGCCGCCGCGCGCGCCCTACAGCGCTCGACCGAATACCTGCTCTCCCGGCAGGACACCCAGGGTTGGTGGAAGGGCGACCTCGAGACCAATGTGACGATGGACGCCGAGGACCTCCTCCTGCGGCAGTTCCTCGGCATCAGGGACGAGCACACCACACGCGCCGCGGCGCTCTTCATCCGCGGCGAACAGCGCGAGGACGGCGCCTGGGCCACCTTCTACGGCGGACCCGGCGAACTCTCCACCACCATCGAGGCGTACGTCGCGCTGCGCCTGGCCGGCGACCGGCCCGAGGACGCGCACATGGCGCGGGCCTCCGCCTGGATCCGGGGCCAGGGCGGCATCGCCGCGAGCCGGGTCTTCACCCGCATCTGGCTCGCCCTGTTCGGCTGGTGGAAGTGGGACGACCTGCCCGAACTCCCGCCGGAACTCATCTACTTCCCCTCGTGGGTCCCGCTCAACATCTACGACTTCGGCTGCTGGGCCCGGCAGACCATAGTGCCGCTGACGATCGTCTCGGCCAAGCGGCCCGTGCGCCCCGCGCCCTTCGCGCTGGACGAGCTGCACCTCGACGCGAGCGACCCCAGTCCGGCCGCACCACTGGCACCCGTGGCCAGTTGGGACGGTGTCTTCCAGCGGCTCGACAAGGTGCTGCACGTCTACCACAAGGTCGCGCCGCGGCGGCTGCGCGAGGCCGCGATGAACAGCGCCGCCCGCTGGATCATCGAGCGGCAGGAGAACGACGGCTGCTGGGGCGGGATCCAGCCGCCCGCGGTCTACTCGATCATCGCGCTGCACCTGCTCGGCTACGACCTGGAGCACCCCGTCCTCAAGGCCGGGCTCGCCTCGCTCGACCGGTTCGCGGTGTGGCGCGAGGACGGCGCCCGGATGATCGAGGCCTGCCAGTCGCCCGTGTGGGACACCTGCCTCGCGACCATCGCGCTCGCCGACGCCGGACTGCCCGCCGACCACCCGCAGTTGGTCAAGGCCGCGGACTGGATGCTGGGCGAGCAGGTCGTACGGCCCGGCGACTGGTCGGTGCGCAGGCCCGAACTGACCCCGGGCGGCTGGGCGTTCGAGTTCCACAACGACAACTACCCCGACATCGACGACACCGCCGAGGTCGCCCTCGCGCTGCGCCGGGTCGCGCACCCGGACAAGGAGCGGGTGAACAACGCCATCGAGCGCGGGGTGCGCTGGACCCTAGGGATGCAATCGAAGAACGGCGCCTGGGCCGCCTTCGACGTCGACAACACCAGCCCCTTCCCCAACCGGCTGCCGTTCTGCGACTTCGGCGAGGTCATCGACCCGCCGTCCGCCGACGTCACCGCGCACGTCGTGGAGATGCTCGCCGTCGAGGGCAGGTCCCACGATCCGCGCACCCGGCGGGGCATCGCGTGGCTGCTCGCCGAACAGGAGCCGACCGGCGCGTGGTTCGGGCGCTGGGGAGTCAACTACGTATACGGCACCGGGTCGGTGGTGCCCGCGCTGATCACGGCCGGGCTGCCCGCCGCGCACCCCGCGATCCGCCGCGCCGTGAGCTGGCTGGAGTCGGTGCAGAACGACGACGGCGGCTGGGGCGAGGACCTGCGCTCCTACCGTGACCGGGGCTGGGCCGGACGCGGCACCTCGACCGCCTCGCAGACCGCCTGGGCGCTGCTCGCCCTGCTCTCGGCGGGGGAGCGCGATGCCACGTCCGTGGAGCGGGCCGTGACCTGGCTGGCCCGGACGCAGCGCGCGGACGGCTCCTGGGACGAGCCGTACTTCACCGGCACCGGCTTCCCCTGGGACTTCTCCATCAACTACCACCTCTACCGTCAGGTGTTCCCGCTCACCGCGCTCGGCAGATACGTCAACGGCGAGCCGTTCGCCGACGGCCCCGGCCGCGTGCCCAAGGGGGACTGATGGACGAGGCCCCGGCCCGGCGGCCCGGCGCCGCACCGCTACTGATCGCCTGCGCGCTTGGCATCGAGCGCCTCGCCCTGCGCACCGGCGATCGCGGGGGAGCCCCGGGGGACATGACCGTGCTGCGCACCGGCATGGGCCCCGAGAACGCCGAGCGCGCCATCGGCAGGGCGCTCGGTACCGAGCCGCTGCGGGCCGCGGCCGTCCTCGCCACCGGCTTCTGCGCGGGCCTCGCCCCCGGTATGCACCCCGGTGACCTGGTCGTCGCCGAGGAGACCAGGGACGCGCACGGCAGCACCCCGTGCGACGGGGCGGGGCTGCTGGTCGAGGAGCTGGCGCGGGCCCTGCCCGGACGCACCGTGCACACCGGCCCGCTCACCGGCTCCGACCACGTCGTCCGGGGCACCGAGCGCGGCGCCCTGCTCGCCACCGGCGCGATCGCCGTCGACATGGAATCCGCCGCCACCCTGCGAGGCGCGGTACGAGCGGGACGGCGGCCCGTTGCGGCCGTCCGGGTGGTCGTGGACGCCCCGCAGCATGAACTGGTCCGCATCGGCACGGTACGCGGTGGAATATCAGCCTTCCGCGTCCTTCGTGCCGTGCTCCCCGCATTCTTCGAATGGCACCGTTCTTCTTTGCTCCCCTGGAGGTGAGCCAGATGGCCATGCCGCTGCGCCAGACCGTCAAGGTCGCTACGTATCTCTTTGGACAGAAGCTCCGCAAGCGCGACAAGTTCCCCCTGATCGTCGAGTTGGAACCCCTCTTCGCCTGCAATCTCAAATGCGAGGGGTGCGGGAAGATCCAGCACCCCGCCGGTGTGCTCAAGCAGCGCATGCCGGTGGCCCAGGCCGTGGGCGCCGTCCTGGAGTCCGGGGCGCCGATGGTGTCCATCGCCGGTGGCGAACCGCTGATGCACCCTCAGATCGACGAGATCGTCCGGCAGTTGGTGGCCAAGAAGAAGTACGTCTTCCTCTGCACCAACGCCATGCTGCTGCGCAAGAAGCTGGAGAAGTTCACCCCCTCGCCGTACTTCGCGTTCGCCGTGCACATCGACGGGATGCGGGAGCGGCACGACGAGTCCGTCGCCAAGGAGGGAGTGTTCGACGAAGCGGTGGCGGCCATCAAGGAGGCCAAGCGGTGCGGGTTCCGTGTCACCACCAATTCGACGTTCTTCAACACCGACACCCCGCAGACCATCATCGAGGTGCTGAACTTCCTCAATGACGAGCTGCACGTCGACGAGATGATGCTCTCGCCCGCCTACGCCTATGAGAAGGCACCCGACCAGGAGCACTTCCTGGGCGTCGAGCAGACCCGTGAGCTGTTCAAGAAGGCCTTCGCGGGCGGCAACCGGCGGCGCTGGCGGCTGAACCACTCGCCGCTCTTCCTGGACTTCCTGGAGGGCAAGGCGGACTTCCCGTGCACCGCGTGGGCGATCCCGAACTACTCGCTCTTCGGCTGGCAGCGCCCCTGCTACCTCATGAGCGACGGCTACGTCCCCACATACCGGGAGCTGATCGAGGAGACCGACTGGGACAAGTACGGCCGCGGCAAGGACCCGCGCTGCGCCAACTGCATGGCGCACTGCGGCTACGAGCCGACCGCCGTCCTCGCCACCATGGGCTCCCTCAAGGAGTCCATCCGCGCCGCCCGCGAGACGGCCACGGGAAGCCGCGGCTGACGGCCAATCAGAGAGGGGGCCCGAGCATGACCATTCTCGACACCATCCGGGGGCCGCGCGACCTGACGGCGCTGACCGGCGCCGAGCTGGGGGAACTGTCCGAGGAGATCCGGGAGTTCTTGGTACAGGCGGTCGCCAGAACGGGTGGTCACCTCGGGCCCAACCTGGGGGTGGTGGAACTCTCCATCGCCCTCCACCGGGTCTTCGCGTCGCCCGTGGACCGCATCGTGTGGGACACCGGGCACCAGAGTTACGTACACAAGTTGCTGACTGGACGTCAGGATTTCTCCAAGCTGCGCGGCAAGGGCGGCCTCTCGGGCTACCCCTCGCGCGCGGAGTCCGAGCACGACATCGTCGAGAACAGCCACGCCTCGACCGCGCTCGGCTGGGCGGACGGCCTCGCCAAGGCGCGCGAGGTGCTCGGCGGGCGAGGGCATGTGGTCGCCGTCATCGGGGACGGCGCGCTCACCGGCGGCATGGCGTGGGAGGCGCTGAACAACATCGCCGCCGCGAAGGACCGGCCGCTGATCATCGTCGTCAACGACAACGAGCGGTCCTACGCCCCGACCATCGGCGGCCTCGCCGACCACCTCGCCACGCTGCGGACCACCGACAGCTACGAACGGGTGCTCGCCTGGGGCAAGGACATACTCCAGCGCACCCCTGTCGTCGGACGGACCCTCTACGAGTCCTTGCACGGCGCCAAGAAGGGGTTCAAGGACGCCTTCGCGCCGCAGGGCATGTTCGAGGACCTGGGGCTCAAGTACGTGGGGCCGATCGACGGGCACGACATCGGCGCCGTCGAGTCGGCCCTGCGGCGCGCGAAACGCTTCCACGGGCCCGTCCTGATCCACTGCCTGACCGAGAAGGGCCGCGGCTACGAGCCCGCGCTCGCGGACGAGGCCGACCGCTTCCACACGGTCGGCGTCATGGACCCGCTCACCTGCGAACCCCTCGCACCCGCCAACGGCCCCTCCTGGACCTCGGTGTTCGGCGACGAGATGGTCCGCGTCGGCGCCGAGCGCGAGGACGTCGTCGCCATCACCGCCGCCATGCTGGGGCCGGTCGGGCTGAAGAAGTTCGCCGACGCCTACCCGGACCGCGTGTGGGACGTCGGCATCGCCGAGCAGCACGCCGCGGTCTCGGCCGCCGGGCTCGCCACCGGCGGCCTCCACCCGGTCGTGGCCGTGTACGCCACGTTCCTCAACCGCGCCTTCGACCAGCTCCTGATGGATGTGGCGCTGCACCGCTGCGGGGTGACGTTCGTCCTGGACCGCGCCGGGATCACCGGTGTGGACGGGGCCTCGCACAACGGCATGTGGGACCTGTCGATCCTCCAGGTGGTGCCCGGCCTGCGGATCGCCGCGCCGCGCGACGCCGACCAGCTGCGGGCGCAGTTGCGGGAGGCGGTCGCCGTGGACGACGCGCCGACGCTCATCCGCTTCCCCAAGGAGTCGGTGGGGCCCGCGATCCCCGCGGTGGGCCGCGTCGGCGGCATGGACGTACTGCTCGGGGACCCCGAGCCCGACGTGCTGCTCGTCGCGGTCGGGGTGATGGCGCCGGTCTGTCTACAGGCCGCCGAGCTGCTCCGGGCGCGCGGTCTGCGGTGCACCGTCGTCGACCCTCGCTGGGTCAAGCCCGTCGACGAGGAGCTGCCCGCTCTCGCGGCCCGGCACCGCGTCGTCGCCGTCGTCGAGGACAACAGCCGCTCCGCCGGGGTCGGATCCGCCGTCGCGCTCGCCCTCGGGGATGCCGAAGTGGACGTACCGGTACGGCGGTTCGGGATTCCCGAGCAGTTCCTCCCGCACGCCAAGCGCAGTGAGGTCCTCGCCGATCTCGGGCTCACGCCGGTCGAGATCGCGGGACGGATCAGCGCCACGCCGGCGGTGAAGGAGCGCGTGGGTGAGCAGGATCCAGGCAAGGAGTGCAACGTATGACCACGGAGTCCGCCCCGGCCGAAGACCCCGCCACGGCCAAGGAGCCCGCCCCGGCCGAGGAGCCCGCCCCGGCCGAGGGGTTCGATCTCGGCAGGCTGCTCGCCGAGCGGGGCGCCGAGCGGTACGACCTGCACGCCCGGCACCTCAATCACCAGCTGCCGCGCATGCTGCACACCCTCGGCTTCGACAAGGTCTACGAGCGTGCCGAGGGCGCGTACTTCTGGGACGCCGACGGCAACGACTACCTCGACATGCTCGCGGGTTTCGGCGTGATGGGCCTGGGCCGGCACCACCCCGTCGTACGCAAGGCCCTGCACGACGTCCTCGACGCCTCGCTCGCCGACCTCACCCGCTTCGACTGCCAGCCGCTGCCGGGGCTGCTGGCCGAGCAACTGCTGCGCCACAGCCCGCACTTGGACCGCGTCTTCTTCGGTAACAGCGGCACGGAGGCCGTGGAGACCGCGCTGAAATTCGCCCGGTACGCGACGGGCAGGCCGCGCGTGCTGTACTGCGCCCACGCCTTCCACGGGCTGACCACCGGGTCGCTGTCCGTCAACGGCGAGAGCGGCTTCCGGGACGGCTTCGCCCCGCTGCTGCCGGACACGGCCGTGCCGCTGGGTGATCTGGACGCGCTGCGCGCGGAGTTGCGGCGCGGCGACGTCGCCGCGCTGATCGTCGAGCCCATCCAGGGCAAGGGTGTGCACGCGACACCGCCCGGATATCTGCGAGCCGCCCAGGAGTTGCTGCGCCGGCACAAGGCGCTGCTGATCGCCGACGAGGTGCAGACGGGCCTCGGCAGGACCGGCGACTTCTACGCCTATCAGCACGAGGAGGGCGTCGAGCCGGACCTGGTCTGCGTCGCGAAGGCGCTGTCGGGCGGCTATGTGCCGGTCGGCGCCACCCTCGGCAAGGACTGGATCTTCAAGAAGGTCTACTCGTCGATGGACCGGGTGCTCGTCCACTCGGCGAGCTTCGGCTCCAACGCGCAGGCCATGGCGGCGGGCCTCGCCGTGCTGTCGGTGATGGAGGACGAGAAGGTCGTCGACAACGCGCGGGTCACGGGCGAGCTGCTCAGGTCCCGGCTCGCCGCCCTCGTCGACCGCTACGAGCTGCTGAGCGAGGTGCGCGGCCGCGGCCTCATGGTCGGCATCGAGTTCGGCCGCCCCAAGTCACTGAAGCTGCGCGGGCGTTGGTCGATGCTCCAGGCCGCCCGCAAGGGCCTCTTCGCGCAGATGGTCGTCGTACCGCTGTTGCACAAGCACCGCATCCTCACCCAGGTCTCCGGCGATCACCTGGAGGTCATCAAGCTGATCCCGCCGCTGACCGTGGGGGAGCGGGAGGTGGACCGCTTCGTCGAGGCGTTCACCGCCGTCATGGACGAGGCGCACAGCGGGGGCGGGCTGATGTGGGACTTCGGCAGGACACTGGTGAAGCAGGCGGTCGCGGGCCGCTGAGCCGACGCGTCCAGGGAGGGATTTTGCCTCTCGGGCAAGAAAGTTGCCCGAGAGGCAATCCTCTGGCTGAATCGGCGTATGACCCCCGCCGAGCCCGCCGAGCCCGCTGCCCCCGTCGGGCCCGCTGACCCCGTCGAGCCGACCGGGCCGACCGGGCCGCCCGAGGCGGCCGATTCAGCCGAAGCACTGCCCGCCGTCGCGCCGCAACTGCGTGAGCTGCGCCGCCGCGCGTCCCTCACGCTGGAGGCCGCCGCCCGTACCGCCGGCCTCTCGCCCGCCCATCTGTCCCGCCTGGAGACCGGGCAGCGCCAGCCCTCGCTGCCGATGCTGCTCGCGCTCGCACGCGTCTACGGTACGACGGTCTCCGAGCTGCTCGGCGAGACGGTCGCCGGCCGGGACGCGGTCGTCAGGGCCGCGGACATGGAGCCGACCGGGGCCGGTGGCTGGACCTACTGGCAGGCGGGCTCCCCCGGCCGGGGGATGCAGGCCCTGCGCGTACACGTCCCGAATGGCGCGCAGGGCGACATCGTGCGCGTCCATCCCGGCGAGGAGTGGCTGTACGTCCTCGGCGGGCGGCTGCGGCTGCGGCTCGGGGACGCCACGCACACGCTCGCGCCGGGGGACAGCGCGCACTTCGACTCGCTGACCCCGCACCGAATCGCGGCCGCCGACCGGGGCGGCGCCGATCTCCTCTTCGTCCATACGCTGCTCCAGAGCCCCGCCACCGCGCTGTGCCTCGGCGGCCCCACCCAGGGAGAACCGACATGACGGAATCCGACCCGCAGGGACCGGTACGACCAAAGCGGCCCGCCGAGAGCACGATGGAGGAGAAGTTCCCGCGCGCTCTCTGGGTCCGCCTGATCATCTATGTGGCGGTCGGCCACCTCTTCGCCGCCTTCATCTACCTGCTGTTCGAACTGGGCGCACAGAACAAGTAGGGGAGCCGCCTGATTCGGAGGGGACCCGCCTCAGTCGAGGAGCCGCTCGCGCAGCCGCTCACGGGTCTCGGGCGTCACCTTGAGGCCCTCCGAGAGATAGGTGTCCGAGTCGCCCCAGGTCTGCTCGATCGTCTCGAACGCCGCCGCCAGATACTCGGCGCGGGCGTCGAAGAGGGGGTTGAGCAGCTCCATGACCTCGGGGGACATCGCGTTCGGGGAGTCGCTGCTGCGGTGCACCTTGTAGCGGCGGTGCGCCGCGTTCGACTCGAGGTAGTCCGCCTCGATGGCGTCACGCTCGACGCCGACGGCCAGCAGTGTGACCGCTATCGAAAGACCGGCGCGGTCCTTGCCCGCCGCGCAGTGCATCAGCGCGGGCACGCTGTCCTCGGCGAGGGCGTGCAGCACCCGGCTGTGCTCGGCCGTGCGCTCCTTGATGATCGTGCGGTACGAGGACGCCATCCGGTCCGCGGCCTTGCCGTCGGACAGGATGGCGCGCAGCTGGTCGAGATCGCCGTCGCGGACCATCTTCCAGAACTCGGCGCCGTCGGCCGGGTCGGTCAGCGGCAGGTTCACGTTGCGCACGCCGGGCAGCTCCACGTCCGGGCCTTCGAGGCGCTGGTCGGCGGCGTTGCGGAAGTCGAAGATCGTGTGCAGGCCCAGCGAGGTGAGGAACGCCGTGTCGGCCGCGGTGGCGTGCGCCAGGTGGCCGCTGCGGAAGAGCCTGCCGGGGCGGATGCGGCGGCCGTCCACGGTCGGCAGCCCGCCCACGTCACGGAAGTTGCGCACTCCGGCAAGCTCAGGCTCGGTTGACGGGACCTGCTGCGTCACGGGCTCTCCTCGGGGCTCTGCGGGCCGACGCGGCGCGCCGGTGGATGCGCATTCGACGATACGACACGGGTTCCCCGGGTGATCGCCCCTTCGCGCACGTGGCACCGGGGCCGGTACGGTTGCGCGGACTTGCCCCCGGAAGAGGGGGGCGAGGGGGCTCGAGTGCGGGGCGGGGCTTATTCCGGGTTTGGGTGAATCTTGACCGGTGGCTTATCTCACGCCCCGTCAACCCCTCCCTACGGTGGCGTAGGTCACTTGAGGAGGTGAAGGATGTGGCTCCGTGAGCGCAGAGTCGACAACCTTCATCAATCACCCCATCAACAACGGCGTATTCAACTCCTACGCAGCGGTCGGCGACAGCTTCACCGAAGGCGTCGGTGACCCGGGACCCGGCGGCACGTTCGTCGGATGGGCCGATCGTCTCGCCGTCCTGCTGGACGACCGGGTACCCGAGCACACCTTCCGGTACGCCAACCTCGCCGTGCGCGGCAAGCTCCTCGACCAGATCGTCGCGGACCAGGTGCCGCGCGCCAAGGAGCTGGCCCCCGACCTCGTGACGTTCTGCGCGGGCGGCAACGACATCATCCGTCCGGGCACCGACCCGGACGAGCTGGCCGAGCGCTTCGAGCGGGCCGTCGCCGACCTCTCCTCGGCGGTCGGCACGGTCATGGTGACCACCGGGTTCGACACCCGGGGCGTCGCGGTCCTCAAGCATCTGCGCGGCAAGATCGCCACGTACAACATGCACGTCCGCGCGGTCGCGGACCGCTACGGCTGCCCGGTGCTCGACCTGTGGTCCCTCAAGACCGTCCAGGACCGTCGCGCCTGGGACGGCGACCGGCTGCACCTGTCCGCCGAGGGCCACACCCGTGTGGCGCTGCGCGCCGCCCAGGTCCTCGGCCTGGAGGTGCCCGCCGACCCCGACCAGGCGTGGCCGCCGCTGCCGCCGCGCGGCACGCTGGACCTGCGGCGCGACGACATCCTCTGGGCGCGGGAGTACCTGGTGCCGTGGATCGGCCGGCGCATCCGGGGGGAAAGCTCGGGCGACCATGTGGAGGCCAAGCGGCCGGACTTGCTGCCGCTCTAGCGCTCCGCCAGCCCCGCCGGCTCCGCCCGCCTGGTCGGCTCCGCCCGCCCCACCGGCTCCATCAAAGGGGGCGGCGTTACGAGGCGGACAGGTCCTCGCGCCTCAGGCCCAGTTCGCGGGCCAGGGCCTCGTCCGCCCAGTCGCGGGCCCCGGCGCGGGGCACGGCACCCTCGTACACCGTCATCTGGACGGCGAGTCCGTCGAGGAGCGCGGTGAGGCGCAGGGCCGCGCCCATGGGGTCCGGGCAGCGGAACTCGCCCGCGGCGCAGCCCTCCGCGATGACCTCGGCGAGCGCGGCCTTCCACTGCTGGTCGAGGTCCTGGGTCACCGCGCGCAGCGTCGGCTCCCGCAGGGACGCGGACCAGCCCTCTATCCACAGGCGCCAGCCCTTGGCCGGGCCGGTCGGCGCGTACCAGCGCACGGCCGCGCGCAACCGGCGCAGGGCCGAGGTGCGGCGGCCCAGCAGCTTGCGCAGCCGGGTCAGATCACGCCGGGCGGCGTGTTCGAAGGCCGCGGCGAGCAGCTTCTCCTTGGACGCGAAGTGGTAGAGCACCAGCGCGTTGCTCACTCCGAGGGCCGCCGCGACATCGGCGATCCGTACGGCGGCCACGCCCCGCGTCTCGATCTGTTCGACGGTGGCGACGAGCATCTCCGCCCGCCGCTCCGCCACGCTCAACCGCACCCCTGTCACGCCGTGCACCCTACCCAGGCCCGCCCGCGCCGCCCGAACCACGTGACGTTCCGGCCGCGCACCCCGCCTCCTGGAATGTGGCTCAGCGGGCGGTGGACATAATGGGAGGCCTATCCACCTTTTCAGGAGGTCCCGTGTCCCGGTCCCTGATCCCCGGGCTCCGCACGCTGCGGTCCCCCGCCTTCGGCGCGGACCCGGCCGGCGCGCGGCTGGCGCGGATCCGCAGGTCGCCGAACTTCTCCGTGGCCGACGGCGCCTTCCAGAACCCCGTAGGGGCGCGGGCCAGGCCCTCGGGGTCCACGCTGGAGTTCGCGAAGATCTACTTCCACAAGGAGCAGCGCGTACGCCGCGGCCCCGCCGGCACGATCCCGGTGCACGCCACGACTCTCGCGGACCTCGCCAAGCCGCCGGCCGACGGCCTGCGGATCACCTGGATGGGGCACTCCAGTGTCCTCGCCGAGATCGACGGGCGGCGCGTGCTCTTCGACCCGGTGTGGGGCGAGCGGTGCTCGCCGTACTCCTTCGCGGGGCCCAAGCGGCTGCACCCCGTGCCGGTGCCCCTCAAGGCCCTCGGCCCGGTCGACGCCGTGGTCATCTCGCACGACCACTACGACCATCTGGACATGCCCACGATCAAGGCGCTGGCCGGTACGGGCACCGTGTTCGCGGTGCCGCTCGGCGTCGGCGCCCACCTGGAGCGCTGGGGCGTGCCCGCGGACCGGCTCCGCGAGCTGGACTGGCACGAGTCGGCCCAGGTGGCCGGGCTGACCCTGACGGCGACGCCCGCGCGGCACTTCTGCGGCCGCGGCCTGCGCAACCCGCAGCACACCCTGTGGGCCTCCTGGGTGGTCGCGGGCCCCGAGCACCGCGTCTACCACAGCGGGGACACGGGGTACTTCCCGGGATTCCGGGACATCGGCGCCGAGCACGGACCGTTCGACGTCACGATGGTCCAGATCGGCGCCTACTCCGAGTTCTGGCCGGACATCCACATGACGCCCGAGGAGGGCATGCGGGCCCACCTGGACCTCCAGGGCGGCCGACCGCAGGGGCTGATGCTGCCGATCCACTGGGGGACGTTCAACCTCGCCCCGCACCCGTGGTCGGAGCCAGGCGAGGGCACGCTCGCCGCGGCGCGCGGCGCGGGCGCCGACATCGCCCTGCCCTGCCCCGGCGAGCCCTTCGAGCCGGGGGCGCGGAACGTACCGGCCGCCCCCTGGTGGCGCGGCGTCGCGGTCGTGCCGGACGGCGGCTGGCCCGCCGAGGCCGTGGACGAGCCCCGGGCCACGGCCGCGGACAGCGGCGATCCGGAGACGGCGCCCGTCGCCTAGGGCCTGTCCGGCACCAGCCTCACCGAGCAGCACCAGCGCCCCGGCCGTCTCCGGCCGGGGCGCCCTCTTGTGCCTCGCGGACGCGCATGCGAACCACGTACGAGTTACCTTGCGAACCCGCGTACGAGTGATCCCGCGAACCCGCGTGCGAGCGGAATCGGACTCCCGTACGAGATGTCATACCGGAGCGGGACGCACCCCCGCCGACTTCGTCAACTGCCCACCGCACATGATGCGTTGCCGACTACCGTGAGTGTTCGTCGGGCGACGCAGGGATCACGGCGCGGGCATGCCCTCGCGACCTGCCGGCCGGCGCGGCGATGCCGGAAACTCCGTCGGAACCGCGCCGGAACGACGTCGCAGAAGAGGAGTCGGGCCGCCCGCTGGAGCCCCGTCGCAACGTACCGAGGACGCAGATGTCTCACCTACGCGCACCGGCCGCCCGTGCAGACCGCCGTGAGGGCGGACGGCACGGCAGGCCCGGCAGCCGGTCCGCCACGGCCCTGCCCGAGACCCCCATACGGCCGCAGCTCCTGCGCATCGCCGTGCTGCCCGCCGTCGCCGTCGGTCTGAGCGCCTGCGCGGCCGTGCTGTTCACGCTGCGGTCGACCGGCGCACGCCCCGGGCCCGCCCTCCTCGCCGTACTCGCCGCCGCGGCGCTGGTCGGCCTCGCGGGCATCGTGATCGCCGCCGTCGCGGCCGACCGCGCCGCCAGGGCCGTACACGACCGGGTCGGCACCCTGCGCCGCGCCACCGCGCGCGGCCAGGCCGAACTGCGGGAGGCCGTCGAGCAGTTGCGCCGCGGCGAGCAGCCGCCCGCGCGCGGCGCCCCGTCCCGGGCCCGGCCGGGCGGCGACGAGTTCGACCAGCTCGCCGACGAGATGACCCGTGCCCAGGACGCCGCCGTCACCGCCGTCGTCCAGGCCGCCCAGCTCTCCAGCCACGCGGGCAGCGAACAGAAGGTCGAGGTCTTCGTCAACCTCGCCCGGCGCCTCCAGTCGCTGGTGCACCGCGAGATCTCCCTGCTCGACGAGTTGGAGAACGACGTCGAGGACCCCGAACTGCTCAAGGGCCTCTTCCACGTCGACCACCTGGCGACCCGCATCCGCAGACACGCCGAGAACCTCGCCGTGCTCGGCGGCGCCGTCTCGCGCCGCCAGTGGAGCAACCCCGTCTCGATGACCGAGGTGATGCGCTCCGCCATCGCCGAGGTCGAGCAGTACTCCCGCGTCAAACTGGTGCCGCCCATCGAGGGCACCCTGCGCGGCCACGCCGTGGCCGACGTCATCCACCTGCTCGCCGAACTGGTGGAGAACGCCACGGTCTTCTCCGCGCCGCACACGCAGGTGCTGCTGCGCGCCAACCTCGTGACCGCCGGGCTCGCCGTCGAGGTCGAGGACCGGGGCCTCGGTATGCCGCTCACCGAGCAGAACAGGATGAACCGGCTGCTCGCCGACCCCGACCAGGTGAACGTCGCGAGCCTCCTCCAGGACGGGCGGATCGGCCTCTTCGTGGTCTCCGCCCTCGCCCGCAGACACGGCGTCGCGGTCCGGTTGCAGACCAACATCTACGGCGGCGTACAGGCCGTACTGATCCTGCCGCAGGAGCTGTTGGGCGCCGAGCGGCAGGAGGAGCCCGCGACACGGCTGCGCCCGGCGGCCGAGGTGGCATCACGGGGCGCCTCCGATCACGTACAAGAAGGCGGCCGCCAGGAAGCTCCCCGGCCCCCGCAGGCCGCCCCCCAGCCGGAAGCCCGCCGGGAACCGGTGCCCGTGCCGTACCCGCCGCAATCCGACGAGGCGACCGGCCCGGACGCCGCCGCGCCCGCCCACGCCGCGAACGGCACCGCGCCCGCCCCCCTGCCGGTGCGCGGCACCCGCCAGGACCGGCCCACGCCCGCCGACGCCGTCCCCGGCATCCGCCCGCAGGACCGGCAGGCCGCGGCCGAGCACGCCGCCGCGCCGCTGACGCCTCTGGTGGGCACCGTGCGCGGCCGGGTCGAAAGGCCCCGCCTGCCCAAACGGCGCGCACAGGAACACATCGCACCCCAGCTGCGGGACGCCCCGGCCCCGCGCCCCGACAACGAGAACCCCGTCGGGCACGACCCGGGCCTCATGGCCGCGTTCCAGCGGGGCATCGGCCTGGCCCAGGCGCAGGAGGCGCGCGACCCCACCCCCCAGGACGGCGGGCTCCCCCGGGGCGGGGGCGAACAAGGCGGCTGACCAGCACCATGACGCCCGACCACGCCCCGCCCCCTCCGTACCCGCACCCGCAGACCCTCGTACGTCGTACCTCAAGGAGTCGATCCACCATGGCGAGCGATGCGCCGACCGGCCATGTATCCGATCTCGACTGGCTGATGAGCGGCCTCGTGCAGCGCGTGCCGCACACCCGCAGTGCCGTCCTGCTCTCCTCCGACGGCCTCGTGAAGTCGGTGCACGGCCTCGACCCGGACAGCGCCGACCACATGGCGGCCCTCGCCTCGGGGCTCTACTCCCTCGGGCGCAGCGCGGGCATCCGCTTCGGGGACGGCGGGGACGTCCGGCAGGTCGTCGTGGAACTGGACTCGACCCTCCTGTTCGTCTCCACCGCGGGCTCCGGAACCTGCCTCGCCGTCCTCGCGGGCCGCGAGGCGGACGCGGCCGTCCTCGGCTACGAGATGGCGATGCTCGTCAAGAGCGTCCGCCCGTACCTGATCACCGCGCCCCGGCAGCCCGCCGGGGAACCCGCGTCGATGAGGCGCTGAGCATGGCGGCCCCGCATGACGGGCCCTGGCTCGACGACGCCGCGGGACGGCTCGTGCGTCCCTACACGGTCAGCAACGGCCGGACCAGACCGACCACGCAACTCGACCTGCTCTCCCAGGTGATGGCCACCGGATCGACCCCGTTCGGCTATCTCGGGCCGGAGCACTCCGCGGCCCTCGGGCTGTGCGGGGCCCCGACCTCCGTCGCCGAGATCGCGGCGCAGCTGAAGCTCCCCGCGGTCGTGGCCAAAGTGATCCTCTGCGATCTCCTCGACTCCGGGGCCCTCACCACGAAGGCCCCGGACTTCACTCACAACCCCACTGACCGGTCCCTGTTGGAGGCAGTGCTCGATGGATTACGACGACAGCTCTGACCCCTTCCCCACCGCGCTGAAGATCCTGGTCGCCGGGGGTTTCGGCGTCGGCAAGACGACCTTCGTGGGCGCGGTGAGCGAGATCGCGCCGCTGAGCACGGAGGAACTGCTCACCACGGTCAGCGAGGCAACCGACGACCTGTCGGGCGTGGAGAACAAGACCACGACGACCGTCGCCATGGACTTCGGACGCATCACGCTCGACCCCGAACACGTGCTCTATCTCTTCGGCACACCCGGCCAGGAGCGGTTCTGGTTCATGTGGGACGAGCTGTCCGAAGGCGCCCTCGGCGCCGTGGTGCTCGCCGACACCCGCCGACTTGAGGACTGCTTCGCGGCCGTGGACTTCTTCGAACAGCGCGGCATGGGCTTCATCGTCGCGATCAATGAATTCGACGGTGCCCACCGCTACGAACCCGAAGAGGTACGCGCCGCCATCGACCTCGACCCCCGAGTGCCCGTCGTACGCTGCGACGCGCGGATCTCCAGCTCGGGCATCCAGACGCTCCTCATCCTCGTCAAACACCTCCTCAACCACGCACCGGAGCCGAGCTACGGAGCCCACACGTGAGGTACGAACCGACCGGGCATCTCCTGCTCACCCCCGTCGACAAAGAAGCCCCCGCGCGCGTGCGGCGGCTGCGCGGGCTGGGCATCGGGGACCGCGTCGACCCGGAGTTCGACCTCTTCGCGGGCCGGCTCGCGGAGCTGACCGGCGCGCCCTACGCCATGGTCAACTTCATCGACGAGAACCGGCAGTTCTTCGCCGGCCTGCACACTCCGGACAGCTCCATGGAGCGCTACATGGCCCGTGACCACGGGTACTGCCCACATGTGGTGGTGCGGCGCAAGGCCCTCGTCCTGGAGGACGTCTGCGACTATCCGCGGTTCGCGGGCAATCCCGTCGTCGACGAGATCGGCATCCGCTCCTATCTGGGCGCGCCCCTCATCGACCGTACGGGCATCGTCCTCGGCACGGTCTGCGTCGTCGAT
The DNA here is from genome assembly GCF_000717945.1 of Streptomyces sp. NRRL S-920. Lineage (NCBI taxonomy): Bacteria > Bacillati > Actinomycetota > Actinomycetes > Kitasatosporales > Streptomycetaceae > Streptomyces > Streptomyces sp. NRRL S-920. Next base: position 67,479 of record NZ_JODF01000013.1, read on the forward strand.
GTCGAACCCCGGCGCTGGGGGAGGGCGGGGCTCGACACGATCAAGACGATGGCCGCGGAGCTGGTCGAGCGGATCCACCGGCGGGAGGACGGCGGGATCTGACCCCACTCACAGCTCAAGCTCCGTCCCGTCGGGGAAGCGGACGTGCACGCCCCGCTCGTCCACGGCGCACGTGATGGACGCGCGCAGCGCCCGCGGGTCGACGGTGTCCCGCGAGAGGGCGACCAGCGTGGCATGGAGGCTGTGCCCGCCCGGGTGCTGCGGCAAGGTCAGGAAGGGCGTCGCGGAGTGCGGTCCGTAGGCGTTGGCGGCGACCTCGCGGGCTGTGCCCGTCTCCTCGTCCCAGCCGTGCAGGGCGACCACCGCGCTGGTGAGTCCCGCAGCCGTACGGGTGAGGGCCCAGCCGGGGCCGCGTTCGGCGTGCGGGAGCGCGCCATCGGCCACCGCGTACCCGCCCTCGCGGACCGTCGTGCCCTCGGGGGCCCGCAACCGGTGTACGCGGATCTCCCACGGGCCGTGCAGAGCGCTCGTCGTCACGATGGGGAACACCTCGTCGTGGCCCGGCAGCCGGGCGTCGTGGCGGGACGAGGCGTGGCGCCCCTCGCACCGCAGAGGATGGATGCGCACGCGTCGGGACGGCGTGCCGTCCGGGGCGAGCAGCGCCAGATGGCCGTCGACGGCACGCTCCCACGCGCGTGGGGCGGTCTCGGGAGCCGTCGCCGTCGAGTAGCCGAACTTCGCGTAGTGCGGGTCGTCCTGGGCGGCGCCTTCGAGCGGGTTGTGGTCGCTGCCGTGGTTGATCAGTCGGACGATGCCGTCGTGCCGGGTGCCGTGCAGGAGCCAGCCCGGCCGGGGGAGCGCGGTGTACTGGTCGGACTCCTCGACGGGGAGCGGCAGTTCGCGCTCCGTCCACACCGGGTGGCCGGCGGGCAGCAGCAGGCCGAGGAAGCCCTTGCTCGCCCAGTACGGCGACGCCGGGCCCGAGTAGGCCTGCGTGGCGGGCAGGAACGTCCCGTACCAGCCGAGCGGCAGCAGACCCCGCTCGTCCGGGACGCCGCGCTCGACGAAGTGCCGGGCCGTGCCGGAGGCCAGCCGCCGGGTCAGGCCGGGGGCCAGCGGCGTGCAGTCCGCGAGAGCGCCCATCCATACGGGGGCGACGGTGGCGAAGCGGTAGGTCAGCGAGCGGCCCTGGTGGACCGGGGCGCCGTCGCCTCCGAAGAAGTGCGGGTAGGTGGCGAGGAACCGGCCGAGGCGCTCGCGGTAGACCTCGCCGCGCCCGCCGTCCCCGCCGGGGCCCGCCATCCGCGCCCACAGCAGCGGGTACAGGTGCATCGCCCAGCCGTTGTAGTAGTCGAAGTTGCGTCCGTCGCCGTCGCTGTACCAGCCGTCGCCGCGGTACCAGTCCTCGATGCGGTCTAGGCCGCCGTCGATGTCCGACTGGCGGTACGGGGCGCCGACCGAGGCGAGGAACTGCTCGGACACCACCTGGAAGAGGCGCCAGTTGTTGTCCCAGGTCCTACGGCCGACGAACCCGGAGAACCAGTCGACGACCCGCTCCTGGACCCGGGTGTCGAGGGTGTCCCAGATCCAGGGGCGGGTCTCGTGCAGGCCGATCGCGACCGAGGCGGCCTCCACCATCTGCTGTGCGCGGTCGGTGAGTTCGGGCCAGGCCTCGTCGCTGCCGCGGTCGGTGCCCGTTGTCAGACCCAGCGCGTAGCGTTCGATGAGTCGGGGGTCCACCTCGCCGCCCGCCCCGGCGATCCGGAAGGAGGCCAGCAGGAATGACCTGGCGTACCCCTCAAGGCCGTCCGACACCACCCCCGACCGGCTCTGGCGCCCCGGGAGGCGGTACTGCGCGAAGCCCGGCGTCGCGTAGGGGACCAGTGCGTCCAGCTGCCGGTCGGCGAGCGCCTCCCAGTGCGCCCTGGTCCAGCCGGTCAGCGGGGAGAGGACGCGGTCGGTGGGAGGCAGGGGCAGATGCGGTGCGGGCATGGGGTTCGACACTCCTCGACGGGGGCCGGCCGGGGGAGCGCCCCGCGATGGGCGCGGGGGCTCACTCAGACGACCTCCGCCGTATGCGTCCGGCCCCGGGAGCCCCCGACCTGGACGGTGAGCACGGGACGCCGCCCGAGAGTGACGGTCACCGTGTCGTCCGCGCGTCGTACCTCCCGTATGGGGAAGGGCAGTTCGACGCGCAGGGTCGCCTCCGTGCGGCCCGGGTCGGCGACCGCCACCGAGACGCCCCGGTGGTCCCGCCGCACCAGGACCGTGCCGGGGCCCGACGCAGTGAGGCCCGCGGCGGTGCCGGGACGCCAGAAGTGCGCGGCGAGGAGGCCCGCGCGGCGCGCCTCGACGGCCTGGGCGGTCGTGTCGTTGGCCACGATCCGCACGGGCCGGGCCTGTGCCCAGGCGGCGGTCGCGGACGCGGTCGCGCCGGGCAGCAGGACATAGGCGTACGCGGCCGTGCTCGGGGAGGTGCCGTGGTCCAGCCACAGCGTCAGATAGCGGCGGGTGAGGGGCGTGGTGCCGCCCCCTGTGTCCGCGCCCGTGTTGATGTCCCGCCAGCTGCCGGTGCGCTCCTCGCGCAGGGCGCGCAGGCCGAGGCCGCCGTCCGCCCCGGCGGGTCCACCGGGAGAGAACGGGGAGGCGGGGGAGGCCGGGGAACCGGGGTAAGTGGGGAAGACGTACCCGCCGGTGCCTTCCAGGTGGGCCCATCGCGCGTGGTCGAACCGCGCGGTCCAGCCCTGGTGGCCGGGCTGTCGGTGGCCGTCCACGGTCAGCGCCCGGGTGGGCCCGGCCGCGTGCAGATTGCGGTTCTCGACGACCGTCTCGATCGTGCGGCCGTCGCTCGCGCTGATGCCCGCGCCGAGCGCGACGACCACGTTGTCGAGGCAGAACCACGCTTTGTGTGCCCGCAGGGTGCTGCCGTCGGCGAGGAGTTCCATGGCGGCGGCGCCATAGCCGCCGTCCAGGGCCGCGCCGCCCGCCACCGCGTTCTTCGGTCGGTACGTACCGGTGCCCGCGCCGGTGCCGACGTCGGCCCGCGCGCGGGTGTCCACGGTCGTGCCCGGCAGGCGGTACGGATCCACGGTCGCCCAGAAGCCGTCGCCGAACTGCCCGAGGTCGTCACCGTCGTACAGATAGGTCATGCCGTCGCCGGTGTACCAGCCGTGCAGGTTCTCGCCGTTGCCCGCCTCGTATGCCGCGATCCGCTTCGAGGAGAGCGAGAGCGTCAGGGCCCAGCCGGGCCGCCGGTGCACCACCCGGTCCATGCCGGCGAAGACGAAGTGCCCGGTGAGCCGGTCGGTGGCCGGGATGGCGGGGTCGTCGAGGACGGCCTTGGCGCGGGCCAGCGCGGGGATGCCGACCAGGCCCAGATAGGGGGTGGTGCCGTTGCGGCGGATCCAGCCCTTGACGAGCGCCCGCCAGCGGCGCGCGTAGGAGTCCGGTGCGCCGGAGGCGAGTTGGAGGATGTGGGAGAGGGCCGCCGCGCCGTCGTGGTGGTCGCGCGCCTTCTCCCGGGATATCGCCCGGCCGCGCAGGGCGTCCATCATCAGCCCGTCGAAAATCACCGGTGCGAACGTCCGGTCGACCGCGTCGTACAGCACGGACGTCTTCGGGTCGGAGACCGCCCACGGGGAGTCCGCGAGCAGTGCGATCAGCTGCCCGGCGCCGCCGAGCAGGACACTGCCGTACGTGCCCGTGTACGCGACGGATCCGTGCTGCACGAACGAACCGTCCTCGTAGAAGCCGTCGCCAGAAGTGACGTACTTGAAGAGGCTGTTGCTGCCGCTGCCCCTGATGTCGGACAGGCCGTCGCGCGCCAGCGCCACCGTCGCCCCGTCCCGGATGAGCAGGCCGCGCAGGGCCACGATCACGGCCTTGTCGGCGCGGTTGGCGCCGGTCTCCGAGAGCGAGGGGACGTTCGTACGGCGGTCCGGGTCCGGGCAGAACTTCGCGACCGTCGCCGTGTACGCGGCCAGATCCTCGGCGGACAGCCGCGCCCGCAGCAGGACGCAGGTGTCCATCAGCGCGCGCGGCGCCCCGATCTCCCAGAACCACCAGTTGCCGGTCTCGGTGCGGCCCGGGTGGTAGCCGGTGGAGTGCAGGAAGCGCAGCGCGTCGAGCAGGGCTTCGATGACCTCCGCGCTGTCGGCGAGGGAGGTGCCCGGCGTGGCCCAGGCCGTGGCGAGGGTGCGCAGGCGGGTATAGCTCTGGCCGAAGTTGCCGGGGTCCGAGGCGGGGGAGAGGTCGGCCCACAGCGCGGCCCTGCCCGCCGAGCGGTCCAACCGCCGCCACCAAGTCGTCGCCAGGGTGTCCAGGGTCTTGAGCGCGGCGGCGAAGTCGGGGTCCGTGGCGTCGAAGGGGCCGCCGGTCAGCTGGGTCGCGGCGCGGGCGAGGAGGGTGTCGTAGGCGGTCTCGTGGGCGTCGTGGGCGTCGTGGGTGTCGTGGGTGTCGTCGTGGGTGTTGTGGGCGTTCTCGCGGTCGGCCGCCGACGCCGCTCCGCCTGCCGCCGTCGCCGACACGACGGCGGACGCCGCCCCGGCCGCGAGCAGCGTGCGACGGCTGGGCCCGGTGGATCCGGAGCGAGGCAGGGGCAGAGGCAGGGGGAGGGGCATGCGAACTCCCAGAGGTGTCGGGGCAGTCGGGGACCCATGAGGCGATTGCGCGACAGCATGTAAGCGGTTGCTATGAGGCGCAAGAGGGGCGGAAATCTTTCTCGGTCTTTCTGCCCGGACACTGGGGCTGAGGGGAACCTGTCGAGGGTTAACCGCTTGCAGTCGGACGTGGACCGGTGAGGCTCGGCCGACCCGGCGACCGGCGCGGTCTGAAGGAAACCTGCGGCGGCGCTTAAGAAATCCTCGATGGACCGGAACGCCTCCTTAAGGAAGATTCCTGTGCCGTCGGGGGAAGAAGCGACGTACGACAGGAGCCGCTGCGTTGAAGGCGCTGGTCAAGGAGAAAGCGGAGCCGGGCCTCCGGCTGATGGACGTGCCGGAGCCGGTCATCGGCCACGGCGACGTCCTGATCAAGGTGCTCCGCACCGGGATCTGCGGCACCGATCTGCACATCAGGGACTGGGACGGCTGGGCGCAGCAGTCGGTCACCGCGCCCCTCGTGGTCGGACACGAGTTCGTCGGCGAAGTCGTGGAGACCGGCCGCGACGTCGCGGAGATCAAGGTCGGCGACCGGGTCAGCGGCGAGGGCCACCTGGTGTGCGGCAAGTGCCGCAACTGCCTGGCCGGACGGCGCCATCTGTGCCGCGCCACGGTCGGCCTCGGCGTCGGGCGCAACGGCGCCTTCGCGGAGTACGTCGCGCTGCCCGCGGGCAACGTATGGGTGCACCGCGTCCCGGTGGACCTCGACGTGGCCGCGATCTTCGATCCGTTCGGCAACGCCGTGCACACCGCTCTGTCCTTCCCGCTGGTCGGCGAGGATGTGCTGATCACCGGGGCCGGACCGATCGGCCTGATGGCGGCCGCCGTCGCCCGGCACGCCGGTGCCCGCAACGTCGTGATCACGGACGTCAGCGAGGAGCGCCTCGAACTGGCCCGCAAGGTCGGTGTCAGCCTCGCGCTCAACGTGGCCGACGCCCCGATCGCCGAGGGCCAGCGCGCGCTCGGCCTGCGCGAGGGCTTCGACATCGGCCTGGAGATGTCCGGCAACCCGCGCGCGATGCGCGACATGGTCGCCAACATGACCCATGGCGGCAAGATCGCCATGCTCGGCCTGCCGGCCGAGGAGTTCGCCGTCGACTGGTCGCGGATCGTCACCTCGATGATCACGATCAAGGGCATCTACGGCCGTGAGATGTTCGAGACCTGGTACGCGATGTCCGTGCTGCTCGAAGGCGGCCTCGACCTGGCGCCCGTCATCACGGGCCGCTATGGCCACCGTGACTTCGAGGCGGCCTTCGACGACGCGGCGAGCGGCCGCGGCGGCAAGGTCATCCTCGACTGGACCTCCTGACGCGTCCCTCGTCCCAGACGCGCCCCTCGTCCCTGACGGGCCCTTCTTCCCCTGACTCGTACCGATCCGTCCGGCTCTCCACGGTTCGTATCTCGAAGGATTACGTATGTTCGACTCCGTCCGCGAAGACCTCCAGGCCACCCTCGACGAGATCCGCGCCGCCGGGCTGCACAAGCCCGAGCGCGTCATCGGCACCCCGCAGTCCGCCACCGTCGCCGTCACGGCGGGCGGCCGCCCCGGCGAGGTCCTGAACTTCTGTGCGAACAACTACCTCGGCCTCGCCGACCACCCCGAGGTCGTCGCCGCCGCGCACGAGGCGCTGGACCGCTGGGGCTACGGCATGGCGTCCGTCCGCTTCATCTGCGGCACGCAGGAGGTCCACAAGGAACTGGAGGCCCGGCTCTCCGCGTTCCTCGGCCAGGAGGACACGATCCTCTACTCCTCCTGCTTCGACGCCAACGGCGGTGTCTTCGAGACCCTGCTCGGCGCCGAGGACGCGGTCATCTCCGACGCGCTCAACCACGCCTCGATCATCGACGGCATCCGGCTGTCGAAGGCACGCCGCTTCCGCTACGCCAACCGCGATCTCGCGGACCTGGAGCAGCAGTTGAAGGAGGCTTCCGGGGCCCGGCGGAGGCTGATCGTCACCGACGGCGTCTTCTCCATGGACGGCTATGTCGCCCCGCTCGCGGAGATCTGTGACCTCGCCGACCGGTACGACGCCATGGTCATGGTCGACGACTCGCACGCCGTCGGCTTCGTCGGCCCCGGCGGGCGTGGCACCCCCGAGCTGCACGGTGTCATGGACCGCGTCGACATCATCACCGGTACGTTGGGCAAGGCGCTCGGCGGTGCCTCCGGCGGCTACGTGGCGGCCCGTGCCGAGATCGTCGCTCTGCTGCGCCAGCGTTCGCGCCCGTACCTCTTCTCGAACACCCTTGCCCCGGTGATCGCGGCGGCTTCCCTGAAGGTCCTCGACCTCCTGGAGTCGGCGGGCGACCTGCGTGAGCGCCTCGCCGTCAACACGGCCCTGTTCCGCTCGCGGATGACCGAAGAGGGCTTCGACGTCCTGCCCGGCGACCACGCCATCGCCCCGGTCATGATCGGCGACGCGGCTGTGGCGGGCCGCATGGCCGAGTTGCTCCTTGAGCGGGGCGTGTACGTGATCGGCTTCTCGTACCCGGTGGTGCCGCAGGGCGCGGCCCGCATCCGCGTCCAGCTGTCCGCGGCGCACTCCACGGAGGACGTGAACCGCGCGGTGGACGCGTTCGTGGCGGCGCGCGCGGAGCTGGGGGAGTCGGGCGCGGCGTGACGCGGACGAAGGCGTCGCTCAGCCGGTCAGGGCCGCGGTGATCTGGCGCGTGGTCTGCGCGGCGACGCGGGGGTTCTCGGCGGCGTAGGTGGTGTACGCGTTGAGACCCGTGGCCAGGGCCCAGCCACGGCCACGGGTCCACGTGGCGTCGTCGACGCCGAGAGCATCGCGGAAGACGGACCTGCTCCCGGGTGACATCAGGGTGAAGGCGATGGTCAGATCACAGGCCGGGTCGCCGACGCCCAGCTCGCCGAAGTCGATGACCGCGCTGAGGTGTCCGTCGACGGTGAGCAGATTGCCGGTGTGGAGGTCGCCGTGGCACCAGACCGCCGCACGGTCCCATCCGGGGGCGCTCAGGGCCGCGTCCCAGAGCGTGGTCATGGCCTCGGCGTCGAACACGTCAGCGACTTCGCCGATGGCATCGCGGGTGTCGCGGTCCCGGTCGGCGAGCGTGTCGGCGCGGACGTCCTCGGGCGCCGCCTCGGCCGCGTCCGGCGTGCACTTCTGGAGGGCGGCGAGGAACTCCGCGAGTCGTACGGCGGCCCTGGGCGAGTCGCCCAGCGCCTCAGGGGTCGCCACCTCGCCCTCCAGCCAGCGGGAGACGGCCCAGGCCCAGGGATAGCCGAGCCCGGGCTCTCCCACCCCCACCGGCTCGGGGACGGCCAGCGGCAGGTGCGGGGTGAGCCGGGGCAGCCACCGCGCCTCCTTCCTGGCCTGCCCGACCGCGTCGGCGTGGCGGGGCAGCCGGACGGACAGCTCCTCGCCCAGGCGGTAGATCACGTGGTCCGACCCGGCCGGGGCGAGCAGCTTGAGAGGCAGCTCGGCCCAGTGCGGGAACTGTGTGTCGACCAGACGCCTGGCGAGGGCCGCGTCGATGGCCGGGCGGGGCCGGGGATGGGGGGCCGGGGTGCTTTCGGTCGCCAAGGACAGCTCCTGCCTGGGGTCGCTTTCCGCTTTCCGCTTCGCGCGGCGGGCGGAGGCGGCGGTCGGTGGTCGGTGGTGGGGGACCACGGTCGGTGGTCGGTGGTGGCGCTCGGGGACGGCGGTCTGTGGTCGGTGGCCGGTGGTCGCGCTTGGGGAGGGCGGCCGGTGGTCGCGCTTGGGGAGGGCGGTCGGTGGTCGGTGGTGGCGGTCGGGGACAGCGGTCTGTGGTCGGTGATTGAGGACCGCGGTCGGTGATCGAGGACCGTGATCGGTGATCGGTGATCGGTGATCGGTGATCGGTGATCGGTGACCGGTGACCGAGGATCGCGGCCGGTGATCGGTGATTGAGGACCGCGGTCGGTGATCGGCGCTCGGCGGCCGGTGGTCGCTCGGAGCCCTCACAGTGCGGTTTCGCGGCCTCGCCTGTCGACCGATTTTGAGGCGCGGAAGGCGCCGGGGCGCGAGGGGGTGCGCGTGGTCCGGCCCCGCCACCCACGCCGGGCGTGACCGGTGGTGCGGCCGATGCCTCCGGTTTGGGAGAATCGGGCGCATGATCGAAGCGCGGCGGCTGCACATCCTCCGGGCGGTGGCCGACCACCGCACCGTGACCGCTGCCGCCGCCGCGCTGTACCTCACTCCTTCCGCCGTGTCCCAACAGCTCACCGCCCTGGAGCAGGAGACGGGCCACCGCCTGGTCGACCGCTCGGCGCGCGGCGTACGCCTGACGGCCGCCGGAGAGATCCTGCTGACGCACACCAACGCGGTCCTCGCCCAGCTGGAGCGCGCCGAGGCCGAACTCGCCGCGTACAGCTCCGGCGAGGCCGGCACGGTCACCGTCGCCTCCTTCGCCACCGGCATCGGCCTGGTCGTCGCCCCGGCTCTGGCCCGCCTCGCCGCCTCCGCCCCCGGCATCAGGGTCCGGGTCCAGGACGCGGAGGGCGACGCGAGCCTCCCGATGGTGCTCGACAGACAGGTGGACGTCGCGGTCGCCGTCGAGTACCGCGGGGGGCCGGGCGCGGACGACCCCCGCCTGACGCGCGTACCCCTGTACGCGGAGCCGTTCGACGCGGTGCTGCCGCTCGGTCACCGGCTTGCCGCCGCCGACCGGGTGCCGCTGGCCGAGCTGGCCAAGGACGCCTGGATCGGCCCCTTCGCCGGAAACCCGTGCCACGACGTCGTCGTCCTCGCCTGCGAGCAGGCCGGGTTCCAGCCCCTGCTGGAGCACTGGTCGGACGACTTCCGCGCGGTGGTGGCGCTCGCCTCGGCCGGCGCGGGCGTCGCCCTGGTACCGCGCTCGGCACTGCGCGGCATGGACGTGTCGGGCGCAGTGGTGCGCCCGGTGGAGGGCGCGGCCCCCACGCGCAGGGTGTTCGCGGCGGTGCGGTGCGGTGCGGAGGGACACCCGCTGATCCGTCCGGTCCTCGCGGCTCTCGGGGAGGCGGCGGGCTGACCCCCGGACGTCGCACGTCCGCCGTCACCTTTCAGCCACGAAGAGCACCTTGTCGACATCCCGTATGCGGGTTAGCGTGCCGAATATGGAACACGAAGGAGTCGACGCGCGCCTCGCCGCCCGGCTGGCCGAGCTGCGTGCCGAACGCGGCTGGTCCCTGGGTGAGCTGGCCGAGCTGAGCGGGATCAGCCGCTCCACCCTGTCCCGGGCCGAGCGCGCGGAGATCAGCCCCACCGCGGCCCTCCTGAACCGCCTCTGCGCCGTCTACGAACGGACCATGTCGCAGCTCCTGAGCGAGGTAGAGGCGGAGCCCGCACAGCTGGTGCGCGCCGTCGACCAGGCGGTCTGGGCGGACGACGACGCCGGCTTCATGCGCTGGTCGGTCTCGCCGCCGCACCTCGGAATGCGTGGCGAGCTGGTCGAGGGCCGCCTCCAGCCGGGCGCCGACATCGACTACGACCGGCCCCCCGTGCCCGGCCTCGAGCAGCACATCTGGGTGCTCGAAGGAGCCCTGGAGGTCACGGTGCTCGGGGAGTCGCACGCCCTGCGGACCGGCGACTGCCTGCGCTACCGGCTGTGGGGCGCCTCGCGCTTCCGCTGCCTGGGGGGGCAGGCCGTGCGCTACGCCCTCGTGGTCGTGAAGCCGTGAGGTCGTGAAGCCGTGACGGTCCCCGGGGTGCCGGGGCGCCTCGACGCGGCCCGGCTCCTGGAGCGCGCGGACGACCTGGCCGCTCTCGGCCCCGCCGAATCCCTCAGTGGCCCGCATGAGGCCCCGCCCGTGGGGGAGGCTGAGGCGAAAGCCCGTACGCAACCACCCCGCCGCCCGCAGGAAACCACGCCCAGGGAGCCCGCGCGATGCCCGACCGAGCCGCCGACACCCCCTCTCCTTCTGCCACCACCTACACCGCCGGACTGCTCAACGCCGCCGACGGCGTGCCCGTCGCCACGTACACCTGGCTGCCGGCCGACGGCAGGCCGCGCGCCTACGTCCAGATCGCGCACGGAGCCATGGAACACGCCCTGCGCTACGACCGGTTCGCCCGCCACCTCACCGCTCACGGCTACGGCGTGGTCGCCTCCGACCACCGCGGACACGGCGCCACCGCACAGGCCACGGGCGGCTATGGGGTGACCTCCGGGGCGGACGGCTCCGACGAGGCCGACAGTTGGCGGGCGATCGTCGACGACCTCAAGGCCATCGGCGACCAGGTGCGCACCCTGCACCCCGGACTCCCGTTCTTCCTCCTGGGGCACAGCCTCGGCTCGATGCTCGCGCGGGACTACGCCCAGGAGTACGCGGACGGCCTCGCGGGAGTGATCCTCTCGGGCACGTTCCGCTCGCTGCCCGGCGCCGATCCGCAAGGGGCCATCGCCCGCCTGGAGCGCGAGACCGCCGAGCGCGGCCGCGCCGCGATCTCCTCGTACGTCACCGACCTCTTCGCCTCCTTCAACGACCCGTACACCCACCGCACCGGCTTCGAGTGGCTGTCGCGGGACGAGGCGGAGGTCGACGCGTACGCGGCGGACGAGCGCTGCGGATTCGCCTTCTCCGCCGGGCTCTCCCTGGACTGGATGCGGGGCATCCGCAAGATCAACGATCCGCGCAACCTCGCGCGCGTGCCCGCCGATCTGCCGATCCACATCGCCGTCGGCGAGCAGGACCCGTGCAACCAGCGGATGACCCTGGTCCACGAACTCCTGGAGGACCTCAGGTATGTGGGAGTGGAGGACCTCACGTGGAAGGGCTATCCGGACGCGCGCCACGAGATCCTGAACGAGACCAACCGGGAAGAGGTCCACGAGGACCTGACCGCGTGGCTGGACAAGCGGGTGCTGTGAGGGCGGGTGCTGTGAGGGCCGCCCGCCCCGGGGCGGGCCGGTCACCGCTCGGCGGCTGACTGTCAGTGGCGTTGGCTACGGTTCATGCCATGTCGAAGTCCAGATCCCGGGCCCGCGTCACCTCCGACGACGTGCGCCGCATCGCCCTCGCCCTGCCGGACACGGTGGAGAAGATCGCGTGGAGCATGCCCACGTTCCGCGTGTCCGGAAAGATGTTCGTGACCGTCCCCGACGACGAGACGTCCATCGCGGTGCGCTGCCCGAAGGTCGAGCGGGACGAGCTGGTCCTGGCCGAGCCGGACAAGTTCTGGGTCGCCGCGCACGAGGCGGGTTCGGCGTGGGTGCGGGTGCGCCTCGCGGCGCTCGACAAGGAGGAGCTGACGGACATCCTGTCGGACTCCTGGCGCCAGGCCGCGCCGCCCCGGCTCCTTGAGGAACACCCGGAGTTGGGAGTTCCGGCCTCGGAATGACGCCGGGGCCCCGTGGCCGGCCAAGGAAAGGGTGAGCGATCACCGGTCAGAGTGCGGTATTGTTTCCGTGCACGTTCGGCCGGGGGAAACCCCAGGTCACACGGGCAACGGGACGTGGCGCAGCTTGGTAGCGCACTTGACTGGGGGTCAAGGGGTCGCAGGTTCAAATCCTGTCGTCCCGACTCGAAAGAGTCGTAGGTCTAGGGGCCGTTTCAGAGCAATCTGAAACGGCCCCTAGATCGTTTTTGGGGAGCGGCGGGCCACAGGGATTCCCGCACCGTTCATTTGGTGCCGGAACGGCAACCTCCACCCCGCGCTCGTGCACCCGTTCGTCGAACAAAGTTGGCTCGCTCGCCCCTGCCCCTGTCTGGTCGGGGCCCCTACGGTCCCTGTGACCAGTCGGCGACGCCCGTCAACTCATCGATCGTTTCCCGGTGTAGGAGTATCTGTGGACCGTCGCAATTTCCTGCGTGGTGCGGTGTTCGGCACCTCTGCCGCCGTCTTCGGAGGCACCCTCATGCACGGCGCCGCCTACGCGGCCCCCGCACAGAACGGCACCAGCCCCTACGGTGGACTGCTGGCCGCCGACACCAACGGCATCATGCTGCCGTCCGGCTTCACCAGCCGTGTCATAGCCCGCTCGGGCCGGACGGTGTCCGGCACCTCGTACACGTGGCACGGCGCCCCTGACGGCGGCGCCTGTTTCGCCGACGGCGCGGGCTGGATATACGTATCCAACTCCGAACTGGCCACCGGCGGCGGGGCGAGCGCCGTGAAGTTCACCTCCTCCGGTTCCGTCACGGGTGCCTACCGGGTCCTGTCCAACACCCGCAACAACTGCGCGGGCGGAGCCACCCCGTGGAACACCTGGCTGTCGTGCGAGGAGGTCAGCCGCGGCTACGTCTACGAGACGGACCCCTGGGGCACGAAGGCCGCCGTCCGCCGCGCCGCGATGGGCCAGTTCAAGCACGAGGCGGCCGCCGCCGACCCGGTGCGCAAGGCGATCTACCTGACCGAGGACGAGTCGGACGGCTGCTTCTACCGGTTCCTCCCCACCACCTGGGGCGACCTGTCCTCCGGGACCCTCCAGGTACTGGTCGCGGGGTCCGGCACCACCGGCTCCTTCACCTGGACGAACGTGCCCGACCCGGACGGCTCGCCCACCTACACCCGCGACCAGGTCTCCGGGGCCAAGATCTTCAACGGCGGCGAGGGCTGCCACTACGCCGCCGACACCGTCTGGTTCACCACCAAGGGCGACAACCGCGTCTGGCGGCTCAACCTGCGCGACAGCACCTACGAACTCGCCTACGACGACAGCCTCGTCACCAACGGCGCCGCGCCCCTGACCGGCGTCGACAACGTCACCGGCAGCTCCTCGGGCGACCTGTTCGTCGCCGAGGACGGCGGCACCATGGAGATCTGCGTCATCACCCCCGCCGAGGTCGTGGCCCCCTTCCTGCGCATCACCGGCCAGTCGGGCTCGGAGATCACCGGCCCGGCCTTCTCCCCCGACGGCAGGCGGCTGTACTTCTCCAGCCAGCGCGGTACGTCCGGCAGCTCATCCGGCGGCATCACCTACGAGGTCACCGGCCCCTTCCGCACCACCGCCTGAACGACCCGGCCGGGCGTCAGCCGACGCGGCGGATACGGATCGGCCCGCGCGCGTCCGCCGGGCTCACGGGGCGGCCTCCCTGGGTGATCTCCACCTCGCCGGCCGTCACCAGTCGACGGGCAGCGCGGCGGGCCGGTTCCATGAGGGCGCGCCAGCCGTCGTCGTCCCCTTCGTACACCGCCCGCGCGGCGTCGGAGGGGCAGATCGTCGCGGACGGGCCGCGCCGCTCCAGCAGCTCCAGGACGGCCCGTTCCAGGCGCCGGTCCGGCTGCCGGTCGTTCTCCGTCACATCCGCCAGTGTCGCACCGCCGCTCCCGCGCCGCCGGTGTTCCGTACCCTGGCGGCATGCGTATGCGCCCCACTCTGAGCTGGACTCCTGCCGAGGACCTGCCGCCGGGTACGACGGATGTGGGGCCGGTCGTCGAGATGCTGGGCGCCGGCGGTGTGCTGGTGCTCAGCGGGGCGGGCATCTCCACGGAATCAGGAATTCCGGACTATCGGGGCGAGGGCGGGAGCCTGAGCCGGCACACCCCGATGACCTACCAGGAGTTCACCGCCCGCCATGCGGCCCGGCGCCGGTACTGGGCGCGCAGCCACCTCGGGTGGCGCACCTTCGGCCGGGCCCGGCCCAATGCCGGGCACCGGGCCGTAGCCGCGTTCGAGCGGCACGGGCTGCTCACCGGTGTGATCACGCAGAACGTCGACGGCCTGCATCAGGCCGCGGGCAGCGGGCGGACCGTGGAACTCCACGGAAGCCTGGACCGGGTCGTCTGCCTGTCCTGCGGCACCCTCGGCCCGCGCGGTGAGCTGGCCCGGCGGCTGGAGGAGGCCAACCCGGGCTTCGCGCCGGTCGCCGCCGGGCTCAACCCGGACGGCGACGCCGACCTCACCGACGAACAGGTCGGGGACTTCCGCGTGCTGCCCTGCACGGTCTGCGGCGGCGTCCTCAAGCCGGACGTGGTGTTCTTCGGCGAGCCGGTGCCGCCCGAGCGGGTCGAGCGCTGCCGCGCGGCGGTCCGTGAGGCGGCGTCCCTGCTGGTGCTCGGGTCCTCGCTGACGGTGATGTCCGGGCTGCGGTTCGTCCGCCAGGCGGCCGAGGCCGGCAAGCCAGTGGTGATCGTCAACCGGGACGCCACCCGGGGCGACCGGCACGCCGTCACCCGGGTCGCGCTGCCGCTCGGACCGGCACTCACCTCCGTGGCCGAGCGGCTGGGCATCTCCACCGGGGTCAGCTGACGCCTGGACTCCGCCGGGGTCAGATCACGCCCTGGGCGGACATCGCGTCCGCCACCCGCTCGAAGCCGGCGATGTTCGCGCCCGTCACGTAGTCCCCGGGGGCCCCATAGCGCGCGGCGGTCTCGTGGCACGTCCTGTGGATGTCGTTCATGATGCGCGTCAGTTCCTCTTCGACGCGCTCGGCCGGCCACGACGTACGGGCGTGGTTCTGGGCCATCTCCAAGGCGCTGACCGCGACGCCGCCCGCGTTGGCCGCCTTGCCGGGCCCGAACGAGACGCCCGCCTGCTGGAAGAGGCGCACGGCCTCGGGGGTCGTCGGCATGTTGGCGCCCTCCGACACGACCTTCACGCCGCCTCGGATCAGCGTGGCGGCGTCGTCGGCGTCCAGCTCGTTCTGCGTGGCCGACGGCAGCGCGATATCGGCCGGCACCTCCCAGACCCGCCTGCCCGGCACGAAGCGGGCCGAGGCACCGCGGCGCTCGGCGTAGGTGTCCACCCGGGCCCGTTCGACCTCCTTGACCTGCTTGAGGAGGTCGAGGTCGATGCCCTTCTCGTCGACCACGTAACCGGAGGAGTCCGAACAGGTCACGGCGTTGGCGCCCAGCGCGGCCAGCTTCTCGATGGTGTGGATGGCGACGTTCCCGGAGCCGGACACGACCGCCGTCCGGCCCTCCAGGCTCTCGCCGCGCTCACGCAGCATCGCCGCCGTGAAGAGGACGTTGCCGTAACCGGTCGCCTCCGGACGGATCAGGGAGCCGCCCCAGGTCCGGCCCTTGCCGGTGAGGACGCCCGCCTCCCAGCGGTTGGTGATGCGCCGGTACTGGCCGAACAGATAGCCGATCTCCCGGCCGCCGACGCCGATGTCACCCGCGGGCACGTCCGTGTGCTCGCCGATGTGCCGGTACAGCTCCGTCATGAACGACTGGCAGAAGCGCATGACCTCCGCGTCGCTGCGGCCGCGCGGGTCGAAGTCGCTGCCGCCCTTGCCGCCGCCGATGCCGAGGCCCGTCAGCGCGTTCTTGAAGATCTGCTCGAAGCCGAGGAACTTGATGACGCCGAGGTTCACCGACGGGTGGAAGCGCAGGCCGCCCTTGTACGGGCCGAGCGCGCTGTTGAACTCCACCCGGAAGCCGCGGTTGACCCGCACGCGACCGCGGTCGTCCTGCCACGGCACCCGGAAGACGATCTGCCGCTCCGGTTCGCACAGTCGCTCGATCAGGCTGGCTTCCGCGTACTCGGGGCGGGCCGCGATGACCGGCGCCAAGCTCTCGAGCACCTCGCGGGCGGCCTGGTGGAACTCCGGCTGGGCGGGGTTGCGGTGCTCGATCTCGGCGAGCAGCTGCGAGAGCGCCGGCAGCGCTGTCTTCGTATCGGGTCGCATGGTCAAAGAGGCCCTTTCTGGACGCTCAAGCCGCAGGTGTCACGCGCATGTAAACACAGTGACCAGCCCGCAGGTCCAGCGAATTACCACATTGCGAGGCCCGCCCCCGGGTGCTACCGGCCGACCCGCGGGCCCCGAGGGATCAATCGCGGCCCGCCGCCAGAAGCGCCGCGCGGCGGACCGAACCGGTGGAGGCGGCCAGCAGCGGCATGCGAACGGCCGGGCTGGGGATGCGGTTCTGGGCGTGCAGGACCCCCTTGATCACCGTCGGGTTCGGCTCGGTGAAGAGAGCCGCGGACAGCCGGGCCAGCTCGGCTCCGAGGCTGCGGGCGGGTGCGGCGAAACCGCTTCGCCACAGCGTGATCATCTCGGCGAAGTCGGCGGTACGCACATGGGCCGACGCGACGATGCCGCCGTGGGCGCCCGCCGCGACGAGCGGCGACAGGACGATGTCGTCGCCGCCGAGCACGGCGAAACCGGGCAGGGGAGTGCCGAGCAGCTCCATGGTGGTCGGGTCGATCGCGCCGGTCGCGTGCTTGATGCCGACGACCCCCGGCAGTCGGCCGAGTGCGGTGATCGTGTCCGCGCCGAGAGTCTGCCCGGTGCGGTAGGGGATGTCGTACACGACCAGGGGGAGGCCGCCGTGCTCGGACAGCGCGGTGAAATGCGCCAGGGTCCCCGCCTCCCCGGGGCGGGTGTACGGCGGCGCGGGAACCAGCGCGGCGGCGATGTCCCCCTGGGCGGCCAGCTCTCGCAGCGCCGTGATGGTGGCGGCCGTGTCGTTGGTGCCGGCCCCGACGATGAGCGGCGCCCCGTGCGCCCGGCAGGCGGCCGAGCAGACGCGGATCACGGTCTCTCTCTCCTCGGCGGTCAGCGTGGCGGTCTCGGCGGTCGTACCGAGGGCGACGAGCCCGGCGGCCCCGGCCGACAGCGCGTCGTCGGCGAGTCGGGCGAGGGCATCGGGAGCCAGCCGCAGATCGTCGGTGAACGGGGTGATCAGGGGGACGTACAGGCCTTGGAAGATCGGGTCGGGCTTCATGCTCCCACCCTGGCCCACGCCCACCCGGTAGATCCATTTCTGATTTCTGCCCTCACACCTAAGCTGAACTTATGCTTGATGTCCGTCGTCTTCATCTGCTCCGCGAACTGCACCGCCGCGGCACCATCGCCGCCGTGGCCGAAGCGCTGACCTTCACCGCCTCCGCCGTCTCCCAGCAGCTGGGGGTGCTGGAGAGGGAGGCGGGCGTCCCCCTGCTGGAACGCAGCGGCAGGCGCGTGGTCCTCACGCCCGCGGGCCGCTCCCTCGTCGCGCACGCCGACGCGGTGCTGAACCGCCTCGAACAGGCGGTCGCCGAGCTGGCCGGGGCGCGGGACGGCATCGGCGGGCCGCTGCGGATCGGGACGTTCCCCTCCGGCGGCCACACCATCGTTCCGGCGGCGCTGGCCGAACTGGCGTGCCGTCACCCCGCGTTGGAACCGATGGTGCGGGAAATCGACTCCGCGCGTGTCTCCGACGGTCTGCGGGCCGGTGAACTGGACGTGGCCCTCGTCCATGACTACGACTTCGTCCCCGCGACCCCGGATACGACCGTGGACGAGGTGCCTCTGCTCGAGGAGCCGATGTACCTCGTCACCCGTGCCGGGAGCGACGTCACGACCACGGGCACGACGGCGGGTGCCGCTCGCGGGGACACGCTGGCAGCGCTGCTCGGGCCCCGCGCCGAGGTTCCGTGGATCACCGCGCGGGACGGCACGACCGGTCACGCGATGGCCGTACGCGCCTGCCAGGCCGCCGGGTTCCAGCCCAGGATCCGCCACCAGGTCAACGACTTCCGTACCGTGCTGGCGCTGGTCGCCGCCGGACAAGGGGCCGGGTTCGTGCCGGAGATGGCCGCCGTGCCGAGCCCCGCGGGCGTGGAGCTGACGGAGCTGCCGCTGTTCCGCCGCTCGAAGGTCGCCTTCCGTGCGGGCGGCGGCGCCCATCCGGCGATCGCCGCTTTCGTGGCCGCGGCGACGACGGCGGTCGGCCGCATGGCGGGTTCATGAGGGCACGGCATTTCCGGTAGGACTCCCGAGGGAGAGGGCCGGGGCCGGGCGGCCCCGGGCAATCCGCTGCGGCCCCGCAGCCGTTGGCCTGGACGCCCGGTCGGCGGAACGGCCGTACACTCGGGCTCATGGGTCGCATGGGTTCCACGAGGCAGCGCCGGCAGCGGGCCGCCTCGGACCCGCGCCCGCGCGTCGCCGATCCGGTGGGCGCCGCCCGCGCCGGAACACCCCGGGCCCGGCGCATCGCCCTGCACGAGCACGGCTAGCGATCCGCGCACAGGCCCGCGCCGCGCGCGTTCTCCACGCCGCGCGCCCGGCCCGCTCCCCTCCCCGGCCGAGAGCCGTCTCGCACAGCCACGCCGGGCGGGCCCCGCTCCCGCCCCACCTCACCACAGCAGCCCTCCGGCCCCCGCCGGTGCTGCCGCCCGGCCGTGACCGCACCACCGGGTCGCGCCACTTCGAAGGGATCTTTGTGAAGCTGAGCGACTTGCTGGACGGACCGGATTGTCATGTACTCCACGGTGACCCGAGCGGGACGGTGATCACCGCGGGCGTGACCTTCGATGTCGACCGGGTCATGCCCGGTTCCGTCTTCGTCGCTGTGCCCGGACACCGGGAGGGCGGCCCCGAAGCCGTGACGGCCGCGTTGGCCCGCGGGGCCGCCGCCGTACTCGTCGAGGGGACGGATCCGGCACTCGCCGCGACCCCGTGGCCCGCGGGCAGGTGCGCCGTGCGGGTGCCGGACACCCGACGTACGGCCGCGGTCGTGGCCGCCCGCTACTACGGCGAACCGGGCCGGGCCATGGACGTGGTGGCGATCACCGGCACCAACGGCAAGACGTCGGTGTCGTACATGGTCGAATCCGTCCTGCGGATCTCCGCGGGGGCGAGGACGGGAGTCATCGGGACGGCCGGCAGCCGGATCGGCGACGAGCTGATCCCGATGCCGCACTCGGTGCTCACCACCCCGGAGTCGCCCGACCTCCAGTACCTGCTGGGCTATATGCGCGACCGCGCGACCACCGGCGTGGTCCTTGAAGCCACCTCGATGGCGCTGCTGAACCACCGCGTGGACCGCACGTTCATCGACGTCGGGGTGTTCACCAATCTGACGCAGGACCACCTGGACGACCACGGCACGATGGCCAACTACCGGGACGCCAAGCTCCGGTTGTTCCAGGGCCTGTGCCGGCGCGCGGTCGTCAACGCCGACGACCCCATAGGCGCCGTGATCGAAGCGCTGATGCCCGGCGCGGTGACCACGTACGCCCTCGACGCGCCCGCCGACTACCGGGCGACCGACCTCGTCGCGAGCGCCTCGGGTACGCGCTTCACCCTTCACCACGGCGGGCGCGCCCACTCGGCGTCGATACCGTTCCCCGGGCGGTACTCCGTGGCCAACGCCCTCGCGACGCTGGCCGCCTGCCACGTCCTCGGGCACGATCTGGACGCCCTCATCGCCGCACTCGGTCAAATGCCGCCAGTACCCGGTCGGTTCGAACGCTTCGAGACCCGGCAGGGCACCTCCGTGGTCGTGGACTACGCCCATTCCCCGGACTCCCTCGACAAGGTCCTGTCCGCCATCCGCGGCTACACGCGCGGCCGGGTGATCACCGTCTTCGGCTGCGGCGGGGACCGGGACACCACCAAGCGGGCCGACATGGGCAGGATCGCCGGGGCCCACTCCGACCTGTGCGTCGTGACCTCGGACAACCCCCGCAACGAGGACCCGGAGGCCATCCTGGACCAGATCGTCCCCGGCCTCGCCGCGACCGGGACGCCGTTCGAGCGCCTCGTCGACCGCCGCGAGGCCATCGCCTTCGCGCTGTCGGCGGCGGGTCCCGAGGACACCGTCCTCGTCGCGGGCAAGGGCAGCGAACCGCACCAGACCGTCCGCGAGGAACTGCTTCCGTTCAGCGACATGGCCGTCGTACGCGAACTCGCTCTGGGCGCGGGTCAGCTGTCGAGGCAGTAGCCCGGCGGGCCTCGTCCCCTAGCGCCTGCGGTACGTCAGGCGCGTTCCTCCCGGGCCTCGACGGTGACGTAGACGACCGGAGAGACGGCGCCGCCGCCGGTGACGCGCAGGGCGTTGCGTCCCTCGATGCCGAGTACGACCCGCATGGAGTACGTCCCCCGGGGCGTGGTGCGCACCGAGGCGGGCAGGTCCACCCAGCGCGTGCCCTGCTGCTGTTGCAGGGAGACGGGGGTGCCGGGCGGCAGATGTTGGCTCGCGCCGAAGACGCGGAACTCCTGCGCGGCCCGCACACTGCTCACGGACGTCTGCGCGGTGAGCGTCGGCAGCGGGGCGTCGTCCGCGGCCCTCGGCGCCTCCACGGCCCCCGGCGCATCCACGGCCAGCGTGGCGACCGCGGCCGGTCGTGGTGGCGCGGCCGTCCGTGGTGTCGCGGAGGCCATGTCCGCCGCCGGTCCGAGCAGCACGGTGAGGGCCGCGAATCCGGAGAGCGGGGCGGTGCGCTTGACGCGGTTCGTGATCTTCAATGTGCCATTCCTGTCCGGTCGGGGAGTCGGTCGCATCGGTCGTATCGGTCGCATCGGCAGGGTTCGGCCGGTGGGAGCTAGAGATGCAGCGCTCCGCCCTCCTCCGTGTGTCCCTCGGGCTCCAGCTGGAGCGTCGAGTGGACCACGTCGAAGTGGCCGGCGACGCATCGCTGGAGCCGCGCGAGGAGGGCCCCGTAACCGCTCGTGAGGGCGGCGTCCGTGACCACCACATGCGCGGTGAGCACCGGCATCCCCGAGGTGACGGTCCACCCGTGCAGGTCGTGCACGGCGACGACGCCCGGCTCCGCGAGGAGGTGGCGCCGTACCTCCCCGAGGTCGACGTCCTGCGGGGTCGCCTCCAGGAGTACGTGGACGGAGTCCCGCAGCAGCCCGTACGCGCGCGGCACGATCAGCACCCCGATGACGATCGAGGCGATCGGGTCGGCGGCCTGCCACCCCGTGAACAGGATGATCAGGCCGCCCACGATGACGGCGACCGAGCCGAGCGCGTCTCCGAGGACCTCCAGGTAGGCGCCCCGTAGATTGAGGCTCTTCTCCTTGGCGTCCCGCAGGAGCCACAGGCCCGCCAGGTTGGCGAGGAGCCCGCCGACCGCGACCGCGAACATCAGGCCGCCCTTGACGTCCACCGGCTCGCTGAACCGGCCGATCGCCGACCACAGGACCCAGACGAAGATGGCGACGAGGAGCAGCGCGTTGAGGACCGCCGAGAAGATCTCCACCCGGTAGAACCCGAACGTGCGCCGCGGCGTCGGCGCGCGCTGGGCGAGGGTGATGGCGCCGAGGGCGAGGGAGACGCCGACCGCGTCGGTCAGGCTGTGCGCGGCGTCGGCGAGGAGCGCGAGGCTGCCGGACAGGAGCGCGCCGATCACCTGGATGACGGTGATCGAGGCGCTGATGCCGATGGTCCACAGCAGTCGGTTGCGATACGTCCCGCTGAGCGTGCCGCCCGCCGTCGCGGTGGACGGGCCGTGGTCGTGCCCCATGCCCGCGAGTGGATCATGCAGGCCCGCGGGCCGCCACTCGGTGCGCCCTCGGTGTCCGGCTCAGCGCACCCGCGGCGGCGTCGAGACGTCCCGCTGGTGGGGGATGCCGAGCGGGGGCGGCAGCTCGCCCTGGTGGACGGTGACCGTGCGGGCCGGTGCGGGGACCCGGATGCCCTCGGCGCGGTAGCGCTGGTGCAGGCGCTTGATGAACTCGTGCTTGATCCGGTACTGGTCGCTGAACTCGCCGACGCCCAGGATCACCGTGAAGCTGATCCGCGAGTCGCCGAACGTGTGGAAGCGGACGGCCGCCTCATGGTCGGGGACCGCGCCCGTGATGTCCTTCATCACCTCGTCCACGACCTCGGTCGTGACCCGCTCGACCTGCTCCAGGTCGCTGTCGTAGCTGACCCCTGCCTGCACCATGATCGACAGCTCCTGCTCGGGGCGGCTGTAGTTGGTCATGTTGGTGCTCGCCAGCTTGGCGTTGGGGATGATCACGAGGTTGTTGGAGAGCTGGCGCACCGTGGTGTTGCGCCAGTTGATGTCGACCACATAGCCCTCCTCGCCGCTGCTCAGCCGGATGTAGTCGCCGGGCTGCACCGTCTTCGCCGCGAGGATGTGGACGCCCGCGAAGAGGTTGGCGAGGGTGTCCTGGAGCGCGAGGGCGACGGCGAGGCCGCCCACGCCGAGCGCGGTGAGCAGCGGGGCGATGGAGATGCCGAGGGTCTGGAGGACGACGAGGAACCCCATCGCGAGAACGACGACCCGCGTGATGTTCACGAAGATCGTGGCCGACCCCGCCACTCCGGAGCGCGACTGCGCCAGGGCCCTGACGAGGCCGGTGACGATCCGCGCCGCCGTCAGCGTCGCCGCGAGGATGAGCAGCGCCGTCAGCGTCATGGTGACGTTGCGTCCGGTCCGCGGGGTGAGCGGGAGCGCGCCCGCCGCGGCGGCGAGCCCGGCGGTGATGGCCGCGCAGGGCACGAGGGTGCGCAGCGCGTCGACGATGACGTCGTCGCCGTTCCACCGCGTGCGGCTCGCCCGCTCGCCCAGCCAGCGCAGCAGGGTCCGCAGCAGCAGCCCGGCCCCGACACCTGCGGCCACCGCGATCCCGGCCATGATCCAGTCGTGCAGGGTGAGCGCACGGGTCATCAGTTCACCCCCGCCGTACGGGAGGTGGCCGCCTGCACGCTGCGTATGTGATGTGTCGTCACCTTGTGATACCTGCTCGATTCCGGGGGTTCGGTCACGCCGGAGGGGGGAGCGGCCCGGCGCGGACGTCATCCTGCCCCATCCGTGTCCAGCAGGCGCGCATACCCCCACCTGGATCTTCACAGACCGGTCACCTCTGTCAACCGGTCGGCCGTGACGCGGTGTCGGAGATGGCGATGGCATGAATATCGCGGATGCTGGTACTCGACGCGTTTGTGGGGCCTCGTCCCGTAGGGCGTCGAGTCCGGTGCGTCGTTCCGTTGGGCGTCGAGTCCGGTGAATCGTTGGTTTCTGCGAGCGGAAGCGGTTGAGCATGACGGTAGTGCGCAGACCCGGAATTCCGGCAGGGGAGACAGGCCACGAGGCTCTCGTCTCGCCGGTCAATTCACACAATGAGTGGGACCCGCTGGAGGAGGTCGTCGTCGGGCGCCTCGACGGCTCGACGATTCCCTCCAGCCATCCGGTGGTGGCCTGCAACATCCCGCCCTGGGCGGCGCGGTTGCAGGGGCTCGCCGCCGGTTTCGAGTACCCGCGCAGGCTGATCGAGCCGGCCCAGCAGGAACTCGACCAGTTCATCACCCTGCTGCGGTCCCTCGGTGTCACGGTCACGCGCCCGGACGCGGTCGACCACAAGCAGCGCTTCAGCACCCCCGACTGGTCGTCCCGCGGATTCTGCAACTCCTGCCCGCGCGACGCCATGCTCGTCATCGGGGACGAGATCATCGAGACCCCGATGGCGTGGCCGTCCCGGTATTTCGAGACCCACTCCTATCGCGAGCTGCTCAAGGACTACTTCCGGCGTGGCGCGCGCTGGACCTCGGCGCCCAAGCCGCAGCTCACCGACGCGCTGTACGAGAAGGATTTCCGCCCTCCCGAGGGTGATGAGCCGATGCGCTACATCCTCACGGAATTCGAGCCGGTATTCGACGCGGCGGACTTCGTGCGCGCGGGCCGCGATCTGTTCGTCACGCGAAGCAACGTGACCAACCAGATGGGCATCGAATGGCTGCGCCGCCATCTCGGGCCCGGGTACCGCATCCACGAGATCGAGAGCCGCTGCCGTACGCCCATGCACATCGACACCACGTTCGTCCTGCTCGCGCCCGGCAAGGTCCTGGTCAACCCCGAGTACATCGACGTCGACCGGCTGCCCGACGTCCTGCGGTCGTGGGACGTCCTGGTCGCACCCGAACCCGATCCGATCGACGAGCGCCTGCTCAAAATGACCTCGATGTGCGGCAAGTGGCTCAGCATGAACGTGCTGATGCTCGACGAGAAGCGGGTCATCGCCGAGCGGCACCACACCGGCATGCTGCGCGCGCTCGAGAAGTGGGGCTTCGAACCGATCCCGTGCGACCTGCTGCACTACGCGCCGTTCGGCGGCTCGTTCCACTGCGCCACGCTCGACGTCCGCCGGCGCGGCACGCTGGAGTCGTACTTCGACTGATCGCCCCGCCCACGGGTAGGAAAGTGTCCTGACCGCATTCGGCGGGCCGCCCCTGACGACGGCCCGCCGACCGGGCTGTCCGGCACGGGTCCGGGGTGAAGCACTGTGCGGAACTCGACTCTCCGGGAGGCGAGGCGCGTATGCGCAGAAGGACACTGCTCGGCGGGGCGCTGGCCGCCCCCCTGCTCACCGCCTGCACCGGCGGAGGCGGCGGCTCGGACGGCGGGGGCAGGACCACGCTCTCGTACGGCATGTGGGACCCGGCGCAGGTGCCGGGCATGCGGAAGATCATCGCCGCGTTCGAGAGACGGCATCCGCGGATCTCCGTACGCATCGAGCTGACCCCCTGGGCGAGCTACTGGACCACCCTCAAGACGTCGATGCGCGGCGGCACGGCACCCGACGTCTTCTGGATGAACGCCGTCAACTTCCAGCTGTACGCGGCCGGTGGCGTCCTCGAACCGCTCACCGGCCACATCGAGGCCGACGCCACGCCCGTGGACCGCCACCCGGACGCCCTGGTGAGGCTCTACGCCTACCGCGGCACGCAGTACGGCCTGCCCAAGGACTTCGACACCATCGGCCTCTGGTACAACAAGGCGCTCTTCGACAAGGCGGGCATCAAGTACCCGGACGCCACGTGGACTTGGGACGATCTGCGGGACGCGGCCGCCGAACTCACCGACCCCGGTCGCCGCGTGCACGGCTTCGCCGCCGAGATGGAACGGCAGATGAAGATCTACCCGGCCGTCTGCGGCGCGGGCGGTTACATCCTTAAGGACGGCCGCTCGGGCTTCGGGGACGAGCGGTCCATCGAGGGGCTGCGCTTCTTGACCGACATGGTCGACCGGGGCTGGTCGCCGCCGCAGAGCGCGATGGTCGAGTCCATCGGGCGGGTGCGCTACTGGTCCGAGAAGGTCGCCATGAACTACGACCTGTCAGCGATGGCCGGGCAGATGTACGCGGTGCCCGCGCTCAAGGACCACGGCGGCATCGCGGTGCTGCCCCGGGGCCGGCGCAGGGCCACCATCATCCACGGCCTGGCGAACGTCATCTCCGCCAAGAGCCGCAAGAAGGAAGCCGCCTGGAAATTCACGCACTTCATGGCGGGGCGCGAGGCCGCCGAGATCCAGGCGACAGCGGGCGCGACCATCTCCTCGTACGAAGGAACACAGGACGCCTGGCTCAAGTCGATGCCCGAATTCGAGCTGAAGCACTTCATCGAGATGCAGGAGTACGCCGTTCCCTATCCCAGCTCCGAGAACACCGCGGTCTGGGAGAACCTCCAGTATCCGCTCCTCGGCGCCGCGTTCAGCGGCAAGGGCGGCATCGAGGGTGCCGCCCGCACGCTGGGTGAGCAGATGGACCGGGCCCTGAAGGAGGAACGCGCCTCATGAGTGTCTTTCCCGCGACGGCGGCATCGAGGGCGGCGGATCGCGGCGCCGCCGCGGCCGGCGGGCGTGCCGGTCCCCGCGGCCAGCGCGCCGCCTATCTCTTCATAGCGCCGCTCGGCCTCGGCTTCGCCGTCTTCTACTTCTGGCCCCTGCTCCAGACCTTCTACTTCAGCTTCACCGAATTCGGGGCCTTCGGCGGTCATACGTTCATCGGGACCGACAACTACATACGCGTCGTGAAGGACGTCACGGTCTGGCAGGCGCTCGGCAATACGCTCGTCTACAGCCTCATCGGGCTCACCGCGCTGCCGATCGCGATCGTCGTCGCGGCCCTGCTCAACCGGCGCGGCCTGCGCGGTGTCGCCCTCTACCGCGCCCTGTACTTCGTGCCGTTCGTGACGCTCCCCGTCGCGGTCGGGCTGGTCTGGAACTGGCTCTACAACGGCGACTTCGGGCTCCTCAACGACATCCTGAGCCGGTTCGGCGTCGACCGGCACTACTGGGTCTCCGACCCCTCCACGGCCGTCTACGCGATCGGCACGGTCATGGTCTGGTCGACCACCGGCTACTACTTGATCATCTTCATGGCGGGCATCAAGGGAATCCCGCGGGACTACTACGAGGCCGCGGAACTCGACGGGGCCGGGGCGCTGCGCCGGTTCTTCACCATCACCCTTCCCCTCCTCAGTCCCACCCTGTTCTTCGCCTCGGTCATCTGCATGATCAATTCACTCCAGACCTTCGATCTGATCTACATCATGATGGCCGAGAAGAATCCCGCGATCGGCGATACGCAGTCCGTCGTGGGCCTCTTCTACAAATGGGCGTTCATCGAGAACGCGCAAGGAGCCGCGGCCGCGCTCGCCTTCCTGCTCATGCTCCTCATCGCCGCCTTGACGTATCTGCAATTCCGGCTCCAGAGGAGGTGGGTGCACTATGAGTGAGGCGCGAAAGGGGCTTGAGCCCCGAAAGGGGAGTGAGGCTAGAAAGCGCGGGCGTGGGCGTGCCGGATCCGTCGCCACCCACGCCGTGCTGTCGCTGGGCGCGCTCGTGATGGTCTTCCCGTTCCTGTGGCAGCTGCTGACCGCGCTGAAGACCCTCGCGGAGACCTCGCGCGTCCCGCCCACGTTCCTGCCCGACACCTGGAACTGGGCGAGCTTCGACGAGGTCTTCACCGCGCTGCCGTTCCGCGAGATGCTCACCAACAGTGTGCTGAACACGGTCGGGCGCACTCTCGGCCAGCTCGTGTTCTGCTCGCTCGCCGCCTACTCTTTCGCCCGCATGCGGTTCAGGGGGCGCAACGTCCTGTTCGCGCTGTTCCTGTCCGTCCTCATGGTGCCGAGTTCCCTGCTCGTCCTGCCGCAGTACGACATCATCCAGGGGCTCGGCCTGCTGAACTCCGCCCCCGCGCTGTTCCTGCCCGGCATGTTCAGCGCGTTCGGCACGTTCATGCTGCGCCAGTTCTTCCTCGCGCTCCCCAGGGAGCTGGAGGAGGCCGCCCGCATCGACGGCGCGGGCTCCTTCCGCATCTTCTGGTCCATCATGCTGCCGCTGATCAGGCCCGCGCTCGCCGCGCTCGCCGTCATCACCGCGATGTGGTCCTGGAACGACCTGCTGTGGCCCTTGATCGTCAACACCGACCCGGCGAAGATGCCGATCAGCGCCGGACTGACCTCCCTGGAGGGCCAGTACGAAACCAACTACCCCGTGATGATGGCCGGCTCCGTCATCGCGAGCCTGCCCATGCTGCTGGTCTACGTCTTCCTCCAGCGGCACTTCGTCCAGAGCGTCGCCCTGTCCGGCTCCAAGAGCTGAGCCCGCGGGCCGTCCCCCGCCAAGAACCGCGGTCCCGGTCGCGGGCACGCCGTCCACAGCCTAGACCCGGGGCGGACGCGGCCCGCGACCGGAGCCGGTTCCGCGACGGACCGGGCGCGTATTAGCGTGGACGGGACAGATCGCCCGACAGGATACGAGGTGCCCGGCCCATGCCAAGCCGCAGCGAGAACCGTACCCAGCTCATCGAGTCACTCATGGAGCGGTTCCCGCACGTGCCGCGGGAAGCCGTGATCAAGGAGGATCTGCTGCGCGGCGGGATCGCCTTCGACGAGTCGGCCCTGAGCGACAACGAGGGTGGCGAGGTCAAGCCGAAGTCGTACTTCATCTTCTCCTTCGACCACGGCACCCTCCCCGAGCTGGGCGCCGCCGCGCTGCGCCGCCCGCCGGAGGAGATCGTCCTCACCGGCGGCCCCTACGAGCTGCGCCGCACCGTCGTCTCGGTCCGTGTGAACCCGTCCTCGCCGTACCGTGTCGCCGCCGACGACCACGGCGTGCTCGGCCTCTACCTCGACGGCGCGCGCATCTCCGACGTGGGCCTCCCGCCGATGCCGGACTACTACCGGCACACGCTGGAGAACGGCAAGTCCGTCATGGAGGTCGCGCCCACCATCCAGTGGGGCTACCTCATCTATCTGACGGTGTTCCGGGTCTGCCAGTACTTCGGCGCCAAGGAGGAGTGCCAGTACTGCGACATCAACCACAACTGGCGCCAGCACAAGGCGGCCGGACGGCCCTACACGGGAGTGAAGCCGGTGGAGGAGGTCCTCGAGGCCCTCGCCATCATCGACAAGTACGACACCGGCAAGTCCTCCACCGCGTACACGCTCACCGGCGGCGCCATCACCTCGCAGATCGGCGGCAAGGACGAGGCCGACTTCTACGGGCAGTACGCGAAGGCCATCGAGGAGCGCTTCCCCGGCCGCTGGATCGGCAAGGTCGTCGCCCAGGCGCTGCCCAAGGCGGACGTACAGCGCTTCCACGACTACGGAGTGCGGATCTACCACCCCAATTACGAGGTGTGGGACCCGTACCTCTTCGAGCGGTACTGCCCCGGCAAGGAGCGCTACGTCGGCCGTGACGAGTGGCACCGCCGCATCCTGGACTCCGCCGAGGTGTTCGGCCCGCGCAACGTCATCCCCAACTTCGTGGCGGGCGTGGAGATGGCGGAGCCGTTCGGCTTCAAGACGGTGGACGAGGCGATCGACTCCACGGTCGAGGGGCTCCAGTACTTCATGTCGCGCGGCATCACGCCCCGCTTCACCACGTGGTGCCCAGAGCCCACGACGCCGCTGGGCAAGGCGAACCCCCAGGGCGCCCCGCTGGAGTACCACGTCCGTCTCCTGGAGGCCTACCGCGCGACGCTGGAGGCCAACGGCCTGACGTCACCGCCCGGCTACGGCCCCGCCGGCCCCGGCAACGCGGTCTTCTCCGTCAGCTCCTTCATGGACAGCCTGCCCGCGGAGACCCCGGCCCCGCAGGACGCGGACGCCGCCACGCGGACGCGGTAGCCCTCACCCCGGGCTCGTGACGACGGTCGACCATGGCAGGGGCGACGTCCCGCCATGGTCGTACCGATCCCTTGACGCCCTCTGTCCGGCTGTAGCACGCTTCCGCGGTGATCACCGATGAGCGGTCTTCGGCGCAGCGGCCCGTGCTCGCCGTCGACCAGGGCACCTCCGGGACGAAGGCCCTCGTGGTCTGCCCGGAGCGCGGGGTGATCGGCGCGGGTGCCGTCGAGGTGCGTCCCCGCTTCCTGCCCGGCGGCCTGGTGGAGATCGACCCCGCCGAGCTGCTGTCCTCCGTCGTCGACGCCGGGCGCAGGGCGCTGGCCGACGCGGGCGAGCCGGTCGCCGCCGTCGGCCTCGCCAACCAGGGCGAGACGGTCCTGGCCTGGGACCCGGACTCCGGGGAACCGCTCACCGACGCCCTCGTCTGGCAGGACCGCAGAGCCGCCTCTATCTGCGACGAACTCGCGGACCACGCCGAGGAGTTGAGAAACCTCACCGGCCTGCCCCTCGACCCCTATTTCGCCGCGCCCAAGATGGCGTGGATACGCCGCCACCTCACCCGGCGCGGCGTGGTCACCACCAGCGACGCCTGGCTCGTCCACCGGCTCACCGGCGCCTACGTCACCGACGCCGCCACGGCCGGCCGCACCCAGCTCCTCGACCTCGACGACGTCGCCTGGTCGCCGCGCGCCCTGGAGATCTACGGACTCACCGAGGAACGCCTGCCCCGTGTCGTCGACGCCGCCGGACCCGTCGGCACCACCACCGCGTTCGGCCCCGAGCTGCCGCTCACCGGACTCCTCGTCGACCAGCAGGCCGCGCTGCTCGCCCAGCACGTGACCGAGCCCGGCAGTGCCAAGTGCACCTACGGAACAGGGGCGTTCCTGCTCGCCCAGACCGGCGCGCGACCCCGCCGCGGCGGCTCGGGCCTGGTCAGCTGTGTCGCCTGGCGGCTCGACGGCAAGAGCAGTTACTGCCTCGACGGGCAGGTCTACACCGCGGCCTCCGCCGTCCGCTGGCTCACCGGCCTCGGCGTGATCGGCGGCGCCGAGGACATCGACCCCGTGGGATCCGCCGTCCCGGACGCGGGAGGCGTCACGTTCGTGCCCGCCCTCGCCGGCCTCGCCGCCCCGTGGTGGCGCGGCGACCTGCGGGGCTCGCTGACCGGGCTCGGCCTCGACACCACCCCCGGGCACCTGGTCCGCGCCCTGTGCGAGGGCATCGCCGCGCAGGTCGCCTCGCTCGCCGACGCGGTGGCCGCCGATCTCGGCGAACCCCTGACGAGCCTGCGCGTCGACGGCGGCCTCACCCGATCGGCGCTGCTCATGCAGACCCAGGCGGACCTGCTCCAACTGCCCGTCGAGGTCTCGGCGTTGCCCGACGTCACCGCGCTCGGAGCCGCCGCCCTCGCCCGCATCGGCCTGGACCCCGCGCTGGCGATCGCCGACGCCGCCCCCGCCTGGGCGCCCGCCGCGGTCTACGAACCCCGGATCGACGCGGACCGGGCGGCCGAACGCCTCGCGCACTTCCGTTCCGCCGTGACGGCACTCCTGGAACGCACCCCCGCATGAGCGCCCCCGAGAGCGCGGGGCGGGTGCTGAGGAGCGGCCCGCCGCCCGGCACGACGTACGACGTGACCGTGATCGGCGCGGGCGTCGTGGGCGCGGCCATCGCCCGTGAACTGGCCCGCCACCGCGGGCTGCGCATCGCCCTGCTCGACGCGGCGAACGACGTCGGCGAGGGCACCTCCAAGGCGAACACGGCGATCCTGCACACCGGTTTCGACGCCGTGCCCGGCTCCCTGGAGTCCCGCCTCGTCCGTGAGGGACAGCGACTCCTTGCCGCGTACGCCGCCGAGTCCGGCATCCCCGTCGAGCCGGTCGGCGCACTGCTCGTCGCCTGGGACGAGCAGCAACTGGCCGCTCTGCCCGCCCTGTTGGACAAGGCCGTCCGCAACGGCTACCACGACGCGCGGATCATCAGCCCCGACCGGCTCAGGGCCCGCGAGCCGCACCTCGGCCCCGGCGCACTCGGCGCGCTCGACGTGCCCGGCGAGAGCATCATCTGCCCCTGGACGACCACACTCGCCTACGCCACCCAGGCCGTACGCGGCGGCGTCGACCTGCACCTCGACTGCCGTGTGCTGCACGTCGATCCGGGCGCGGGCCGACACGAGCTGACCACGAGCCGCGGCGCCCTGCGCACCCGTTACCTCGTCAACGCCGCGGGGCTGCACGCGGACGCCGTCGACCGGCTCCTCGGCCACGACGACTTCACCGTGACCCCGCGCCGCGGCCAGCTCATCTTCTTCGACACGTTCGCCCGCGGCCTCGTGAACCACATCCTGCTGCCCGTCCCCACCGCCCTCGGCAAGGGCGTCCTGGTCGCCCCGACCGTGTACGGCAACGTCCTTCTCGGGCCCACCGCGGAGGAGTTGGTCGACAAGACGGACACCGCCTCGACCGCCGAGGGCATCGCCCTCCTGCGTGAGAAGGGCCGCCGGATCCTGCCCGAACTGCTCGACGAGGAGGTCACCGCGGTCTACGCCGGACTGCGCGCCGCCACCGAGCACGACGACTACCGCGTCAGCGCCCACAAGGAGCAGCGCTACGTCACGGTCGGTGGCATCCGTTCGACCGGACTCACCGCCTCCCTGGCCCTCGCCGCCCACGTCACCGAACTCCTCACCGCCGCGGGCCTCGACCTCCCCGCGGCCCGGGAACTGCCGCCCGTGCGCATGCCGAACCTCGGCCAGGCCTTCCCCCGCCCCTACCGGCGGGCCGACCTCATCGCCTCCGACCCCGCCTACGGCACCATCGTCTGCCACTGCGAGAAGGTGACGCTCGGCGAGATCCGCGACGCCCTCGCGGCCACGATCCCGCCCGGCTCGCCGGACGGGCTGCGGCGCCGCACACGGGCGCGCGGCGGGCGCTGCCAGGGCTTCCACTGCGGGGCGCTGGTGCGTGAACTCTACGAAAAGGGCGGGGAGTCGGTGTCCGGATGAGACGTGAACGCATCGTCGACGTACTGATCGTGGGCGCCGGGCCGGCCGGCCTCGCCGCCGCCACCGGTCTCGCCGCGGCGGGCGCGGGCGAGGTCGAGGTGGTCGACCGGGAGCAGGAGGCGGGCGGAGCCGCGCGGCACTGCGCGCACGGCGGATTCGGCCGACTCGGGCTGACCGGGCCGCGGTACGCGGAGCGCTGGGTGGCCGCGGCCGTCGGCGTCGGCGCGGTGCTGCGGACCGGCGTCACCGTCACCGACTGGCCGGGATCGCTCACCGTGGACGCCACCAGCGCGCGCGGCCTGGAACGGATCACCGCCCGAGCCGTCGTCATCGCCACCGGCGCGCGCGAACGGCCCCGCGCCGCACGCCTGGTACCGGGCACGCGGCCCGCGGGGGTCTACACCACGGGGGAGTTGCAGCGGGCCGTCCACGTCCACGGGCAGCGGATCGGCACGCGGGCCGTCGTCGTCGGCGCGGAACCGGTGAGCTTCACCGCCCTGGACACACTGCGGCGTGCCGGGGTCGAGGTCGTCGCGCTGGTCACGGAGCACCCGCGCCACCAGGCGTCGCGGGGCCGCGCCGCCGAGGCCCGGCTGCGGCAGGGCATCCCGCTGCTCACCGGCGCCACCGTCGCCGAACTCCTCGGGCGGGGGCGGTTGTCGGGGGTGCGGCTGCGGCACCGGGACGGGCGGACGGCGTACCTCCCCTGCGACACCGTGGTCTTCACCGGGGACTTCGTGCCCGACCACGACTTGGCGCGGCGCGCCGGTCTGCCGCTCGACCCCGGCACGCGCGGCCCCGCGGTCGACGGCGCCTTCCGCACCGCCGAACGCGGCGTCTTCGCGGTCGGCAACGTCCTGCACGCCGCCGAACCGGCGCGGATGGTGGCCCGCGAGGGCGTGGCCGCCGCCGTCGCGGTGCGGCGCTACCTCCGCGACGGCGACTGGCCCTGCGCCTCGGTCCCGCTGCGGGTCACCGCCCCGCTCGGCTGGGTCGCCCCCAACCGTCTGACACCGGACGAACCGGGCGACGGATTCACCCTGCGGACAACGGAGTTCGTCCCCCACCCCACGCTGGCGATCACCCAGGACGGCAGGACCCTCTACCGCGCACGCCACCGACGCCCGGCGATCCCGAACCGCCCGTTCCACGTCCCCAGCGGCTGGGTCGGCCGGGTGGACGCGCGAGGAGGCGCCGTACGCGTCGCCCTGGCCGACCGAGCGGGTCCCCCCTGAAGGACCACCCCGCTGAGGAACCAGCCTGCTGAGGACCCACCGCGATCGGCCGAATGACGCCTGTTCGCGCGTATGTGAACGCCCGTAGGCTGTGCGACCTTCGCGGTCTGGGGGACGTGTGAACAGTCTTCGTACGGTCGTCATCTGCCTCGTGCTCGTGTGTGCCACGTGGGTGTCGCCGGCCGCGGCCGCGGCGCCGGGCTGGTCGGCGCTGCCGGTGCCGCCGGTGACGGCACCGACCGTGACCGTGAAGGACCTCGCCGCCCGCGGGCCGAGCGAGGCATGGGCGAGCGGATACGAACACACCCCCGACGGGCTGCGGCCGATGCTGTACCGCTGGGACGGCACGGCATGGAGCCGGGACACGACCTTCCCCGGCGCCGGTGAACCGGGCTGGCTCGGCAAGGTGCAGTTCGTCGGCGAGGAGGCGTGGATCTTCCACAACCGCGCGGGGGAGGGGGAGATCCTGCGCCGGTCGGCGGACGGGTGGAGCGCCGTCCCGCTGCCGCGGACCCTGCGGGTCTACCAGGACTTCACCGCGGTGCCGGGTGCCGCGTGGGTCGTCGGCGAGGACGACACCGGCCTCAAGGTGCTGCGCTACGACGGTTCCGGCTGGACCACCCAGACCACTCCGGAGGGTGTGCACTACGTGATGGGCGTCACCGCGCGCACCGCCGACGACGCCTGGGCCTGGGCGGACACCGGCACCGGGCCCGCCGTCCTGCGCTGGGACGGCACGGCGTGGCGGGACGCGAAGGTCTCGCTGCCGCCGAACAGCAACGTGCACACGATCCTGGTCGAACCGTCCGGCAGGGCCACGATCGGCGGCAGCCAGTACTCCGATGCCCCGCCCCGCACCTACCTAATGACCTGGAACGGGCACGTCTGGCGCACCACGCACCCGCCGCTCGGAGACACCCAGACCGAGGCCATAGTGCGCGGACCGGACGGCGCGCTGTGGCTGCCGGTGCGCAGCGACCGCGCGTACCAGTCGAAGTACGCACGGCTGGACGGCCCCCGCACCACCTTCTCCTACGGCCCGGAGCGCACGAACGCGATCGACGTCAAGCCGCGCGCACTGGCCAGGGCAGGGGCCTCACTGCTGTCCTTCGGGACCGTCGAGATCTACGGCTCCAAACCGAACCTGATGAGCGAGCGGCGGGGAGGCTGACCATGGCACGCAGGCTTCTCGTCGCGGCCCTCGCCGTCACGATGACCGTCCTGGTCGTCATGGCCTCGGCCGCGGCGGAACCCCGGTCCTGGCAACATGTACCGGTCCCGGCGCAGGTACGCCCGCAGGCCGCGCTGAACGAAGCCGTGGCGTTCGGCCCCGACCGGGCGTGGGCGGTGGGCGCCGACGCCGTCGGCCGCGAGGCGCCGGGCTTCCCGCTGCTGCTGCGCTGGGACGGGACCGCGTGGCAGCGCCAGAGTCTGCCCAAGATCCGCTGGCAGGGAGAGCTGCTGTCCGTCGCCGCGACCTCACCGGCCGAGGCCTGGGCGGTCGGCCGCGACTCGGCGGGCGGCGCCCGCCTGCTCCGCTTCGACGGCGCCGCCTGGACCGAGAGCCGCCCGCCGCGCGGTGTCGTGCTGACCAAGGTCGTCACCGGTGGCGGCGAGACCTGGCTGATCGGTTCGCGGGACGGCGCGCAGGTCCTGCTGCGCCGGGCCGACGGTGGCTGGCGCGACCTTCCGGTGCCGCCGGGGACCGTGCACGGCCTGCACATCAAGGCGGCCGACGACGTCTGGGCCGCGGGCGAGACCGATACGACCGCGGCCGTGTCGCACTGGAACGGGCGGGAGTGGAAGCAGACGGTCGTGGACGGGTTCCCGCGCTCGGCCGTGGGTACCGTCCTCGCGGTCTCGCCGACCGAAGTGTGGGCGGGCGGCACGTCAGGGTTCGTCGGCGGCCCGGTCGGCAAGCCGATCCCGCCCTTGCTGGTCCGCTTCGACGGGCAGGCGTGGAGCCGGGTGCCGATGCCCACCGACTTCGGCTCGGTCAGCTCGCTCGCGCCCACCACGTCCGGCGAGCTGGGCTGGGTCGCCGTGGCCCGCTCGCAGAAGTACGGCCCGCCGGGGAGCTATCCGCCGATCGTCTCCGGGCCGGATTTCCTCGCCTGGAACGGACAGTCCTTCACCGCGCACAGCGAACCGACGGTGGCCGGGGAGGGCGACTCCTCGATGCTGCGGCTGGCGCCTGTGCCGGGCACGGAGACGGTGTGGTCGGTCGGCAGGGCCGCCGGGCCCGAGAACACCTTCGCACCGCGCATCCTGCGTTTCGGCTGAGCCGCGCCTCTCCGCGCCCCGCCTCTACCTGCCCTATCAGCACGGTGCCACCCCGCGCCCACCAGCGTGGCGCCGTAGCGAGCCATGCCTGGCGCCATTAATAGCTCGCAGTGGTGCCATCTGTGTGCCATAGTGGTGCCACGAACGGCGCGCACTCCTCGGTCCCCTCGGCCAAGGGGTGCGCGTTTCCGCGGAGTGAGCAGTCGAAGGGGTCGAATCATGGAGACAGCACGGAGCCGGCGGCAGGCGGCCTCGGGTGCCTTCGCGGCCTTCGCCCGGTTCGCGCTCTGCGGTGGCGGCGTCGGCCTCGCCTCCAGCTTCGCCGTGGTGGCTCTCGCCTCCTCCGTTCCCTGGGCCCTCGCCAACGCCCTGGTCACCGTGGTCTCCACGCTCCTCGCCACCGAGCTGCACGCCCGCTTCACCTTCGGCTCGGGCGGGCGCGCGACCTGGCGCCAGCACGTGCAGTCGGCCGGGTCCGCGGCCGCCGCGTACGCGGTGACCTGCGCGGCGATGTTCGTCCTGCACCAGCTCGCGGCGGCGCCCGGCGCGGTGGTCGAGCAGGTCGTCTATCTGTCCGCCTCCGCGCTCGCCGGGGTCGCCCGGTTCGTGGTGCTGCGGCTCGTCGTCTTCGCGCGGCACCGTTCGCAGACCGCGGGCGAAGTGAGTGGCGCCCACCCCGTGCGTCCGGCGACCATGGCCCACGCCTCCACCTCGGCCGAGGTCGCGGCGCTCTGCCGGGCCGCGTGAGCGTGCCGGCGGCCGCGCCCGCCCTCACCCGCCTCGCGGAGCCGGGGGCGCACCCACGCATAGGGGTTGGGGGCCCTTCCCACGGCCCCCACCTCCCGCATAGACTCCAAAACTAGCAGCGCTAATTTACGCAGCGAGGCCGGCGAGCCGACGAGACCCGCGTACCTCGCGGCACAACCCGCAGACCACGCAGCGAGACCCGCACAACGATCCGGAGCCGTATCGTGCGCACAGTCCACTTCGCCGCCGCCCGCCGCACCCCCATCGGCAAACTCCGCGGCGCCCTCTCCTCCGTCCGCCCCGACGACCTCGCCGCGGACGTCATACAAGGACTCCTCGACGGCATCCCGCGGTTGGACCCCGCCCGGATCGACGACATCTACTGGGGCGCCGCCAACCAGGCGGGCGAGGACAACCGCAACGTGGCCCGCATGGCCGCCCTCCTCGCCGGGCTCCCGGAGTCCGTACCCGGAGCGACCGTCAACCGGCTCTGCGCGTCGGGTCTCGAAGCCGTCACCATCGCCGCGCGCACCATCGCCGCGGGCGAGGCGGACATCGTCCTCGCGGGCGGCTCCGAGTCCATGAGCCGCGCCCCCTTCGTCCTGCCCCGCCCGGACGAGGTGCTGCCCCACCGCATGGAGGCCGCCGACACTCGCCTCGGCTGGCGCCTGACCAACCCGAGGATGAAGGAACTGCACGGCGTCCTCGCGATGGGGGAGACCGCCGAGGAGGTCGCCGAACGCCACGGCGTCTCGCGCGAGCGCCAGGACGCCTTCGCGCTCCGCAGTCACCAGCGCGCCGCCGCCGCCCGCTCCGGCGGCCACTTCGACGACGAACTGCTCCCCGTCACCCGGCCCGACGGCGTGGTGGTCGACCAGGACGAATGCGTGCGCGAGGACACCTCGTACGAGAAGCTCGCCGGCCTGAAGCCCGTCTTCCGCAAGGGCGGCACGGTCACCGCGGGCAACGCCTCACCGATGAACGACGGTGCCGCGGGACTACTGCTCGTCAGCGAGGAGGCACTGAACGACCTGGGCCTGGAGTCCCTCGGGCGGTACGCGGCCGGGGCGTCGGCGGGCGTGCACCCGGACACCATGGGCATCGGCCCCGTCCCCGCCACGCGCAAGGCGCTCGACCGGGTCGGCTGGAGCGTCGGCGACATCCAGGAGGCGGAGTTCAACGAGGCGTTCGCCGCCCAGGCCCTCGCCTGTGTCGACGCCCTCGGCCTCGACCCGGAGCTGGTCAACCCCTCCGGCGGCGCCATCGCGCTCGGCCACCCCCTCGGCTGTTCCGGCGCCCGCATCCTCACCACGCTGCTGCACCGCATGCGCCGCACCGGAGCCTCGCGCGGCCTCGCCACGATGTGCGTGGGCGTGGGCCAGGGCACCGCACTCCTCGTCGAGCGCGACTGAGCACCCGGGCGCACCGCCACCGACCGGCGCGCCCGCCACACCGCGCAGCAGTCCGACCACCGCAAGGCCGCACGGAAACGGAGCACCACCCTCATGGCCACGCTGTCCCTCGCCGCCGTCCTCGCCGAACCCGCCCGCCGCCACCCCGACCGCACCGCCCTCGTCGAGGGTGAACTGCGGCTCACCTTCAAGGAGTTGTGGCACGAGGCCCGCGCCCAGGGCGCCGCCCTCACGGAGCTGGGCGTCCGGCCGGGTGACCGCGTGGCCCTGATGGCGCCCAACGTCACCGAGTTCCCGAAGGCCTACTACGCCATCCTCGCCGCGGGCGCCGTGGTCGTCCCCGTCCACCTGCTGCTCTCCGCGGAGGAGGTCGAACACGTCCTGCGCGACAGCGGCGCGCGCCTGCTCCTGTGCCACCCCGCCCAGGCCCCGACGGGCGGAGCGGCGGCCGAGGCGACCGGCGTACGCATGCTGGAACTGGGCGCCGAGGGCGAGTTGGAGACGCTGGCCCGCACGACCGAGCCCCTCGCCTCGTACGTCACACGCGCCGCCGACGACCCGGCCGTCATCTTCTACACCAGCGGCACCACCGGCGTCCCCAAGGGCGCCGTGCTCAGCCACTTCAACCTCGTGATGAACGCGACGGTCAACGCCTTCGACGCCCACGACGTCCGCCCCGACGACATCGCGCTGGGCGCCCTTCCCCTCTTCCACGCCTTCGGCCAGACCGTCTCCATGAACTCCATCTGGCGGGCCGGCGCGACCCTCGTCCTGCTGCCCCGCTTCGACGCCGCGCGCGCCATCGAGCTGATGGTGGCGGAAGGGGCGAACACCTTCCACGGCGTGCCCACCATGTACGTGGGGCTCGCGGCCGCCGCCGCTGCCGCGCCCGAACTGCCCAAGCTGCGCCTGTGCGTCTCCGGAGGCGCCTCGCTGCCCGTCGCCGTCCTCGAACGCTTCGAAGAGGCCTTCGGCACCCCCGTCTACGAGGGCTACGGCCTCTCCGAGACCTCCCCGGCCGCCTCCGTCAACCAGCCCGGCCTCGGCATCAGGGCGGGCACCGTCGGCCACCCCGTATGGGGCGTCGACGTCGAGATCGCCCGCGCCGACATCGACGAGCGCGTCGAACTCCTGCCCGTCGGCGAACTCGGCGAGGTCGTGGTCCGCGGTCACAACGTCTTCTCCGGCTATCTGGGCCGACCCGAGGCCACCGCGGAGGCGCTGGTCGACGGCTGGTTCCGCACCGGCGACCTCGGCACCAAGGACGCCGAGGGCTTCACGACGATCGTCGACCGCAAGAAGGACGTCATCATCCGCGGCGGCTTCAACGTCTATCCGCGCGAGGTCGAGGAGGTCCTCATGCGTCACCCCGACGTCGCGCAGGCCGCCGTGATCGGCCTGGCCCACCCCGTCCACGGCGAGGAGATCTGCGCCGTCGTCGTCCCGGCGCCCGACGCGGACAAGGACGCGGACGCGATCATCGCCTGGTCGAAGGAGCACCTGGGGCGGCACAAGTACCCGCGCCGCCTGGAGTTCACCGACCGGCTCCCGCTCGGCCCCAGCATGAAGGTGCTCAAGCGCGAGCTGCGCGCGCACTACGCCGACGGCTCGACGAGCGGCTCATAGCAGTTCTTAGGTGAAGATTCAGCGCCGCGCGAGCGAGGCGCCCGCCGTCTCCGGGGTGAGGCCCTGTTCCAGGTCCTCCGCGAGCAGCCGCTTGGCGATCGCGTCCACCGCGGCGGTCAGTTCCGCGTCCGGCGGGCGCCCGATGTCCTTCTCGATCTCCTCGGCCAGCCAGGACGACCAGGCCGCGGAGATGACCTCCGCCTCGCGCTCCCCGGCAGGCGTCAGCGAGAAGTACGTACCGGTATGGGTCATATACCCTTCCTCGGTCATACGGTCGAAGACCGGCACCAGCACCTCCGCCGGAATCCTGCGCCGCGCCGCGACCAGACCGAGACTGGCGTACCCCACCATCCGGGTGAAGAGCGACACCTGCATGACCGCCCAGGCTCCCGCGATGTCCAGGCGCGTGTCGGAGTCCTTGATGACGCCGCGCACGGTGTTCATACCGGCATTCCGGACGATGCCGGCGACACTCCGCTCCAGGACGTGACCCGAGTCGCCGCTGCTCGGCTGCGCGAAGCCCTCGCCCATGTCGGGGGCGCCCATCCGCGCACTGTCGCGCAGCTCCACCTGCTTGAGGAAGAGCGCCACCAGGAACCCGAGGAACGCCACGGGGACGGTCCACAGGAAGACGGTGTGCAGGGTGTCCGCGTACGCCTCGACGACCGGCCCCGCCGCCGCGCCCGGCAGCTCGTGCACCCCCTGGGGGCTCTGTGCGGCCTTCGCGATCGCCGCCGGATCCGCGGCGCCGGACCCCGCGGCCTCGGCGACCCCGTCCCTGAGGTTGGGCTCAAGAGTGTTGGCGTAGATCGTGCCGAACACCGCCGTGCCGAAGGAACTGCCCAGCGTACGGAAGAAGGTCACCCCCGATGTGGCGGTGCCCAGGTCCGCGTACGGGACGGTGTTCTGCACGGCGATCGTCAGGACCTGCATGCACAGGCCGATGCCGACGCCGAGCACGAACATGTACAGCGACTCCAGCCACGCGCTCGTGGTGCTCCCCATGAGCGAGAGCAGATAGAGCCCGAGCGCCATCACCAGCGCGCCGACGATCGGGAAGACGCGGTACGTACCCGTCTTGCTGACCACGTTGCCGCTGAAGATGGACGCGATGAGCAGCCCGATCACCATGGGCAGCGTCCGCACGCCCGAGATCGTGGCCGAGTCCCCGTCGACGTACTGGAGGTAGGTCGGCAGGAACGTCATCGCGCCGAGCATCGCGAAGCCCACGATGAAGCTGAGGATCGAGCAGACCGTGAAGACGGGATTGCCGAAGAGCCGCATCGGCAGCATCGGTTCGGCGGCGCGCGTCTCCACGACGCAGAACAGTGCCAGCGCGATCAGCCCGCCGACGAACAGGCCGATGATGGTGGGCGACCCCCACGCGTACTCGTTGCCGCCCCAACTCGTCGCCAGGATCAGCGCGCTCGCCCCGACCGCCACCAGCGCGATGCCCATGTAGTCGACGACCGGCCGCGCCGCGGACTTCACCACGGGAATCGTGCGGGCGGCCGCGATGACCACGACGATCGCGATGGGCACATTGACGTAGAACGCCCAGCGCCAGCTCAGATGGTCCGTGAACAGCCCGCCGAGCAGCGGCCCGATCACCGTGGACACCCCGAAGACGGCGCCGATCGCCCCCTGGTACTTGCCGCGTTCGCGCAGCGGGATGACATCGGCGATCAACGCCATGGACGTGACCATCAGGCCGCCCGCGCCGATGCCCTGCATCGCCCGCCAGGCGATGAGCAGCGTCATGTTGGTCGACAGACCGCACAGGAACGAGCCGGTGATGAAGATGACCGCCGAGACCTGGAAGACGACCTTCCGCCCGAACAGGTCACCGAACTTGCCGACGAGCACCGTGGCGACGGTCTCCGCCAGGAGATACGACGTCACCACCCACGACATGTGCTCCGCCCCGCCCAGATCCGACACGATCGTCGGCAGCGCCGTACCGACGATGGTCTGGTCGAGGGCGGCGAGCAGCATCCCCAGCATGATCGTCACGAAGACGACATTGCGGCGACGCCGGTCGAGGACGGCAGGCGCCGGTGCCGCGACTGCGGTCGGCTGGTCGGTCATGGTCACACGGCCACCCTCACACCGGCCCGGGGGCCGTGCATGCGGGGTGAGGCCGGTCCGGTGACGGCGAGGGTCCGGGGGCGGCGGGGCGCTGACGGTGACGGTGCCTATCCGGCAGTGTCCCCGCGCAGCCTCGGCGCGTGTGCCGCCGCGTCCACCGGGGCCGCCTCCCGCTCCACCCGCTCCGCCAGCTCCTCGGCCCAGCGGACCACCTCCGCGACCTCGATCCCGTACGGCTGAGCCTGCCCGCCCGGTGCGGCACGCCAGGCCGCGACCGCGCCCGCGCCCCGCCGCAGCAGCCGGGCCCCGCCCGTGGTGTTGCCGCGGGCCGCGTGGGTCAGCCCGACGGCCAGCTGGGCCAGGCCCTTCCACAGGTCCCGCTCCGCCTCCGGTCCCGACTTCCACGCGTCCTCGAAGACCTCGTGCGCGTGGAAGGGCCGCCCCGCGTCGAGCAGGGCCTGCGCCTCGGTGACGGACTCCCCGGGCGCGCGCACGACGCCCTCGGGCTGCCGGGCCACGCCGTCCGCCCCATAGGGCAGCGGCCGCCCGAGCCCGTCGCGCGGCCGCTGGTTACGGGCCCGGCCCTCCTCGTCGCGATCACGATCACGGCCACCGTCGTACGGTTGAGATGCAGTGCTCATACGTGGATTGTCGCGCGTACCTGACGGCGGTCACCGGGGAACGGAGCACCCTTTCACGTGGGGTAGAGTTCTACCTGTGATCACGCGGGACACCGCACCGAACACACCGGGACGTGGCGCAGCTTGGTAGCGCACTTGACTGGGGGTCAAGGGGTCGCAGGTTCAAATCCTGTCGTCCCGACTCGAAAGAGTCGTAGATCAAGGGGCCGTTTCAGAGCAATCTGAAACGGCCCCTTGATCGTTTTGGGGGTCTGCGCGGCGGGGTTCCGGCGGCTCTGGCCCCGCCGGCATCCCGAGGTTCTAGCGGCGCCGCGGCGCATCATACTGCGTTGACCGATGGCCGAAGCCGCCCCCTGTCGGGTCACCGATCCTGAGCGGCATGTTTGCATGTGCCCATGATCGTTAACGCACAGCAAACCTCCCCGGCCCGGACGTACGTGGACCGCGTCCTGGAACACTGGCACGAGGACGAGGACGCCGAGGCGCTCGTCCAGGGTGCGCAGCGGCTGACCCGGGGAGAGGCTCGGCGGCGGCTCTTCCGGCTGGGACACGCGCTGCGCCGGCAGGGGCTCGCGCCCGGCGACGGCGTGGGCCTGTTTTTGGCCAACCGCGTGGACTCCGTCCTGGTACAGCTCGCCGTCCATCTCATCGGCTGCCGGGTCGTGTTCCTGCCGCCCGAGCCCGGCCCGAGTGAGCTGGCCGCGCTGGTCGAGCAGTCCCGGGCGCGTGCCGTGGTCACCGACCCGCTCTTCGCGCGGCGGGCCGCCGACGCGGCGGGCCGCAGCAGCCACGCCCCCATGCTGCTCGGCCTCGGGCCCTGTGAGCAGGGGTGCGCGGACCTGCTGGCCCTCGCGGCCGAGTGCCCCGCCGAGCGCCCCGACGGCGTACCCGCACCGGGCGCGGACGAAGCCGTCACGGTCCTCTACACCGGCGGCACCCTGGGCCGCCCCAAGCTCGCCGCGCACAGCCGCCGGCTGTACGACACGCTCGTGGACCTGGCGGTGGACGACCCGCGGGAGTCCGGCCCCTCGGTCTTCCCGGCCATGGACCCGGAGACGGACCGGGTGCTCGCCGCCACCCTGCTCACCCACGGCAGTGGCCACCTCACGTCGATCCAGGCGCTGGTGACGGGGGCCACCCTCGTCGTGCTGCCCGAGTTCGACGCGGGCGCGGCGCTCGCGGTGCTGCGCGAGGAGCGGATCACCGCCACCATGTTCGTACCGCCGATGCTGTACGCGCTCCTCGATCACCCGGAGTGCGAGCCGGGCGCTCTCCCCGCGCTGCGGCGGATCGTCGTCGGCGGCGCGGCCTCCTCGCCGAGCCGGCTCCAGCAGGCCGTCGAGGTCTTCGGGCCGGTGCTCAGCCAGGGCTACGGACAGTCGGAGGCGCTCGGCATCACCGCGTTCGGCGCCGAGGACCTCGCCGCGAAGGGAGCCGATCGGCCCGAGCTGTGGCGCAGCTGCGGTCGCGCGATATCCGACGTCGAGATCGAGATCCGTGGTGAGGACAGCACGGAGGCGTTGCCCGCCAGGCAGGTCGGCGAGGTGTGCGTCCGGGGTGAGACGGTGATGCTCGGCTACTACGAGGACCCGTCGCGCACGGCGGAGGCGCTGCGCGACGGCTGGCTGCGCACGGGGGACATGGGCTACCTCGACGCCGAGGGCTACCTCTATCTCGTCGACCGGGCCAAGGACATCATCGTCACCGGCAGCACCAGTGACAACGTCTACTCCCGGGTCCTTGAGGACTTCCTGCTCACCCTGCCCGGGGTGCGCAACGCGGCGGCGCTCGGCGTGCCGGACGAGGAGTACGGGGAGGCCGTGCAGATCTTCCTGGCCACCGCCGAGGACGCCGACGTCGATCCGGACACGGTCGGCGCGGCGGTGACCGCCGAGCTGGGAGAGCTGTACACGCCCCGCAGGACGGTCCTGCTCGACCGACTGCCGACGACCAAGGTCGGCAAGGTGGACAAGAAGGCG
Organism: Streptomyces sp. NRRL S-920; assembly: GCF_000717945.1. NCBI lineage: Bacteria > Bacillati > Actinomycetota > Actinomycetes > Kitasatosporales > Streptomycetaceae > Streptomyces > Streptomyces sp. NRRL S-920. The sequence goes on from NZ_JODF01000013.1 coordinate 111,637, forward strand.
CTGAGGGCGGCGTGGACGAGCACGGAGCGTTGAGCCTCTGAGGTCGGCTGTCGGCGATCCGCAGGGCGGCGGCGATGTCCTGTCAGTCGGCCGCCCGCACGGGCCCCGCGGGCGGGCCGAGTGAGACCGTGCACCCCATACGGCTTCCATCGACGGCCCGACGCACCATACTGGTCACGTCCTGATCGCCCACAGAACGACTCCATGGCCAAGAACAGCACCTCCTCGACCACCGTCCCCGACACCGCGTGGCTGGGGCGCGGGCGCCACCTCGGGCCCGAGCCCGAGCAGGATGTCCGGCGCAACCTGATCGCCCTCAAGGCGGCCGGGGTGCTCGACGACTTCCTGGACCTCGACCCCGTCGAGGCGGCCCGCTCCACCGTCCTGCACCCGCGGGACGAGACCGCGGACCCGGGCCCCTCGGCCCGCCGTCTCTTCGAGGCCCGCTGGCGCGTCGCCGACGACGTCACGGTCCGCGCACAGCTGACCACGTACGACCCGGAGACCCGCCGCAAGGAGGGCGAGGGCGTCACCTGGGTCCTCGCCGCCGAGGCGGAGCGGGCGTGGGACGCGCGCTGGCCCTCGCCCGCCACCATGTTCTGGCCCGACAGCGACCGGGTCCCCTGGGACCACGACACCGTCGCGGATCTGCGCCTGCGGTCGACGAACCACCTGCCGAAGGACGACGACGAACTGCGCCACCTGCTGCGGGACTGCACCCGGCTCAGCTGGTTCATCCATGTCGTCGTGCACGAGGCGATGACACCCGACGCGGCGGGGCAGCAGCCGGTCTCCACGTTCCTGCCGCCGAGCCTGCGACACCGCGTGGTCGAGCACCGGGGCACGCCGGAGCAGGCGCAGATCGCCGACTTCGCGATGAAGCGCGAGCTGAGCGTGCGGATGCCGCGCGGCGGCGCCGTCATCCTGCCCGTGGCGCCGCAGGGACAGGAGTACGACGCCGAGCGCTTCACGGTCCGCAACGTCTTTCTCGACGGCTCGGAACCGACCGAACTCCTCGACAGGATCAAGGAGTTCGCCGCGCTGCCGCGCCCGCTGCCGGCCGACGCCGAGCAGGCCCTGACGCGGCTGCGCCAGGGCTGGCACCTGCTCACGCCGGACGAGGAGCTGGTGCACGCCCAGGCCATGGTCGCCAAGTACGCCGAGGCGCTCGACGCCATGACGAAATCCCGCGACCTGTACCAGGAGGCGGCCGAGGCGGCGATGGCAGCGCTGAACGAAGCGGGCGGCGGCGACACCGCGTCCCGGCCGCCCGTGCCGGGGCCCGCCAAGCCGGAGGCATCGCCGCTGAGCGCCCTCACCAAGGCGTTCCATCGCTTCCGGGACCCGCACAAGTAGAGCGCCGGTCCTGGAAGCCTCACGCCCGTGCCACCGGGCACGGGCGGCCCTGACGCCCTTACCCCCGCGCCGCCCTCACGTCGCCTGAGTGCGGCGCGCGCACTCCGCGACCATGGCGCTCAGGCTGCCCGTCCGGTCCAGGAGCTGCCGCTGGACGCGGGCTCCGGTGCCGTGCTCCAGCAGGTCGGCCATCCTCTTCCGGACCATGTCCAGGTCGCCGGCCTCCTCCAGGGCGTCCCGCACGTGATCCAGGAGCCCCGCCATCACCTCCCCGCAGGGCGCGGGCCGCATGGTCACGGGGTCCAGCAGGGAGTCCTCGAGGCCGGACCGAGCGGCCCGCCAGGCGGCGAGGCGCAGCAGGCTGACGTCGTGCGCGGGCGGCGGACTCCCCGCGCGCCACTCCCGGGCGGCCGTCTCGACCAGCGCCCGCGCGAGGGCCGCGATCAGCACGGTGGTGGACGCCTCCAGGCACACGTCCGCGACCCTGATCTCGACGGTGGGGTAGCGGTGGGACAGCCGGGCGTCGAAGTAGATCATGCCGCGGTCGCGCAGCACCCCGGTGGCCACCATGTCCTCGACCTGCTCCTCGTACCGCGCGGCGGAACCGAAGATCTGCGTCGGGCCCGCCATCGGCCAGCGCCCCCACACCCGGCTGCGGTAGCTGCTGTACCGGCTGTCGTTGCCCTGCCAGTAGGGCGAGTTGGCGCTCAGCGCCACCAGGGTCGAGAGCCACGGGCGGATCCGGTCGAGCACGGCCACGCCCTCGTCGTCCGAGTCGACGGAGACATGGACGTGGCAGCCGCAGGTCAGCTGTTCCTGGGTGGTGAGCCCGAACTGCTCCTCCATCCACTGGTAGCGGCTGCCCACGTTGACCGAGGGGCTGACGGGCAGGGGAGAGGTCGCGAGCGCGGCGACCGTCGCCCCCAGGTCGCCCGCGTGCCGTGCCGCCTCCGAGCGCCAACGGACGATCTCCTCCATGAGGCTGTCCATGCCCGTCCGCGGCTGTGTGGCGAACTCCAGCTGCTGGCCCTGCAACTCCTTCTCGAACGTCTCCTCCTCGGGGTCGCGGTAGTCGTCCGCGTGCCGCTCGGCGCCGGGGGGACCCGCGGCGTCCTTGGCGGCTCGGGCCAGGACGGCCGAGGACAGGGCCCGGGGTTCGCCGCTCTCACGGTCGATGAGGAGAAGCTCCTCCTCCACTCCTACAGTGCGCAACCGACATCGCCTCTCTCAGTGCCATCTATGGGCGGCGGATGCCACCGTGGTCCAAGTACCCGGATGCCGGGCTCGCAGCCGCTTTCGGTGCCCCGGGACCTGCCGGAGGTTTCAGCTGGAGCATTTCGGCAAACCGATGGTTTATGGTGCAAATCGGCTACACAATGATGACTGAGCAGGCCGGGCCCCGCGCCCTGGTCGAGGATCTGGTCGCCGCGGAGCGCGCGGGCTTCGACTTCTCCGTGACCTCGGACCACTACTTCCCCTGGCTCGATTCCCAGGGACACTCCCCTTATGCGTGGAGTGTGCTCGGCGCCGCCGCGCAGGCGACCTCGCGGATCCCGCTGATGACGTACGTGACCTGCCCGACGGTCCGCTACCACCCCGCCGTGGTGGCGCAGAAGGCGGCCACGATGCAGCTCCTGTCCGAAGGCCGCTTCCGGCTCGGCCTCGGCTCGGGCGAGAATCTCAACGAACACGTGGTCGGCGCGGGCTGGCCCTCCCCGCAGACCCGCCTCGACATGCTCGAAGAGGCGATCGAGATCATCCGCGCGCTCTTCGCCGGTGGGAACGTGAACCACCAGGGCACCCACTTCGACGTGTCGAACGCCCGTCTGTGGGACCTGCCCGACGAGCTGCCACCCATCGGTGTCGCGGTCTCCGGCGGACGGTCCTGCTCCCTGGCCGGGCGCCTCGCCGACCTCGTCATCGCGACCGAGCCCAAGGCCGAGCTGCTCGACTCCTTCGACCGGCACGGCGGTGGCGGCAAGCCCCGCGTCGGCCAGCTGCCCGTCTGCTTCGACACCGACAAGGACGCGGCGATCGCCCGCGCCCACGACCAGTTCCGCTGGTCCGTCGGCGGCTGGCCGGTCAACTCCGAGCTGCCGGGACCCTCGGGCTTCGCGGGCGCCACCCAGTTCGTGACCCCGCAGGACATCGCGGAGCAGATCCCCTGCGGCGACAACGTCGACGACTTCGTCGAGGCCGTACGCCCCTTCGCCGAGGCGGGCTTCACGGAGGTCGCCCTCGTCCAGGTGGGCGGCGACCACCAGCGCCCCTTCATCGACTGGGCCGAGAAGACCCTGCTGCCCGCGCTGCGCGACCTCTGACACACCGGATACCCGCGGCCCCTTCGGGTACCCGGGACCCCGTAAGGCACCAGCAACCACCGGAGAGAGTCAGCGTGAACGACACACCCAACCCGGCCTCCCCCACTTCCCGGCCCGACTCCCCAGACGTGGTGCAAGTCGTGCTCGGCGAGTGCTCGGCGGCCGACGCGGACACCGTATTCACCGTGCTGCGCGACCACTTCCCGTCCGACCGCGGAGACGACGCCCCGACCCAGACGGGCAGCTCGGACCCCGCCGTCTGGACCGGCGCCTTCCGTGCCTCCCGCACCCCCGAACCCGGTGCGGGCGTCCTGCTCGCGGGCTCCGTCACCGCCGATCTGCAAGGCGGTCCGGTGGCGGTGGAGCGGGTGCGCGCGGCACTCGATTCCGCGTTCGCCGTCACCGCCAAGGGCACGGTCTCCGGCGACCAGGAGATCCAGGTGCAGCTGCGCCTGACCGGCGCCGAGCACGGCGAGGCCCGCGAGCGAGCCTGAGCGGCCGCGGCCCGATCGGACGCACCCCCGCGTGTCGCACGCGGGGGTGCCGCTCGTCGCGCCGGTGTGCGGGCATCGTGGCGGACGATGCTCGCACCCGGCGGACTCGCGCCCGGTGCGTTGCCCCTGAACCGGCGGCCGCGAAGGAGAGCAGAACGGGTGCGTGTGATCAGGTCGGGTCCGGTCGTGGTGGTGGTGCTCGCCGCACTGACCGCCTGCGGCGGCGTCGACGCGCGGGAGAACGGCGCGGCCGGGGCCGCGTCCCGCTTCGTGGCGAGCCTGCGCGCGGCGGACACCACGCGCGGCTGCGCGGCGCTCGCCCCCGGAACCCGCGACGAACTGGAACAGTCCGCCGAACTGCCCTGCGTGCGAGCCCTGCCCGAGGTGGGCCTGCGGCCGGGGGAGAAGGTGCGCAGGGTCGATGTGTACGGGCACCAGGCACGCGTGGTGACCGACCGGGACACGCTCTTCCTGTCGACGTTCCCCGGCGGCTGGAAGATCACGGCCGCGGGCTGCACCGCGCGCCCCGAGAAGCCGTACCAGTGTCTGATCAAAGGCGGTTGACGGATGCGGACCTTGTTCACGGCGTATCTGGTGATGGTGGCCGGAGGGCTCGCCTACTGCATGGCGCTGGGGCTGATGCAGCGGTGACCCGGGACCGGAGCTTTCTGCGCGACAACAGTCTGACGCTGGTGTTCGGCGCGGGCTTCCTCCTCTCCCTGGCCGGACAGGCCATCGCCGGGCACGCGGACTTCAACAACCAGCTGATCGCCGAGGACCTACAGCCGCTGAGCTTCGGCGGCTACCTGCTCAGCTCCGACTTCGCCGTGGACGTGACGGAGAACTGGCAGTCCGAGTACCTCCAGTTCTTCCTCTACATCTTCGGCACGGTCTGGCTGCTCCAGCGCGGTTCCCCCGAGTCCAAGGAACTCCACAAGGCGGGACCGGAGTCGGACGCGGAGCAGAAGACCGGGAAGTACGCGAAGCCGTATTCGCCGCGCTGGGCGTCCGCCGGAGGGGCGCGTCAGGTCTGGTACTCCCGCTCGCTCGGCACCCTCATGTGCACCCTGTTCCTGCTCTCCTGGCTGGCGCAGTCCGTGACCGGCGTAGCCGCGTACAACGAACAGCACCTGCGTGAACTCCAAGCCCCCATCAGCTGGTTCGCGTACCTGGGCGCCGCCGGCTTCTGGGCCCGCACCCTCCAGAACTGGCAGTCCGAGCTGCTCGCCGTCGGGTCGATGGCCATCTTCTCCGTCTATCTGCGCCAGCGCGGCTCACCCGAGTCGAAGCCGGTGGGCTCCTCTCACGAGGCGACCGGCGTCGAGGGCTGAGCCGAGGGCTGAGGGGCCAGGGGCTCGCGCAGCGCACTGCGGCCCTGCCGCCAGGCGGCCAGCAGCCGTGCCGCGAGGCGGTCCTCCAGGAACCCGGTGGCCTCGACGCCGAAGGCCACATCGGCGTCGAGCGCCGGCTCGGCGGCCAGGAGCCCGCCGACGACATCCCGGCGCACCACCTGCTCGTGCACGGCGTCCGCCTCCACGTGTTCGTCGTAGAACCGCTGGGCGGCGGGTCCCGCGCCGGTACGGCGCAGCGCCGCGGCGAGCCGGCGCGAGCCGGGTGAGGAAGTCACCTCGACGGACGCGAAGTGGCCGACCAGCGCGCCGCGGAGCGCGCGATGCAGACCGAACAGCGACATGAGGTTCACGGGGGCGAGGGCCTCGGCGGGGGCCGCGTCGGCGTAGTGGCCGTAGGCCGTCTCAAGCCCCAGGTCCGCCATGAGGTCGGCGAAGAGGCGGGCGTGGATCTCCTCGGCCCGCCCGGCACCGAACTCGTCGAACTCGATGGCCACCATCGCCGCCTTGGCCCGGCCGTGCAGCCGCGGGATGACCCACGCGTGCGGGTCGGCCTCCTTCAGGTGGTAGAGGGAGCGCAGTGCCGCGTACTCCCTGAGCTGCCACAGCTCCCCGTCGCGCAGGAGGTGGTGGCTGACGCTCGTATCGTCGTGCCCGACGGGCTCCACCAGCAGCGCGGCCAGCGCCTGTTCGGCGCCGGCGCCCGAGGGCACATCGGCCCGCAGGGCGCCCAGGAACCGCTGCTCCAAGGCGTGCCGCAGGCCCAGCAGCTCCGGGTCCCACTCGCGTTCGTCGGCCACACCTCGAAAGCCCTGGTAGTGGAGTTCGTACAGGACGTAGAGAGCGAGCTGGAGGTCTTCGCCGTACGGGTCCGCGCTCGCCACCCTCTGCGCGAGAGCCGCGATGGGCTCGTCGCGCAGCAGCGCGGCGGCCACGCCGCAGGACAACTCGCCGCGGCATTCGGGGAGTTCGGGGCTGTGCAGACGGGATTCGACGGGGGCCGTCATGAGGTGGGGTCCGTTTCGCGGGAGTCCGTCGTGCGCGTACGCCCGCCGTCGGGCTTGACCCGGCGGCGGTGGCTGGTGTCGCACCACGGATACGTACGGCTGCGGCGGCAGGTGCAGATCGCGACCGTGAAGCGCCGCGAGGCGAAGACGGTGCCGTCGTCGCCGACCACCTCGACCGGGCCTTCCACCAGCAGGGGCCCGTCGGGGTCGACCGTGACGCGGCGGGGACGGTCAGCGGAGTACGGCACGGATGACCACCAGTTCCTCGTGGGTGTCGTCGTCGCCGAGGAGGTTGCGTCGGCGCAGCCAGGCCCGGCGGGAGCGCAGGACGGGCCCGAACGGGATGAACCGCCTGTCCGTGACCTTGGCGTCGAGCCCCAGCCAGGTGAGCCGGTCGAGTGTGGCGTCCACGCCGCACAGCGCGGAGTGCACCATCAGCAGGACACCGCCCGGACGCAGGGCGTGGGGGGCCGCGTCACAGACACGGTCCACGACCGCCCGCCCGGCCGGACCGCCGTCCCACGCCCGCGCGGCGCCGCGCCGGGGGAGCAGGGGGGAAGGAGAGGGCACGTACGGCGGATTGCTGACCAGCAGGTCGTAGGGGCCCTTCGGGGCCGCGGCGGCCAGATCGCCGTGGCGCACGGTCACCGACTGCCCGGCCAGGCGTGCGTTGAGGCGAGCGGTCAGCACGGCCCGCCAGGAGATGTCCACGGCCGTCACCCGGGCCCCGCGCCGCGCCGCCGCGACGGCGAGCGCTCCGGTGCCGGTGCCGAGGTCCAGGACCGACGTGCCGGGGCCGATGGCCTCGCGGTGCAGGGCGCGGGTCAGGAGTTCGGTGTCGTGCTGCGGGGCGTAGACGCCCGGCAGGGCGAGCAGATGGGCCGGGCGGACCGGCGGCGGTGTCGACGTCCGCGTCTGCGTGGTCATGCGGCATCTCCCGTCTGTGGGAACTCCACGAGGGGCGCTCCTCCTTCCACGGTCCGCCGGTTCGCCACCGGCCACCACTTGAGGCATCACGGGTGGTGACTTGTCACGAACTGTGCGGATAGCTTCCTGCGTTTCTCCTGACACTGAGTGCCCGGGCGGTACTGATCCACACCTGGCGCGTTCGGATGTGCGTACGACGCTCACTTCGCCGACGTGTGGCGGTGCCTGGCCCAGGCGGGCAGCGCGAACCAGAACAGCACGTACCAGGCGACGACACCGGCGACCAGCCAGGGCACCACGGAGTTGTCGGTGGCGACCCGCAGCACCAGGGTCAGCGCGGACGTCAGGGTGGCGAGGAGCAGGATCAGACCGATGAAGGTCAGCCGGGACGCCCACACCACCGCCTGCGGCTTGATCCGGCGCCCGGAGACGATGCGGTGGAAGGAGACGGGGCCGATGAGGGCGCCCGTGGTGGTCGAGCCGAGGATCACCGTCACGATGTAGATCATCCGGTCGGTGTCGCCCAGCTCCTGGAAGTGTGGTGTGAACACCACGGTGAGGAGGAAGCCGAACAGGATCTGTACGCCGGTCTGGGCCACCCGTACTTCCTGGATCAGCTCGGTCCACTGGCGGTCGGCGCGCTCGCTCTCCGTCTCGCGGCGACCGTCGTCTCCGTGCCCGGCCCCGGGCTCCTCAGCACACTTACTGTTCGACGCGTTCACGACACCGAGTCTGCCCAGCATTCACACAAACAACAATCTGAGTGATCGCGAGTGGTCACCCACCGCGCAAATGATCGTGGTGCGGGTGATTCGACCGGATGATGCCGGGCAGACGGCTCGCTGAAAAAACGTTGTACCCCACACATGAGGGAGGGCCCCGTGCTGCTGGCACATCCCGCCGTGCTGGAAGACCTGGTCGAGCGCTACAAGGCCTTGGCGGTGCTGCGCGCCGACCAGGGAAGCGCCGCAGCCCGCCAGGAGTTCGAGGACATCGCGTACAGCCTGTGCGTGGCCACCGGCACCAGCGATGTCGACGCGGCGCTGGTGGCAGCCAGCCATCGGCTGCCGGGGGCCAGGGTCATGGACGACTCGCTGCTGTCCGCCTGAGCCGGTCCGTCCGTCGGCGTCCTTCTCTCCGTACGGCCCGGTCTACTCGGCCGGGCCGTACCAGACGGTCGTGGCGTTGCAGAACTCGCGGATGCCGTGTCCCGACAGCTCCCGTCCGTAGCCGGAGCGCTTGATGCCGCCGAAGGGCAGGCCGGGGTGGGAGGCCGTCATGCCGTTGAAGAAGACGCCGCCCGCCTGGAGGTCCCGTACGCAGCGCGCGACGTCGGCGTCGTCGCGGGTCCACACGTTCGAACTGAGGCCGAACGGCGTGTCGTTGGCGAGCGCCACCGCCTCGTCCAGGTCCGCCACGCGGTAGAGCGTGGCCACCGGCCCGAACGTCTCCTCCCGGTGGATCCGCATCCGCGGGGTGATGTCCGCGAGGACGGTGGGGGAGTAGTACCAGCCCCGTTCCTGCTCCTTGGGGCGCTGGCCGCCGCACAGCGCGGTCGCGCCGAGGCCGAGCGCGTCGTCGACGAGTTCCTCCAGATCGTCCCGCCCCTGCTCGCTGGAGAGCGGGCCGACGTCGGTCTCCTCGCTCAGCGGGTCGCCGACGGTCAACTCCCGCATCCCGGCGACGAATCGCTCCCGGAAGGCGTCGTAGACGTCGGTGTGCACGATGAAGCGCTTGGCGGCGATGCAGGACTGTCCGTTGTTCTGCACGCGGGCGGTCACCGCGGTCCGTGCGGCGCGCTCCACGTCGGCGCTCGCCAGTACTACGTACGGGTCGCTGCCGCCGAGTTCCAGGACGGTCTTCTTGATCTCGTCGCCCGCGACGGACGCCACCGAGCGGCCGGCGGGCTCGCTGCCGGTCAGCGTCGCGGCGGCCACCCGGTCGTCGCGCAGGATGGTCTCGACGGCGTCCGAGCCGACGAGCAGTGTCTGGAAGCAGCCCTCGGGGAATCCGGCCCGGCGGAAGAGGTCTTCCAGGTACAGGGCCGTCCTCGGCACGTTCGAGGCGTGCTTGAGCAGGCCGACGTTGCCCGCCATCAGGGCGGGTGCGACGAATCGCACGACCTGCCAGAGCGGGAAGTTCCACGGCATCACGGCGAGCACCACGCCGAGCGGGCGGTAGTGGACGACGGCCCGGGACGCGCCGGAGTCCTCCACGTCGGCTTGTGCGGGGTGCTCGTCCGCGAGCAGTTCCTCCGCGTGCTCGGCGTACCACCGCATGGCCTTGACGCACTTCGCCGCCTCGGCCCTGGCCGCCTTGACGGGCTTGCCCATCTCCGTGGTCATGGTGCGGGCGACGCTCTCGGAGTCCTCCTCCAGGAGGTCGGCGGCGCGGCCGAGGAGCCGGGCGCGTTCCCCGAATCCGGTGGTGCGGTAGCGGCCGTACGCGGCGTGGGCTGCCGCGAGCCGGCGCTCGATCTCCGCGGGCGCGATCGGCTCGAAGGTCTCGAGCGTCTCTCCGGTGGCGGGGTTCACCGTGGCGATGGGCATGCCGTTCCTCCTCGGGACGCCTGGCGCGGCCGGGGTCGTGTGGTGGAGCGGGGTGGCCGGCCTGCCGCCGTTCCACCCTAGGTCGGCGCATGCGCGGGGGCATGCGGAGCGGCGGAGCGCGCCGCCCGCGCGGTCCCTGCGCGGGCGGCGCGCTCCGGACGCCGGTGGGCCGTCAGTCGGTGGACAGGGCCTCCAGGAGCTGTCCGGCCTTGGGGTCGGAGAGCGCGCGGGCGGCGTCGGCGAGCGCCACCATGCCCACCAGGGAGTGCCCGTCGATCACGGGCAGGCGGCGGACCTTGTGGCTCGTCAGGGTCGCGAAGATCTCGTCGACGCTGTCGTCCGCGCCGATCGTCACGGCCTCGCTCTGCGCCAGCTCACCCACGAGCACCTTGGACGGGTCCTTGCCCTTGCCGAGGACCTTCACCACGATGTCGCGGTCGGTGATCACGCCCTTGAGGCGGTTGTCGGTGCCGCAGATGGGCAGGGCCCCGACGTCGAGTTCCGTGAGCTTGGCGGCCGCCTGCATGACGGTCTCCTCGGCTCCGGCACATTCGGCGCCCGGAGTCATGATGTCGCGTGCGGTGGTCACGTGAACCTCCTTGGCGGTCGATGGACGGTCCGGCCCGGTCGCCCCGGGCCGTCTCCACGCTCGGGTGCCCCGCACACAGGGGCAAAACACCCGGCGGCTCACAGACCGAGGTCGGTGAGCCCGGGGTGGCCGTCGGGGCGGCGGCCGAGGGGCCAGTGGTACAGGCGGGCCGACTCCTGGATGGGCAGGTCGTTGATGCTGGCGTGGCGTGCGCGCATCAGGCCGTCGGCGTCGAACTCCCAGTTCTCGTTGCCGTACGAGCGGTACCACTGGCCGGAGTCGTCGTGCCACTCGTAGGCGAAGCGCACCGCGATGCGGTGGTCGGTGTGCGCCCAGAGTTCCTTGACGAGCCGGTAGTCCACCTCGCGGGCCCACTTGCGGGACAGGAACGCGACGATGGCCTCGCGCCCGGCGACGAACTCCGCGCGGTTGCGCCAGCGGGAGTCCGCGCTGTAGGCGAGGGCCACCTTCGCGGGGTCACGGGTGTTCCAGGCGTCCTCGGCGAGGCGGACCTTCTCGATGGCCGACTCCCGGGTGAACGGCGGTACGGGGGGCCGGGTGGGCGTGCTCATGTGTTCCTCCAGGGCTGCGGCGCGGGACGCCCGGGGGAGAACGTACGTTCTCCGCCGAGGTTGGCCACCTTAGGAGAACGTGCGTTCTCCCGCAATGGGGTCGCGGTGGCCCGGCTCGTAGTAGGGTCATCGGAGAACGCACGTTCTCCGACCTCGACCGCCACCACGCCCGCTGACCTGCTCACTCGCTGACCTGCACGGAGACTCGATGGATCTCGCGGAAGCCGAAGCCAGGCTCCTCGACGCGGCGGAGCGGCTGTTCTACGAACGCGGCGTCCAGGCCGTCGGCATGGACCAGGTCCGTGCCGCGTCCGGTGTCTCGCTCAAGCGGCTCTACCAGGTCTTCCCGTCGAAATCGGAGCTGGTCAGGGCCTGCCTCGACCGGCGCGACCGCCGCTGGCGGGCCCGCCTCGCCGCCTACGTGGAAGGGCGGCCGCGGGGCGAGGAGCGTGTCCTCGCGGTGTACGACTGGCTGTACGAATGGTTCACCGAACCGGACTTCCGCGGCTGCGCCTTCATCAACGCCTACGGAGAGCTGGGGGCGATCGACCCCGCGGTCGCCGACGCCGTCAGGGCACACAAGAGCGCCTTCCACGACTACCTCGCCGGTCTGGTGGCCTCCGCCGGGGTGTCCGGGCGGACCGTCGGCCCGCTGGTCCTGCTCGCGGAAGGCGCCATGACGGCCGCCGCGATCTCCGGGTCGCCCGAACCGGCACGTCAAGCCCGGTGCGGTGCGCAGCAGTTGCTGGCCGCGTCGTAAGCTCCGACCCCTCGACATAAGGAGGGGTGATGGCGAAGACGTATCGCATGAATGCCGGTACGCGCGTGATCAACCGCGTGTTCCACACGATGACCCGGCTCGGGATCGGCAAGGGCTACCGGTACAACCTGACGGTCCGCGGCAGGAAGACCGGCCGTTCGTACTCCACGCCGGTCGATGTGATGTCGGCCGGTGACGAGCGCTGGCTCGTGGCGGCCTACGGGGTGAGCGACTGGGTGCGCAACGCGCGCGCCGCGGGGGAGGTGGGGCTCAGTAGGGGCGGCAGATCGCGGACGCTCGGGGTGGTCGAGCTGGGCCCTGAGGAGAGTGTGCCGGTGCTGCGCCAGTACTGGCGTGAAGTGCCGGTCACCCGCGCCTACTTCGACGTGACCGCCGAGTCGTCGGACGAGGAGTTCGCCGCTGAGGTGGCACGCCATCCGGTGTTCCGGCTGGTGCCGCGGGCGTGAGAGCCGGGCGGGCCTGACTGCGCGTCAGGCCCGCCTGGCCGTCGGGTGGGTCGGCTCGTCAGCAGCTCAGGTTCGAGCCCGGCGTGGTGCCCAGGATCTGGGTGAACGCCTTGTAGCGGTCGATGCGGCTCTGCACCTGGGCGGGGTTGCCGCCGTTGCACTCCAGGGTGCCGTTGATCGCGCGGATGGTCTCACCGAAACCGGCGCCGCTGACCATGGCGTGGTGCGGGGTCATGGTGCCCGGTCCGCTCTGGGTGTTCCAGTACCAAAGGCCCGTCTGCCAGGCGATGGACGGGTTCTGCTCCACCAGGTACGGGTTGTTCAGGAGGTCGATGCCAAGGGCGTCGCCCGCCGCCTTGTAGTTGAAGTTCCAGCTGAGCTGGATCGGGCCGCGGCCGTAGTAGGCGGCCTGTCCGGCGGGGCAGCCGTAGGGCCGGGTCTTGTCGCAGTAGTGCGGGTAGTTGTTCTGGTTCTGCTCGACGACGTGGACCAGGCCGCCCGTCTCGTGGCTGACGTTGGCGAGGAACGCCGCGGCCTCCCGGCGCTCGACGGTGTCGCCGCCGGTGTTGGCGAAGGCCGGATACGCCTTGAGCGCGTCGGTCAGGCCCTTGTACGTGTAGAAGGAGTTCCGGTTCGGGAACATCTTGTTGAACTGCGCCTCGCTGACCACGAATCCGGCCGGGTCGGGGTCGCCCGGGTCCGTGCCGCCACCGCAGGTGCCCTGATCCGCCCAGACGTCGGAGCGGCCCGGCGTCTCGTTCTGGGTCCACCACTTGGCCGTCCAGTTGTGCCCGTTGTACGAGGCCGACTTGCCGCCGGTGTAGACGGCCGAGGCGTTCCACGGCGAGGCGCACTCGGCGGCGGACGCCGAGCCGGCGGCCGGACCCAGGACGATCATCGTGCCGACCGCGGCCAGTGCGGCCACGAGGCCGGTGATGCGTTTGATCATGCGACGTCTCCTTACGGGCGGGACGGGGGAATGGGCCCCGTGCCGTCATGGGGGTGCCGGAGACTCAAGCGAACGTGGTCTGTACCTGTCAAGGTCTAGACCAAATCGCGAAGGTAAAACCTGGCGTCCTGCCCCGCGGTGCGGTTTTGACACCCGAAACATGGGATGTTCCCATGTTTGACGGAACGGGGGGAGTGGACGCAAGAAGGAAGGTGCCGACGATGCCGTTGCGCAGCGCCGCGAGGACCAACCTCGTCGACCTGGTCATCGCCCAGATGGAGAGCCTGATCTCCGACGGCGAGTGGAAGGTCGGCGAGAAGATCCCCGCCGAGCCGCTCCTCGTGGAGCAGCTCGCCGTGGGCCGCAACACCGTGCGCGAGGCGGTCCGCGCGCTCGTACACACGGGCCTGCTGGAGCCGCGCCAGGGTGACGGCACCTATGTGCGGGCGAACAGCGACTTCGGCGCGGCCGTGCAGCGCAGACTGCGCAGGGCGGGGGTCCTGGAAGCGTACGAGGTCCGTGCCTGCCTGGAGCGGGACGCCGCCCGCCATGCCGCGCAGCGCCGTACGCAGGAGGACCTCGCGTCACTGCGGGCGGCCCTGGCCGAGCGCGGGCAGGCCTGGGAGAGCGGCGACACGGCGGCGTTCATCGACGCGGACATGGCCTTCCACCGCACCGTCGCCGACGCGGCGCACAACAGCGTCCTCGCCGAGCTGTACGGGCACCTCAGCGACGCCCTGCGCGAGACGCTCCAGTCGGTCGTCGCCGCCCCCGTGGCGGACTCGGTCCGGCACCAGTTCGACGCGCACGAGGCGATCGTCGACGCCATCGAGGTGCGCGACCCCCGGGCCGCCGAGGCCGCGGTGCTCGCGCACCTCGGCGAGGGCATGGCCGCGCTGCGCGAGCAGCCGCTGGACGAGGCCGAACCCGAGACGAACAACTCCGGAGCGGCACATGAGTGAGACGGCACGGCCCGCCGCCGGGGCCACCCAGGACGGCGCCACCGCACCGGCAGACCAGGACCAGGACCCGGGGCCGTCCGCGGTCGCCGGGCGCCGCGCCCTCTACCTCGCCCTCGGCGTCGTCCTCCTCGCACTCAACCTCCGCCCCGCCCTCGTCGCCGTCTCCCCGCTCGCCGACACCATCCGCGACGACAGCGGCATGTCGGCCGCCGCCACCAGCCTGCTCACCGCGCTGCCGCTGCTCTGCTTCGGCCTCCTCGCCCCCGTCGCGCCCCGGCTCGGCCGTCGCTTCGGCATGGAGCGCGCCCTGTTCGGCACCATGGCGCTGATCTGCGCGGGCACGGCGCTGCGCATGCTGGACTCGGTCGTCGCGCTCTTCGCGGGCACCCTCGTCATCGGCGCGGGCATCGCCGTCGCCAACGTCCTGCTGCCCGGCCTGATCAAGCGCGACTTCCCCGCGAAGGCCGGCCTCATGACCGGCCTCTACTCGATGTCACTGTTCGGCGGCGCCGCCCTCGCGGCCGGTGTCACGCTGCCCGTGCAGCAGGCCACCGACATGAACTGGCGCACCACACTGGCCTGTTGGGGCGCGCTCGCGCTCGTCGCGCTGCTCGTGTGGCTGCCGCGGATCCGGTCGCGTACGCGGGTGGGCGCGGCCGCGTCCCGGCAGGCGGCCCATCCCGTACGCGGCCTGTGGCGCTCCCCGCTGGCCTGGCAGGTCACCGCGTACATGGGCCTCCAGTCCCTCAACTACTACGCGGCGACCGCGTGGCTGCCGACCGTGCTCCAGGACGCCGGCATGGCGCCGGGCGACGCGGGCTGGATGCTCTCCTTCTCCTCGCTGCTCGGCATCGCGGGCTCCTTCCTCGCCCCGGTGGCCGTCGGGCGGCCGCTGCGCTCCGGTGCCCTCGCCACACTCGGCGCCGCGCTGTGCGCGCTCGGCTTCGGGGGCCTGCTCGCCGCGCCGGTCGGCGGCGCCTACCTCTGGATGACGCTGCTCGGCCTCGGCCAGGGCGCGGCGATCAGCCTCGCGCTGCTGTTCATCGTGCAGCGCGCGCCCGACGCCCGGCACGCCGCCCAGCTCTCCAGCATGTCCCAGTGCTTCGGCTACATCCTCGCCGCGACCGGGCCGACCGTCCTCGGCGCCGTCCACGACGCGTCGCACAGCTGGACCGTGCCGCTCGTCCTGCTGCTCGTCCTGCTCGTGCCGCAGGTCGTGGTGGGCCTCGGGGCGGCCAGGGACAAACACGTGGCGGGCGTCGGCTGAGCCGGGCGAGCGCCGGGGCCGGGGGACCTGGCATCGCTCGAGGCGGGCTCGGGCAGGATGCCCCCGGTGCGGTTTCCTCACGGCGCACCACGGCGGATCGAGAAGGGTGCGGCAATGACGGATTCGGCCCCCGGGCGACTCGTGGTCTCAACGGCGACGCTCGACGACTGGCGTGTGGTGACGGGGTGGGCGGCGGACGAGGGCTGGAACCCCGGCCTCGGCGACGCCCCCTCGTTCTTCGCGCAGGACCCCGAAGGCTTCTTCATCGGACGCGTCGACGGCGAGCCCGTCTCCGCGGTCTCGGTGGTCAACTACGGGGAGAGCTACGCCTTCCTCGGCTTCTACCTCGTCCGGCCCGACCGGCGCGGGCGCGGTTTCGGCCTCGCCACCTGGCGTGCGGGTCTCGCGCACGCCGGGGGCCGGACCGTGGGCCTGGACGGCGTGCCCGACCAGCAGGACAACTACCGCCGCTCCGGCTTCGCCCGGGAGTACGGCACGCTGCGCTACATCGGCCCGCTCGCCGCCGCCGACGCGCCGGACCGGCACGTGCGTCCCGTCGAGGCCGCGGGCCTGAAAGCGCTTCTGGCGTACGACGGTTCATGCCTGCCCGCGGACCGGCCGCGGTTCCTGGAGAGCTGGCTCGCCGCCCCCGGCCACCGCGCCCTCGCCCGTATCGTCGACGGCAGACTCACCGGGTACGGCGTGCTGCGGCCGGGCCGGGACGCCCTGCGCGTCGGGCCGCTGTTCGCCGACACGCGGGCCGACGCCGAGGCGCTCCTGGACGCGCTGGTCATCGAGGCGGACGGCGCGCCCGTCGCCATGGACGTACCCGAGTCCAACGCGCAGGCGATCGCGCTGGCCGAGGCCCGCGGTATGAAGCCCACATTCGACACGGCCCGCATGTACACCGGCCCCACCAGGGAATTCGCCAAGGACCGGGTCTTCGGGGTGACCTCGCTTGAACTGGGCTAGGGCCTGTCCGGCGGATCATGCCGCGGGCCGCGGGGTCTGGCACCCCGATTTGCGGCGTTGTCGTCGGTTGACAACTCCCCCAAGCTCTCGGCTTCGCTCGAGCAGGGGGCGCCCCCATCGCGTTGCCGCCCTCCTCCGCCTTGCATCTC
>NZ_JODF01000014.1:0-126410 GCF_000717945.1 Streptomyces sp. NRRL S-920
CACCGGCCCCCACCACCTCCGCCCACTCCTACATCCGGCCATCCGTGGCCGGATGCGTAAGGTTCATCCATGCCCCCACTCTCGACTGCCCCTGAACTCCAGCTCCTTGGCCCCGAGCACGCGCCCGCGCTGCTCGCCTTCGAGGAGGTCAACCGCGCCTACTTCGCCGCGTCCGTCCCCGACCGCGGCGACGACTACTTCCGCGACTTCGCGGCACGCCACAGCGCCCTGCTCGCGGAACAGGCCGAGGGCGTCTGCTACTTCCACGTCCTGGTGGACGACGCGGGCGAGGTGCTCGGGCGGGTCAACCTCGTCGACGTGGCGGAGGGCAGCGCCGAACTCGGCTACCGCATAGCCGAGCGCGCCACCGGTCAGGGCCTGGCCACCCGGGCCGTCCGGCAGGCCTGCGACCTCGCCGTCACCGCGTACGGGCTCACCGAACTGCGCGCCTCCACGACGCTCGACAACCCGGGCTCACGAGCCGTGCTCGCCCGCACCGGCTTCGTACCCACCGGGGAGATCCGGCTCGACGGCCGCCCCGGCACCAGCTACGTGCTGTCGCTCTGACACCCCGGGCCCCTGCCCGCTCCCGGTGCGCTCCGGGAGCGGCTGCTGGGCGCGCTCAAGGAAGCGGAGCAGTTCCACCGGGAAGGGCAGGACGAGGGTGGAGTTCTTCTCGGCGGCGACGGCCACCACGGTCTGGAGCAGCCGCAGTTGGAGCGCGGCGGGCTGCGCGGACATCTCCTTCGCCGCCTCGGCGAGCTTCTTGGAGGCCTGCAACTCGGCGTCGGCGTTGATGACGCGGGCCCGCCGCTCACGGTCGGCCTCGGCCTGCCGGGCCATGGAACGTTTCATGGTCTCGGGCAGGGATACGTCCTTGATCTCGACGCGGTCGATCTGCACGCCCCACCCGATGGCCGGGCTGTCGATCATCAACTCAAGCCCCTGGTTGAGCTTTTCGCGGTTGGACAGCAGATCGTCCAGGTCGCTCTTGCCGATGATCGAGCGCAGCGAGGTCTGCGCCATCTGCGAGACCGCGAAGCGGTAGTCCTCCACCTCCACGACCGCGTTGGCCGCGTCCACCACCTTGAAGTAGATGACCGCGTCCACCCGCACCGTGACGTTGTCGCGCGTGATACCGTCCTGCGCGGGCACCGGCAACGTCACGATCTGCATGTTCACCTTGCGCAGCCGGTCGATGCCCGGGACCACCATGGTGAAGCCGGGCCCCCGCACCTGCCCCGAGAGCCGGCCGAGGCGGAACACCACACCACGCTCGTACTGCTTGATCACGCGGGCCGCCGCCAGCGCGTACACGAAGCAGCCCGAGGCGACCGCGGCGCCGGCAGTCAGCAGCTCCTGAACCATGGCGAGACCCCCTGACGTCCGAGTCGGCCATTGAGTTCACGATATGCCCGCACATGTCGCTCGGTCGACCCCCGGGCGCTTCATCCGCTGCTGCGGCCCCCGGTCAGTCCGTGCGGGGCCGGGACTCGTGCAGTCGCGTGTGGTACCAGCCCTCGGACTCGTGACCCGCGGGATCCTCACCGGCCAGGATCACCTGCCGCACGGCGTCCCGACGCTCCTCGGGGCTGGTGAAGAGCCGCTGCGGATACGTCCGCGAGGTGTCCGTGACGGTGTCAAGGCCGTGCTCGGCCAAGGTGGCCGCGATGCGCCAGTACGGCACGGTCCGCAGCGCGAACGCGCTCACCCACACCGGCGTGCGCGCGCAGTCGAGCAGCGCGCCGAAGGTGCGGTGGGAGATGTAGCCGATGCCCCCGGTGACGGTGATCAGCCCGGCACGGGCGACCGCGCCGCACAGCCCCGGGCTGGGCGGGTGCCTCTCCAGGTTCTCCGCGTACGCCTCGTCGAGCAGGCCCGCGTCGAGCGCGTAGCGGGTGGCGTTCGCCGCAGTGTCGAGCCCGATGACGGGCGTGGCGTCCGGGCGCCGCCGCGAGGCGTAGAACTCCTTGTCGCACTCGATGAGTTCGTGCGGGCTCAGCGCGGCGGTCTCGGCCGAGGTGTAGTGCGCGTACAGGTCGGCGAGCGTGAGGTCGTGGTTGAGCAGCGCCGCGTTGATGCCGTAGGAGCAGCACACGTCGAGGACCGTCACCGGGCCCGGATCGTCCGCGAGCCGGGAGCGCAGCTCGCGTGTGCGGCGGAAGACGCCCTGGGCGTGCTGCGGGATCTCGTACCCGTAGGGCTGAAGGGTGCGGAAGTACGCGCGCGGGTCCGGCTGGTCGTAGATGTCGTCGAACCGGGTCTTGCCCGATGCGGTCCTTGTCCTGTGCCGGTCTGTGGCCATGGGGCACCTCCGGGAGTGAGGGACGGGTCTGGGGCTGACGTGCACCTCTACCCGACCCATACCGCCCCCCGGTAGACCTCCTGGCGGTAACCGGCCACGGCGCGACCCGGCCGCGCCGCCCCCGGGCCGCCTTCCTGACTACCCTGGAGCCGATGTTCACCTCCCAGGGTCCCACGCTGCGCGAACTGGCCGTTCAGGCGCTCTCGTCCACCGAGCACGGCTACGACCTGCTCGCCCCGAAGTTCGACCACACGCCGTTCCGTACGCCTGGCCGGTTCCTGACGGCGACGGCGCGGGCACTGCGGCCCCTCGGACCCTTCGACGCGGGCCTGGACGTGTGCTGCGGGACCGGCGCCGGCGTGGAGA
Organism: Streptomyces sp. NRRL S-920; assembly: GCF_000717945.1. Taxonomy (NCBI): domain Bacteria; kingdom Bacillati; phylum Actinomycetota; class Actinomycetes; order Kitasatosporales; family Streptomycetaceae; genus Streptomyces; species Streptomyces sp. NRRL S-920. The sequence goes on from NZ_JODF01000014.1 coordinate 2,672, forward strand.
CGCTGCTGCCGCTGTGCCGCGAGCGGGTCACCGGCGTGGACTTCAGCGCGGGGATGCTGGCCGCCGCGGCGGACTCGGTGGGGGAGACGGTGAGGGACTCGGGCCGGGTCGGTCCCGTGGTCGACTGGGTGCGGGCCGACGCCCGCGCGCTGCCGTTCAGCGGGGGCTTCGACCTGGCCGTCAGCTTCGGCGCGTTCGGCCACTTCCTGCCCGCCGAGCGCCCCGCCCTGTTCGAGGGCGTCCACCGGGCGCTGCGCCCCGGCGGCCTCTTCGCGTTCCCGATCGGCGCCCCGCAGCCCGTCACCTCCCCGTGGCACTGGGCGCTGCTCGGCTTCGACGCGATGATGCGCGTACGCAACCTGCTGTGGCGGCCGCGCTTTGTCATGTACTACCGCACCTTCGCGCTGGGCGGGGTGCGCGCGGACCTGGCCGACGCGGGGTTTGACGTGCGGCTGCTGCCTCTGGAGGAGTTCGGCAGGCGCCCCGACGGCAGCCCCCGCTGGCGCCTGGTGGTGGCCCGCAAGGTGTGAGGGCGCAGGCCACTGACCCGATCTCTGGGCGCCGTGTCGCTTACGCCGTGCCGTCGGCCGCCGCGTGCAGCGCCGCCACGTCGAGCTTCTTCATGCCGAGCATCGCCTGCATGGCGCGCTGGGCACGCTGAGGGTCCGGGTCGGTCAGGAGTTTGGGCAGCGCGGCGGGGACCACCTGCCAGGACAGGCCGTACTTGTCCTTGAGCCACCCGCAGGGCCCTTCCTCGCCGCCCTCGGAGAGCTTGGCCCAGTAGTAGTCGACCTCTTCCTGGTCGGCGCAGTCGATGGAGAAGGAGACGGCCTCGTCGAAGGTGAAGTCGGGGCCGCCGTTGATCGCCGTGAAGTGTGCGCCGTCCAGCACGAAGTCCACGGTCAGCACGGTGCCGGCCGGGCGCGGGGCGCCTTCTCCGTAGTACGAGACGTTCTTGATCTCGGAGTTCGGGAAGACCGAGACGTAGAACTCCGCGGCCTGTTCGCCCTGGGTGTCGAACCAGAGGTTGGGTGTGATCGTGGGCATAACGTCCTCCTGTCGCGTGCGCGGCGGTCCTGTCCGTCCGCGCGCCGGGCTCAGCTCTCTCTATGGGGACCGTCGCACCGCCCGGAACTCATCGCCACACGGTCACCGGATTTCGCGCACCCTCGGCTCCCTCTCCAGGCGCATGCCGAAGTGGCGCTCGTACGCCGCGAGGACCTCCGCCTCCGTGGCCGGCTCGGTGACCTGGCGCTCGCCGTCGACGGTGGAGGTGAGGGTGCGGCCGCTGAGGGTGACCCGGCCCTCGCCCGTGACGATCGAGCAGACCAGGGAGCGGGTGAAGTGGGAGTCGGGCGAGGTCTGGTGGTACCAGGCACCGACCGAGAAGTCGGCCAGCGCCCGCGGGCGCCGTTCGAGCAGATACAGCGGCGTGCCGTCCTTGACGACCTCCAGATCCCCCTCCGCCCTGTCCACCAGGCGGAACGTGCCGCCGGGATCGGCCTGCGCGCCCCTTTCACCGAATACGAGCGGCAGCTGGCTGTGGGCGCCGAAACCGACGTCCGCGAGCCACTCGCCGCCGTCCCGCGTGCGCACGCGCAGGGCCAGGTGGTCGAAGGGGATGCCGAGCCGCCCCTGGTCGTCGTACACCCGGGCCTGGAGCAGCGTGACATCGAAGCCGAGGGCCGTGAGGAGGGCGGCGAAGGCGCCGTTGAGTTCGTAGCAGAAGCCGCCGCGGCGCGCCTGGACGATCTTCGCCACCAAGGCCTCGTCGGTCAGCACGATCTCCTCGCCGAGGTGGATCGAGAGGTTCTCGAAGGGCACGCTGCGCAGATGGGCGAGATGCAGCTCGCGCAGGGCCTCGGAGGTGGGCGCCGCGGGGCGCGCGGCGCCGATGCGCCGCAGGTAGGCGTCGGTCTGTTCGATGTTCATGGGGCCAGTGTGGTGGGGCGTTCCCGCCCGGACCACGGACCTACGTCGGCGCCTGTACCGGCCGTCGGACCTAGGACTTAGGGACGGCCACGTCCTGCCCTGCGGCGTGCGCGTCAACTTCCGTATGGCGTACACCAGTACGTGTGTATAGTCAGCGACGACGCACGCGCCCGCGAGGCGCGGCACGACGCGAGAACCAGGAGGTGAGCCCGATGACCACGCAGCACCCCGCCCGGGCCCTCCTGACCGCGACCCGCGTCTGACGCCTCTGCGCCCAAGCACCGGCAGAGGCCGCAGACGCCACCGCACAGGAGCGCCCGCCCACCGCGATCGCGTACTCCTGAGCGAAGGAACCGAAACACCCGTGAACACCAGCTCTGTGCGAGCCCCTGCCCGCGACTTCCGTGTCCTCGTCCCCGACGACGTCCTGGACGACCTGCGCACCCGCCTGCGGCGCACCCTCTACACCACGGCCACCGATCCCACGTACTGGGCGGCGGGCACCGACCCCGACCATCTGCGCCACCTCGTCACCTACTGGGCGGACGGCTTCGACTGGCGAGCCGCCGAGACCGCGCTCAACGCCTTCCCGCACCGCATCGCCGAAGTCGCGGGCGCGCCCGTCCACTTCGTGCACCTGCGCGCACCGCGCCCCGAAGGCGCCCCCGCGCCGCTGCCGCTGATCCTCAGTCACGGCTGGCCGAGCAGCTACGTCGAGATGCTGGGCCTCGCCCGGCGGCTCGCCGACCCGGGCGCGTACGGCGGCGACCCCGCCGACGCCTTCGACGTGGTCGTGCCCTCGCTGCCCGGCTTCCTCCACTCCGGGGCGCCGACGGGACCGTTCACCCGCGAGGGCGTCGCCGGCATCTGGCACACCCTGATGACCGAGACGCTCGGCTACCGGCGCTTCGGCGCCTTCGGCGGTGACATCGGGGGAGGGGTGACGCAGTGGCTCGGCGCCCGCTTCCCCGGCGAGGTCGCGGGGGTGCACATCACCTCGGCGGTGGTCTCCGCCGACTTCGACGCGGACCCGCCCACCGCCGAGGAGCAGGCCTACCTCGACCACCTCGCCGCGTACGACGCCGACGACCAGGGCTACAGCGAGATCATGTGCACCCGGCCCGACACGCTCGCCGCCGCGCTGCGGGACTCCCCGGCGGGCCTGCTCGCCTGGATCATCGACAAGTACCGCGACTGGAGCGACTGCGACGGCGACCTCGCGTCCCGCTGGGACAAGGACACCCTGCTGACCGTCGCCACCCTCTACTGGGCCACCGGCTGCATCGGCTCGTCCTTCCGGCAGTACTACGACTACGTACGCCACAACAGGCCGGTGCCGCCCGTCACCGTCCCCGCAGCCGTCACCCTCAGCCATGAACCGGCCTACGCGCACTACCCGAAGAGCCTCGCCGAACGCGTCTTCACCGATCTGCGGCACTGGAGCACGCCGGGCAACGGAGGGCACTTCATGGCACACGAGGAGCCCGAACAGGTCACACGCGAACTGCGCGCGTTCTTCCGCCCGTTGAGAACCGAGGGGTGACCGGCCCCGCACTAGGGACAAATCGGGGCATTGTGTAAGCGTGGCGTAAAGGGGAGCCGACAGTTCCGCGCCAATGGCGACGAAACCGTTGACACGTGACTGCACCCTGTGAACGAGACAGGGCGAGCGGGCCTCCTCCCAGGGGATGACACCGCACCGGGCGCAGTACACCGACCGTGGGCCGATAGTCCGGCTCGCAGTCGGACTCCTGGACCGTCATCGGCAGTGAGGATGGAGAGGAATCCTGCTGGACCCCCTGACGTGCGCGATCGCGCCGGCGGGGGGCCCTTCCCACCTGCCCAACCCGACGGGGGTCCCTTTCGCCGTGGCTACGTTCCTGTACAAACTAGGCCGCCTCGCCTTCCGGCGACGCCGTTATGTGGCGCTGCTCTGGGTGGCGCTCCTCGTAGGTGCGGGCGTCGCTGCGTCGACCGCTCCCGCCCCGCCCGAAGACTCCTTCTCCATGCCGGGGACGGAGTCGCAGAAGGCCTTCGACCTCCTGGAGAAGCGCTTCCCCGACGCCAGCGCCGACGGCGCGAGCGCCCGCGTCGTCATACGTGCCCCCAAGGGCGAGAAGATCACCTCCGCCGACTCCAAGGCCGAGGTCGCGAAGATGGTCGCGGCCATCGGCAAGGGCTCCCAGGTGGCGGGCGTCGACGACCCGTACAAGGCCAAGACCGTCAGCAAGGACGGCACCACCGCGTACACCTCGGTGACGTACAAGGTGGCCGCCCCCGAACTCACGGACAAGTCGCGTGACGCCCTCACCAAGGCCACCGACGAGACCCGTGACGCCGGTATGACCGTCGAGACCGGCGGTGACGCGGTCATGGCCGAGCAGGAGATGGGCAGCAGCGCCGAACTCATCGGCATCGCGATCTCCGCGGTCGTCCTGATCCTCACCTTCGGCTCGCTGGTCGCCGCGGGCATGCCGCTCCTCACCGCGATCATCGGCGTCGGCATAGGCGTGTCGAGCATCGCCGCCCTCGGCAGCGTGCTCGACCTCTCCGGTACGACCTCCACCCTCGCGATGATGATCGGCCTCGCCGTCGGCATCGACTACGCCCTCTTCATCGTCTCCCGCTACCGAGCGGAGATAGCCGAGGGCCGCACTCCGGAGGACGCGGCGGGCCGGGCCACCGGAACCGCGGGCTCCGCCGTGGTGTTCGCCGGCCTCACCGTCGTCGTCGCCCTCTCCGGCCTCGCCGTCGTCAACATCCCGATCCTCACCAAGATGGGCCTGGCCGCGGCCGGCACCGTCGTGGTCGCCGTCCTGATCGCGCTCACCATGATCCCCGCGCTGCTCGGCTTCGCGGGCCGCAAGGTGATGCGCCGCAAGGACCGCAAGAAGTCCGTGAGCGAACTCCAGGACCCGAACGCCAAGGCGAAGCTCGGCACCCGCTGGGCGCGCTTCGTGCTGCGCCGCCCGCTCGCCGTCCTGCTGGTCGCGGTCGTCGGCCTCGGCGCCGTGGCGGTCCCGGCCGCCAGCCTCGAACTGGGCCTGCCCGACGAGGGCACGTCGGCGCCGGACACCACCCAGCGCAAGGCGTACGACATGCTGTCCGAGTCCTTCGGCGCGGGCTTCAACGGCCCGCTGATGGTCACCGTCAGCAAGGACTCCGGGGTGGCGGACGCCGCCAAGACCGTCGGCGAGAAGCTCGCCAAGGTCGACGGGGTCGTCGCCGTGACGCCTCCCATGCCCAACAAGGCCGACAACACCGCGATCCTGAACGTCGTCCCGGAGACCGGGCCGAGCGACCACAAGACCGAGGAACTGGTCAAGTCGATCCGCTCCAGCGCCGATGAGATCGGGTCCGGCACCGGCTCCGAGGTCCTCATCACCGGCCAGACCGCGATGACCATCGACTTCTCGCAGACCCTGGACGACGCGCTGCTGCCCTACCTGGGCCTGGTCGTCGGCCTGGCGTTCCTCCTGCTGATGCTGGTCTTCCGCTCGATCCTGGTCCCGCTCAAGGCCGCGCTCGGCTTCCTGCTCTCGGTGGCCGCCGCGCTCGGCGCCGTCGTCGCCGTCTTCCAGTGGGGCTGGCTCGCGGACGTGGTGGGCGTCGACCAGCCCGGCCCGATCATGAGCATGATGCCGATCTTCATGATCGGCGTGGTCTTCGGTCTCGCGATGGACTACGAGGTCTTCCTCGTGACCCGGATGCGCGAGGCGTACGTCCACGGGGCGCGCCCCGGCGAGTCGGTCGTGACCGGCTTCACCCACGGCGGACGGGTCGTGGCCGCGGCCGCGGTCATCATGATCAGCGTCTTCTCCGGCTTCATCATGGAGAACGACGACATGATCAAGATGATGGGCTTCGGTCTGGCCGTCGCCGTCCTCTTCGACGCCTTCGTCGTCCGCATGGCGATCGTCCCCGCGGTGCTCGCGCTGCTCGGCAAGTCCGCCTGGTGGCTGCCGCGCTGGCTCGACAAGGCGCTGCCGAACGTGGACGTGGAGGGCGAGAAGCTGCACAAGGCCCTCGGTGACACGGTCACGCCCGAGGCGGACACCGACCGGGAGCTTCAGCCCCTCGGCAGGTGACACCGTCGTGCTCGCTGAGCGGGCCGGCCGGAGCACTCCCTCAGGGGAGCGCCCCGGCCGGCCCGCTCGGTCGTTCCCGCCGCTCGCGCAGCCAGGCTGGCGCCCGCTGCCCGCGCCGCCGTCAGGAGTCCCGGTGTGCCGCGTCGTAGGAGGCGCGGGCGGCGGCGATGTCGGGCCGGTGGTCGATCGACCAGTCGGCGAGGGCCTTGACGAGGTGCGTGAGGCTGTGGCCCAGCTCGGTCAGCTCGTACTCGACCTGGGGTGGGATCGTCGGATACACCGTGCGCTTCACCAGCCCGTCACGCTCCAGGCGGCGCACGGTCACGGTGAGCATCCGCTGCGAGATGTCGCCGTGGATCCTGCGCTGCAACTCCTTGAACCGCAGGACACCCGAGGCGAGTTCGACCACCACGTACACGGACCACTTGTCGCCGAGCCGGTCCAGGACGTCCCTGACCCCGCACTCGTCCTGGGACGTCTCACAGCTGATCACCGGGTCGGTGACCGCGCGTGTGGTTACCGCGGTGTGCCCTGCTGACATTCAAGTGCCTCCTTACGCGGCGTGATCATCGCCGCTGATGATGGTTCCGGGGCCGCTGCTCGACGGTCCGTGAAGAGGAACCACTCACAACGGGGGAACCATCCCATGCTCATGATCACCGGCGCCACGGGCGCCCTCGGCAAGCTCGTCACCGCCCGCCTCGCCGACCGCGACGACGTCGTCCTCGGCACCCGCGACCCGGCCCCCGGCGAGCGCCGCGTCGACTTCGACGACCCGGCGTCGCTGGACTTCACCGGCGTCGACACCCTGCTGGTGATCTCCGCGGGCGCCGCCGAGGACGACGTCGTCATCGCCCGCCACGACGCCGCGATATCCGCCGCCGAGAAGGCGGGCGTGCGCCACCTCGTCTACACCAGCCTCAGCGGCGACGGCGACCACCTCACGTACGCGCTGGCCCACCGCTGGACCGAACGCAGGCTGCGGGCCTCCTCGCTGAAGTGGACGGTGCTGCGCAACGGCCTCTACGCGGAGTTCCTCGCCGCCATCGCGGCGCCCGGCCCCGACGGGACGATCGCCGCGCCGCTGGGCACCGGCCGCCTCGCGGCGGTGGCCCGCGAGGACCTGGCGGAGGCCGCCGTCAGGGTCGCGACGGCACCGGCCGCACACGAGGGCCGCACCTACGAGCTGGTCGGCGAACACGCCATCGGCGGCGCCGATCTCGCGGCCGCGCTGGACGGCTCGTACGAACCGGACTCGCTCGCCGCGACCCGCGCCGCCCTGATCGGGGCGGGCCAGGCGCTGCCCTTCCAGGTACCGATGCTCATGAGTACGTACTCGGCGGTCACCGCCGGTTTCCTAAACGGCGCGGCCATCGCACGCAACGACCTGCGCACCCTGCTCGGCCGTGCGCCGCGCCCGGCGATCGAGGCGTACGTGCGCGCGGTGCGGGGCTGACCGCCCGCGCACCTTGGACCCGCTCATGGCCGACGGAGTCGACGCACCCCCCGTTCCGCCATGTGCCGCGCCCGGCAGGACGGGCCGCCGGTTCCGGCGGAGAGTGGCGGCATGCGTGTCTTTCCCGCACCGCCCGCGCGCCGCGTGCCGCGCGCGGTGCGTGCGGTGCTGTGCTGGCTGCCGGGCACGGTCGCCTGCGGGCTGCTGCTGGCGTGCGCGGCGGGCATCGACCCCGCTCTCCCCGAGGTGACGGGCGGTGACGGCAGGGCGTCCGCGCCGACGGTGATCGCCGGGCGCCGTTCCCTCATGCCAGCCGCCGCGGTGCCGGCGCGCCGGGCGTCCACGGCGTACCGGGCGCCGCGCCCGCGGATCGTGCCCCGCGAGGCCTGGCTGACGCCGAACGCCCCCACGCCGCCGCCCGCGCGCTACGCGAACCGGGTCGAGGCCCTCTTCGTCCACCACACCGACTCCCCGAACAGATACGACTGCGCCGACGCACCCCGCATCATCCGCGCCCTGCACGCGGGCCAGGCGGGCGCCAGGAAGTGGGACGACATCGGCTACAACTTCCTCGTGGACCGCTGCGGCACGCTGTACGAGGGGCGCGCGGGCGGCACCGAGCGGCCCGTCGTCGGCGCGCACACGCAAGGGTTCAACCACCGCTCGGCGGGCGTCGCCGCGATCGGCACGTTCACCGCGGGCACGCCGGTGCCCAAGGCCATGACCGACGCCATCGCGGCCCTGGCCGCCTGGAAGCTCGGCCTCTCGGGCATCGACCCGCGCGGCGCCGCCCTGCTGGTCTCCACCAACAACCTGAGCAGGTTCCCCACCGGCACCGCCGCGGCCCTCCGGGCGGTGGCGGGCCACAGCAACGGTTACGCCACGCACTGCCCCGGCGCCGCGCTGACCGCCCGACTCCCCACGATCCGCGAGACCGCCGCCCGCCTCCAGGGCCGCCAGGACGCGTCACCCTGAGGCTGGCCCACGGCCTCAGCCGCGCGTACGCCATCGACTCCGAGCCGGGTCCCCGGGCGCCCGTCAGGCCGCGAGCAGCGGGCCGAGTTGGGCGGCCCACTCCGGGTAGAGCGCGGCCTTCTCCTCATGCAGGGCGAGGATGTCCGTGCCCAGGGTGGGCGTCATGTCGTCGGACAGGTCGGGGCCGATGGCGATCCTGGCCAGGTAGGGCATGATCTGCGGGTCGCCGGCCAGGTGGACCGGGTCGTGCATATAGCGGCGCAGGGCCTGCGTGTCGGCGATGCCCACGCAGTAGGCGTGGGTGAACCCTTCGGGGTCGGCCAGGCTCTGACCCACCGTCGAGAACGAAACCGACTCGACCGCGGCCGTGCGCCGCATCACCGCGAGTACGTGCTCGCGGTCCTCCTCGGTCGCGGTCTCCTTGAACGTGAAGCGCAGCATGTGGACGATCACCCGTGTCTCACTCTTCCTCTTCGGTATCTGAACCCATTAGTTCAAAAAAGTTTCCTGAGTGGTTCAGCCACTACACTGAACCCATGGGTTCAGAAGTGTCAACCGGCGGCGGTCGTACGGCCCGTGGACGGATCGAGCGGCGGCAGGCGATCCTCGACGGCGCGTTCGCGGTCTTCGCGCGCCGCGGCTACGCCCAGACGTGCGTGAAGGAGATCGCGCAGGAGGCGGGCGTCGCGAAGCCGACCGTCTACAACCACCTCGACGACAAGGAGAGCCTCTACCGCGAGGCCGTGGAAGTCGCCGCCGACCGGATCGGCGCGCGGAGCCTCGCCGTCGTCGAGCGGCTGCGCGAGGTCGCCGCGGACAGCGAACCGTGCGCGCCGCTCACGGCCGTGGCCCGCGACCTGCTGCGGGTGTTCAGCAGCCGAGACGCCCGCGCCGTACGACAGCTGGCCAGTGCCGACGCGGCTCAATTCCCCGATCTGGCGGCGAGCGTGCGTGAGCGCACCACGCTCCGGGTGCGCTCTGCCCTCGCCGACCGTCTGGCCCGGCTGGCCCTCGCCGGCCGCCTGCGCCCGTGCGACCCCGAGGTCGCCGCCGAGCACTTCCTCTCCCTTCTCGCCGGCCCCTTGGAGTACCGCCCCGACGCCGACCCGGACACCGTCGCGGTGCAGGCGACGGAGGTGTTCCTCCGGGCCTACGGCAAGTGACGGGGGCGACCGGCTCAGGAAGGCGTCGGCGAGAATCATGCGCATGGCAGCGCTGAACGAGATCCTCCCCATGGAAGCCGTCCTCCTCGACGCCCCGGCGGCCGACTGGCGCGAGGCCGTCCGGCGCGCCGGTGACCTGTTGGTCGCGACGGGCGCCGCCACGGCCACGTACACCGCCGAGATGATCGAGAACGTCGAACAGAACGGGCCGTACATCGTCATCGCCCCCGGCCTCGCCCTCGCGCACGCCAGGCCCTCGCCCGCGGTCCTCGGCACCGGCATGTCGTGGGTGCGGCTCGCGGCTCCCGTGCGGTTCGGGCACGAGGCCAACGACCCCGTCGAGCTGGTCGTGGGCCTCGCCGCGAAGGACGCCTCGGAACACACGGCGGCCATGGCGGCCCTGGCCCGGCTGCTCGCCGACCCCGCGACGGACCGCGCCCTGCGCGAGGCCCCCGGCCCGCAGGCCGTGCACGCCCTGCTGTCCGGCGGACGGGAGGGCGAACACCCCCGCGAGGCGGCGGGAAGCGGCGACGGCCTGCACAAGATCCTGACCGTGTGCGGCAACGGCGTCGGTACGAGCCTGTTCCTCAAACAGACCCTCGAAGGCGTGCTGGACCGCTGGGGGTGGAGCCGTCACGTCACCGTCGAGGCGACGGACACCATCTCGGCCAAGGGCAAGGCGAACGAAGCCGTCGCCATCCTCACTTCGCGGGAGATCGCCGGGACGCTGGGCGATGTCGGCATCCCGGTGAAGGTCGTCGAGGACTTCACCAGCGCCGCGGAGGCCGACCGCGTCCTCCGCGACACCTACGACGTCTGACGACCCGGGCAAGGAGAACCCACCATGGACTGGCTCGTGTCGAGCGCCGAGTTCCTCGTCAACGAAATCCTCAGCCAACCCGCGTACCTCATCGGCCTCATCACTGCCGCCGGCCTGATCGCGCTGAAGAAGCCGGCGGGGCAGGTGGTCGGCGGCGCCATCAAGGCGACGCTCGGCTTCCTGCTGATCGGCGCGGGCGCCACCCTCGTCGTCGGCGCCCTCGCCCCGCTCGGCGAGATGATCCAGGGAGCCACCGGCGCACACGGCGTCATTCCCACCAACGAGGCGATCGTCGGCATCGCGCAGGAGCAGTACGGCGCCCGCGTCGCCTGGCTGATGATCCTCGGCTTCGCCGTCAGCCTGCTCCTCGCCCGCTTCACGCCCCTGCGCTATGTCTTCCTGACCGGGCATCACATGCTGTTCATGGCAACGCTGTTGACGATGGTGCTCGCCATCGCGGGCCAGGCCTCCTGGGCCGTGGTCCTCGTCGGCGGCGTGCTGCTCGGCATCCTGCTGGTGGCCTTGCCGGCCTTCGCGCACCCCTGGACCAAGCGCGTCACCGGCAGCGACAGCGTGGCGATCGGCCACTTCGGCACCGCCGGGTACATCGCGGCGGGCGCCACCGGCCAGCTGGTGGGCCGCCGCAGCCGGAGCACGGAGGAGATGAACCTTCCCGAAGGCCTGCGCTTCCTGCGCGACTCGATGGTGGCGACCGCCCTGTCCATGGTGCTGATCTACCTCGTCATGGCGCTCATCTTCCTCGGCAAGGTGGGCAAGGAGGCCGCGTTCAAGGCCTTCGGCGACAAAAGCGCGGCGGGTGCGAGCGGCGTCGGCGACTACGTCATGCAGTCCGTGATGCAGGGCTTGCAGTTCGGCATCGCGGTCGCCGTGATCCTCTTCGGCGTCCGTACGATCCTCGGTGAACTCGTTCCCGCCTTCCAGGGGATCGCGCGGAAACTGGTGCCGGGGGCGGTGCCCTCGCTCGACGCGCCGATCGTCTTCCCCTACGCCCAGAACGCCGTGCTCGTCGGCTTCATCTCCAGCTTCACCGGCGGCCTCGTCAGCCTCGGCCTGCTCGCGTGGATCTTCCACCCCGCCTTCGGACTCGCCCTCGTGCTGCCGGGCCTGGTCCCGCACTTCTTCACCGGCGGCGCGGCCGGCGTCTACGGCAACGCCACCGGCGGCCGCCGCGGCGCGGCCCTCGGCGCCTTCGTCAACGGCGTCCTGATCACCTTCCTGCCCGCGCTGCTTCTGAAGGTCCTCGGCGCCTTCGGCGAGGAGAACACCACGTTCGGCGACGCCGACTTCGGCTGGTTCGGCACGCTCATCGGGTACGCGGCCAAGGCGGGCGGGACCGGAGGCGTCGTCCTCATGCTGCTTATCGGCGCGGCCGTCCTGCTCGGGGCGGTCATCTTCCAGAAGCGGGTCGTGGACACCGGCTGGGACCCGGGCGCCCACCGCGACGCCCTGCCGCCACGGCGAGAGGCCCCGGCCCCGGCATCGGCGGCGGCCGGCACCCCGGCGGCGTACGGCAGGATCACACCCCCGCGCGGCGCCCCGAAGCCGCCACCGCCGCCGCCCCAGGCGTAGGCTGATCGGCCCGTAAATCCGGTGGGACGCGGGCGGCGTGCCTGCCAAGATGCCGATCATGGACAGTGGACTGCGCCGGCGGTACGCCGCCTATCAATGGACCCCCGCGACGGACGGCCGGTCGGGCGCGGAGGTGCACCGCCTTACCGCCCGGGGCGGCGCCGGACCCGACCTGTACGTCAAGGTCGCTCCCGCCACGTACGAGGGCTCGCCCCTGGACCTGTCCGGTGAGGCCGAGCGCCTCACCTGGCTCGCCGCGCGGGGAATTGCGGTGCCACGCCTGGTCGAGCGGGGTACGGACGGCGAAGCGGCCTGGCTGGTGACGGAGGCGCTCCCCGGCAGGCCCGCCGCCGAGCGGTGGCCCGAGGAGCAGCGGGCCGCCGTCACCGAGGCGCTCGCGGACATCACCAGGGCCCTGCATGAACTGCCCTCCGCGGACTGCCCCTTCGACCGGAGCCTCGCGGTGACACAGGAGCAGGCGGCCCGCAACCTCCACGAGGGCCTCGTGGACCTGGACGACCTCGACGAGGAGCGCGAGGGCTGGTCGGGGCCGCGCCTCCTGGACGAACTGCACCGCACCCGCCCGGTGTCGGAGGACCTGGTGGTCACCCACGGGGACCTCACTTCGGAGAACGTGCTGATCGACCCGGAGACCTGCCGCGTCACCGGCGTCATCGACGTGATCCGCCTCGGCCGGGCCGATCGGCGCACCGATCTCGCCGTCGCCCTGCGGGAGTTGGCGATCGAGGAGGACCCGTGGTTCGGCCCGGAGTATGCGAAGCGGTTCCTGGAGCGGTACCTCCAGGGGGCGAGCGCGCAGGTGGTCGTCCACGAGGACCGGCTGGCCTACTACCGGCTCCTCGACGAGTTCTTCTAGGGCCTGCGCGCCACGGGTTTCGCCAGTAACCGGCTAGCAGTGGCGGTATACGTGGCCGTCCTCGCCCGCTGGACGGACGTCGCGGTCGCGCAGGGTCACGGAGAGCTTTTGGCCCCAGGAACGGCACGCGGTGGTGAAGTCCTTCGTCTCGTACTCGATGTCGAAGACCCGCCCGTCGTACGCCGATGCGAAAGCGGGGCATTCCTCGTAGCGGGCGCACTCCTCGGTCACGGCGAAGTCGAAGCCGATGGTGCGGCGTCGCTCCAGCAGGTCGGTGGTGTTCTTCTGGGCGATGGCCAGGCCCTCATCGTGCGCGCGGCGGGCGAGGAGGCGGGCGAAGGCCGCCGCGTCGTCGGCGGTGAGCAGGCCCTTGGAGCGTTCGTAGGAGTCGAGGTTGTCGGGCTCCACCGCGTCGAATCCGGCCTCCGCGCAGCCGCCGATCCACTTGCCGACGATGTTGGCGAGAGCGGCGCGCTTGGCGCGGGTGGAGATGTCGAGCAGCGGTTCCCGCCAGTCCTCGTCGACGACCGTCCGGCCCTGGCCGTCGCGCAGGATCAGGTCGGGGTGTTCGCGCTGCCACCAGCGTGCGGTGGCCTTGCCGGGCTGGACCTGGAAGGCGTTGACGTAACAGATGTTGTAGCGGCCGGGAGCGGGCTCGGCCGCGCGGTCGCGGGAGACGGCCCGCACCTTCGACGGGGGCGGATAGGCGCCGCCCAGCTGGTAGTCGAAGGCCGCGTCCACGGGCGGCCGCCGCACGGCGCCACCGGAACCGGATGAACCGGATGAGGCGTCGGACGAGCAGGCGGCGAGCGGGCCGAGGAGAGCGAGAAGCGCGAGGAGCAGGGCGCCGCCGACGCCGGTCCGCAGGGGCCGCGGGGAGCGGTTGTTGCTGGTGGGCCACGTGGTTCCGGTCACCGGAACAGGATCGCAGCCCCCTGCCGTGGGCGCCGCGGCGGGCCCCGCGGATGGCGTCAGGACAGCTTCAGGGCCTTCGCGGCCTGCGCGGCCATTCCGGCCTCGCCCGCGGCGTTCGGGTGGACGGGGATGAAGTTCGTGCCGAACAGCATCGGTTCGATCCACCGCTGACCCAGCGGGCGGCAGGCGTCGTGCGCGTCGGAGGCGGCGTCCATGTCGACGAACGTCGTGCCGGTCTTCGCCGCGGCACGCCGGACGACGTCGTTCAAGTGACCTTGCAGATCGCGGAGGTAGGGCACATCGCCCTCCGCGATGGGCATCTTGGCGAAGCAGCCGGGGACGGACTTCGCCGGAGTGATCCACGGGTAACCGAGGATGGCGACCTTGGCCTTCGGTGATCTGGCCTTGATCTGGTTGAGGGAGGCCGTGACCGCCGGATACGTCTTGGCGTCGATCTGCTCCTTGAAGGAGTCGCCGTGGGCGTCCTTGCAGGGGCTGCCCTTGCCGCCCGAGAGGGCCCCGGCGGTACCGCAGGCGAGGATCGAGTTGACGAACGTACTGTTGTCGTTGCCGCCGATGGTGAGCGTCACCAGCTCGGTGTCGCTCTTCAGCGCGTCCAACTGCGGGGCCACGCCCGGGTATTGCGATGTGGCGAGGTCCTTGGTCTGCGCGCCGCCGCAGGTCACGTCCGTCAGCTTCGCGCCGAGGGAGGCTGCGAGCAGGTGGGGGTAGTTCTTCGTGGTGCGGGCGCAGAGGAGCGGGGCGCTCGGGTCCAGGGGGAGTACGCCCGAGCCGGCGCTGAAGCTGTCACCGAGGGCGACGTAGCGCAACGGCTCCCGGGCATCGGCGGCGGCCGGACCCGCGCCGAGGCCGAGCGTGGCGATTCCGGTGACGGCGGCGAGGGCGGTGAGGGCGGCGACGGGCCGGGGCTGTGCGGGCAAGCGCATGGACGTTCTCCTCCGGGCGGACGGTGGGGGATCCCAGGGCTTGGGCAACGTATTTCATGATTCACATCTCTCACTACGTGTCGGGATGCGCGTCCGGGTGAGGTGTCTTGGCACGCGAGTGACAAAGACCGGCCGGCGGTGCCGGTGCGGGCTCCGGACGGCACCGGGCCGCCTCCGCGTAGAAGAGAGCCACCGGGTCCTTCCGCGGTACAGCAGGGTGAACGTGCGGGCAGGGCAACGTACTCGACGAGGCCTTCACGACCCTCGGCACCGTCCTCGCCCCGCACCTGCGCGACTTCGGCGCGACAGCCCTCGGCGTCGGCGGCGCCATGGCATCCTCGTGGGACCTGATCCGGCCCGCCCTGCGCGCGGGCCTCGGCGGCACCCCGGTCGCACACGTCGCCGAACGCGCGGGGGGCAGCGCGATGACCGCCTCCCGTGTGCTGCGCGACGACCCGCAGGTGCTGCCCGCCACCCGCGAGCGGGTCCGAGCGGCGGCCGCCTCGCTCGGCTACCGCCCCAACGAGATGGCCCGCGGTCTCCGGCTCGGCCGACGCACCGGCCTCGTCGGACTCGTCGTCACCCACCTCGCCAACCCCTTCTCCTCACGCCTCGCCCTCGGCGTCGACTCCGTACTCGTCGGGGACGGACTCAAGACGGTCATCGGCAACACCGGCCAGGACCCGCACGCCGAACGGGAGTTGGTGGCCGACCTCGTGGCCCGCCGTGTCGACGGCATCATCGCCGTCCCCGCGGACGCCGACCAGCGCCACCTCGCCGCGGCGGCGGCCGGGGGAGTGCCGGTGGTGCTCGCCAGCTGCCCGCCCGTGGGCTTCGCGGCCGACTGCGTCCTGGTCGACGACTTCGGCGGCGCCCGCGCGGCCACGGCACGCCTCCTGGACCGCGGGCACCGCCGCGTCGGCTTCCTCGGCTCACCGCCCGCCGTGCACACCGGCACCGAACGCCTGCGCGGCTACGCGGCCGCCCTGGCCGGGAGGGACCTGGCCGTCGACGCCCGGCTCATCCGCCAGGGCCAGACGGAACCGCACGAGGCGACACACGCCGCCACGGAACTCCTCGCGCTGCCGGACGCGCCCACCGCGCTGTTCTGCTCCAACAACCGCAACACCATAGGAGCGTTCCGCGCGATCCGCGCCCATCGCGCCTCGGGCGGCGCGGAGGTCGCCCTGGCGGGCTTCGACGATTTCGAACTCGCCGACGCGCTGGGCCTGCCCCTCATGCTCGTCGCGTACGACAGCGACGAACTCGGCCGGGTGGCGGGGCGCCTGCTCGCGGACCGCGTGCGCGCCGGGCTCCGGGGCGCACACGTCGGGGAGGACCCTGTACCGTCCCGGCAGGTCGTCGTCCCCACCAGCCTCGTGGAGTACGGGAATTGAACCCACCGGCGTGCGGCGGAACCACCCGGGACGACCGTACGTTGAGCGAGGCGTGCGGTCACGCGGTGCGTGGCCGGTGAGCAGCTGACCCGGTCGTCGCACCGGGGGTCGGCGCGGAGGAAGGGATCGGGGGCCCGCGTGTCGCAGCAGCGTCGTTCCGCGCGCCTTGCCTCGTCCGCGGTGGCCCTCGTCGTCACCGTGCTCGCCCTCTTCGCCCCGGCCGCCGCCGCGGCGGCGGCCGGCATCCGGGCCGACAGCACTCCCACCCGCCACACCGTGGCGGCGCACGCCGGGCAGCGGACCGCGGCCGAAGACGCCCCCGCGTTCACCGTCGCCGTCGCGCACCGCCTCGACGCCCACCTGCCGGGCCCGCAGCCGGTGGGCCCGCCGCGTACGGCAGCCGACACGGCGCCGCACCGCGCCACCGGCGGACCGGACACACAGCCCGCAGCCCCGCGCGCACGGTCGCACGAGGCGATCGACTCCGCCGCCCCGCGGGGCCCGCCCCACCGATGAGCACGCAGACCGTCCCCGACGCCTGACCCGGCGCCCACCGCGCCGCCCGGTCACGCGTCTCTCCGTCCTGCCCTCATCCGTGGAGAACCCATGCCCCGTGCGCCCAAATCCCGCGCGCCTGTGTGGCGGGCCGTCGTCGCCCTGTGCGTCGTCGCGCTCTCCCTCTATGTGGCCCTCACGCAAACCGCCCGCCTCGGCCTCGACCTGCGGGGCGGTACTCACATCGTCCTGGAGACCAAGGACTCGCCCACCGTCGAGGCCGACGCCGCCTCGACCGACCGCGCCCTGGAAGTGCTCAGGCAGCGTGTCGACGCGCTCGGTGTCGCCGAGCCCGGCCTCGCCCGTTCCGGCGAGAAGCGGATCATCGTCGAACTTCCCGGCGTCCAGGATCCGCGCAAGGCGGCCGACATCATCGGCCGCACCGCCCAGCTGACGGTCCACCCGGTGACAGGGGAGTCCCCCGAGCCGGGCGGGGCCGAGCCCTCCGCCGACGGGTCGCGCACCCTGCCCGACCCCGACCGGCCCGGCAACCACCTCACCCTCGGCCCCACCGCGCTCTCCGGCGCGGGCGTCGAGGACGCCGAGGCGCTCCTCGACCAGCAGTCCCTCTCGGGCTGGATCGTCTCGCTCGACTTCCGCGACAAGGCGGGCGAGGCCTGGGCGCGCGTCACCGGCAAGGCGGCCTGCGCACCCCAGGACGCGCCCGAACGGCGCGTCGCCATCACCCTCGACAACAAGATCATCTCGGCGCCGGGTGTCAACGAGGACGTGCCGTGCGAGGTCGGCATCACCGGCGGCTCGACCCAGATCACCGGCGGCTTCAGCCGGTCCGAGGCCCGCGACCTGGCCGCGCTCGTCAAGGGCGGCGCCCTCCCGGTGCCCGTCGACGTCGTCGAACAGCGGACCGTCGGCCCCACGCTGGGCGCCGACGCCATCGCCGCGAGCACCCAGGCCGCCCTCATCGGCGTCGCCCTGACCGCACTGTTCATCACCGTCGTCTACCGCCTCCTCGGCGCGCTCGCATCACTTGCCCTCGTGCTGTACGGACTGATCTCGTACGCGGCTCTGGTCGCACTCGGGGCGACGCTGACCCTGCCCGGCCTCGCCGGGTTCGTACTGGCCATCGGCATGGCCGTCGACGCCAACGTCCTGGTCTTCGAACGGGCCCGGGAGGAATACCTCGGCGTCCGGTCCACGAACCTGGCGAAACCCCTCCGCACCGGCTTCGCCAAGGCGTGGAGCGCGGTCGTCGATTCGAACGTGACGACGCTGCTCGCCGCCGGTCTGCTGTTCTTCCTCGCCACCGGGCCGGTCAGGGGCTTCGGCGTCACCTTGAGCATCGGCGTCCTCGCCTCCATGGTCACCGCGCTGGTCATCACCCGGGTCCTCGCCGACTTCGCCGTCACCCGCCGCTTCGCGCGCGAGCGGCCCGCCCTGACCGGCATCGCCGCCACGGGCCGCGTACGCACCTGGCTGGCCCGCCGTGACCCGGACCTGGTGCGCCACCGGCGCCGCTGGGTCGGCGCAAGCGCCCTCCTGGTCGCCGTGGCCGTCACGGGGATCGCGCTGCGCGGCCTGGAGTTCGGCGTCGAGTTCACCGGCGGCCGGCTCGTCGAGTACAGCACCAGCCGGCCCGTCGACGCGGACACGGCCCGCGGCGCCGTGGCGGACGCCGGGTTCCCGCGCGCCGTGGTGCAGGAATCCGGGGACGGCGACATCACCGTACGCACGGAACACCTCACCGACGCCGAACAGCGGCGCGTCAAGGAGGCCCTGGCGGAGCCCGGTGGCACCGTCACCGTCGAGCGCGACGAGCTGATCGGGCCGAGCCTCGGCAGCGAACTGCGGCAGAAGGCCCTCATCGCCCTCGCCCTCGCCGTCGCGGCCCAGCTGATCTATCTGAGCGCGCGCTTCCGCTGGACGCTCGCCGCGGCGGCCGTGTCCGCGATGGTCCACGACGTGCTGCTCGTGGTGGGCCTCTTCGCCTGGCTGGGCAAGCCGGTCGACAGCGTCTTCCTCGCCGCCCTGCTCACCGTGATCGGCTACTCGGTCAACGACACGGTGGTCGTCTTCGACCGCGTGCGCGAGGCGAGGCGCCGCGACCCGCGCGGTGACCTGGCGGCCAACGCCAACCGGGCCGTCGTACAGACGCTGCCGCGCACGGTGAACACGGGGATGGGCGCGCTCTTCATCCTGACCGCCCTCGCCGTGCTCGGCGGCGACTCGCTCGCGGACTTCTCGCTGGCGCTGATCGCCGGGGTGGTGGTCGGCATGGCCTCGACGGTCTTCACGGCGGTCCCGATCGCCGTCGCGCTCGATCGGCGAAACCCGGGGACGCGGCCGCCCGCGCGTCCGGGCGGTACGGGACAGGAACCGGACGGGTACAGCCCGTTGGAGGCACGGAGGAAGAAGGAGCGGGGGACGGGGGCGGTCGTCTGAGGCGAGGGAGGGCCGTCGGAGGACGACGCGGGCGGTCCGGCGATGCACGCCGGGCCGCCCACCGGCGCTCTGAGGGCCGCTACCCCTCCACGCTGTCGAGCGCCGGGGCGATCACCGCGAAGGCCTGGTCGAGCAGGGCGGCCGGATCTTCGGCGCCGTCGCTGTTGCTCCACCGTTGCAGCACGGCGTCGAAGGCGGTCAGCGCCATCCCGGCGGCCAGGCCCGGATGCAGATCCCGGCCGGGGTCCAGCCCCAGACGCCCCGCCAGCTCCTCCGTCAGATCGCCACGCCACTGCGCCTGACGCTCCAGGAAGCGGGCGAGCAGGGCAGGCGTACGCAGGATCAGCTGCACCACGCGCAGTGCCCGGTCGGAGTGGGCGGCGCAGGTGGCCAGGGGGACCCGGACGGCGTGCAGGAGCGCCACCGAGGGCGGCTCGTCCCCGGGCCGCTCCGCGAGGTCCGCGCGCATGCCGGCGCCCATGTCGGCCAGGAACTGGACGACTACGTCCTCCTTGGACGCGAAGTACCGGAAGAACGTGCGCCGGGAGACCCCGGCGGTCGTCACGATCTCGTCGATGGTGACCGCGTCGAAGCCTTTCAGCGCCAGCAACTGAAGCGCTGATTCGGTCAGTTCGTCCGAGACGAGCCGTCGTTTGCGCTCGGCCATGCTCATTCCAGGGCGGTTGCTCACCCATTCATGCTACACGTCATGCCCTAAGCGGCACTCCGTATCGCATTGACACTCAGTGCCATCGGGGGCAACATGTGCCGCATGACTCAGCAGCAGTGGACCACCGACCACATTTCGGACCAGAGCGACCGGGTGTTCCTCGTCACCGGGGCCAACAGTGGCCTCGGCCTGGCGACCACGCGCGCGCTCGCCCGCCGCGGCGCGCACGTGATCCTGGCGGTGCGCGACGAGGACAAGGGGCATCGGGCGGTCGCGGGGATCAGCGCCGAGCAGCCGGACGCGAAGCTGGAGGTACGCCACCTCGACCTCGCCGACCTCGACTCGGTCCATGCCTTCGCCGACGGAGTGCGCGCCGACCACTCGCGACTGGACGTACTCGTCAACAACGCCGGGGTGATGGCGCCGCCCCGCTCGCTGAGCGCGCAGGGCCACGAACTCCAGTTCGCCGCCAACCACCTCGGCCACTTCGCGCTCACCGGGCTGCTGCTCGATCTGCTCGCGGTGGGCAGTGAGCCCCGCGTGGTGACGGTGAGTTCGGTGAACCACCGGCAGGGCCGCCTCTTCTTCGACGACCTCCACGGCGAGCGCGGCTACAAGCCCATGGCCTACTACAACCAGTCGAAGCTCGCCAACGCCGTCTTCGGCCATCAGCTCCATCTGCGCCTCACCGAGGCCGGCAGCCCGGTCCGCAGTGTGCTCGCCCACCCCGGCTACACGGCGACCAACCTCCAGCTGAACGGTCCGGTGGCCTTGTGGCGTGTGGTGTTCGGCCATATCGGCAATCCGTTGTTCGCCCAGCGGCCCGCCGACGGCGCCCGGTCGCAGCTGTACGCGGCGACCGATCCGGAGGTGCGCGGCGGTGAGTTCATCGGCCCGGGCGGCCCGGCCGAACTGCGCGGCGCCCCGAAGTGTGTGGAGCTGGCGCCCGGCGCCACCGACGCCGGGACGGGCCGCCGACTGTGGGAGCTGTCGGAACGGCTGACCGGCGTGCGCTTCGTGTTCCGCACCCCGGTCTGAGGCCTGGGCCGTCCAGCGCCGGGCTGCCTAGAGCTTGCGCCAGCGTGCGTTCGCCCAGGAGAAGAGGCCGAAGGCGGCGAGGCCGAAGGCGATCAGGGCGAGCAGCCAGGGCCCGGCCCCGGTGTCGGCGAAGGAGCGCAGGGTGTTGTCGATGCCCTTGGCCTCGCCGGGCTTGTGGCGCACCGCGGCGACGAGGGCGAATCCGCCGGCGACGGCGAACACCGTGCCCCGGGCCATGCCGCCGAAGACGCCGAGGACGTCGACGATCCGGCGGACCCGCGGCGGCATCTCGGAGACGCGCAGGCGCTTGTGGAACTTCCGCAGGAGTGCGCGTCCGGCGATCCAGATGCCCGCCACGAGCACGGCGGCGCCCGCCGCGGCGACGATCCACCGCCCGCCGGGCCAGTCGAAGGCCTTCGCCGTCACGTCCTTGGTCTGCCGGTCACTGGAGCCGCTGCCGCTGCCCTCGTCACCCGTGGCGTACGCCAGTACGGAGTACGACACGAAGCAGTAGAAGAGGCAGCGCGCGCCCGAGAGCGCCCGCTTGCCCGGCTTGTCGCCGTCGGGCCCGGCCTGCCCGAAGAAGGCTTCCGAGAGCCGCCACAGCGCCATTCCGGCCAGGGCGATGCCGAGCAGCCACAGCAGGACGTTCCCGAACGGGCGGTCCGCAAGCTCCGCCACGGCTCCGCCGCGGTCCGCCTGGCGGCCCCCGCCGTCGGAGAAGGCGATGCGCAGGGCCAGCGCACCGATGAGGAGGTAGATCACTCCGCGGCCGACGAACCCGGCACGCGCCACGGCTGCGACGGTCCGACCCTTGGCCGCCCGTCGGGCCTGGCCCTTTCCACGTGCTGTCATCGAAGGCAGATGCATGGCTCCTAAGTGCCCCCAATGGCTCGCTTCATGCGGTCCCGGCACCCGTCCTCCCACGGACGGACCCCTTTGACCAGTGCTTTCCTGTGCTTTCCCGCGCTTTCCGTGCCTCCCGTGTTTCCTGTGCCTCCTGTGCCTCCTGTGCCTCCTGTGCCTTCCGTGCTTTTCGTGCCTTCTCGCGCGGGCGGCATCAGCGTGAGCCGCGGCCCGCGCCCGAGCGCCCGCTCATGTACGGGGGGCCGGCCGGGATCGTGAAGGTCCGGTCGAGGCGGGTGATGCGCAGTACGCGCCAGTTGCGCGCGCTGCCGGGGACGAGCCATAGGGTGCCCTCGCCCGCGGCCACCTGCTGTCTGATCCGCACCAGCAGCCGCAGACCGCCGGCGTCGAGGAACGTCACTCTTCGAAGGTCCGCGACGACCTGGCGGCCGGTCCGGTCGAGGAGTGCCGTCACACGGGGGGTGAGTTCCTGGTCGGCCCAGGCGTCCAGCTCGCCCCAGAACGCGAGGACATCAGTGCCGTTCACCACGCGGTGATGCAGGCCGAAGGTGAAGTCGGCGGTGCCCGTTTCCCAGTCCAGCAGTGTCCCGTCTCCTTCACTGAGAGTAGTCAACTGAGGGCGGCGCGGCGGTTGGAGACCCGCGCCGGACGCCACCGAATCGCTGGGCGGCACCGAGGTCCCATGTCCATCGTTCCCGCTCAGCGGGGTTCGTACTCTTGTCTGGCAGGTACTTTGAGCGAAGTGTGAAGTTGATGGAGCGTCAGATCAATTACTACGCTGCGTAATTACGGCCGTCGGGGGTCCCGCGGCGTCGCCCGAAAGGCCCTGCGGTAGGCGCCGGGTGTCGTCCCCAGGGCGCGCAGGAATCGTCTGCGGAGATTGGTCGCCGAGGACAGCCCCGAGCGCCGGGCGACGGCATCCAGCGGGAGGTCGGTCGTCTCCAGCAACTCCCTTGCGGAGCCGATGCGTTGGGCGAGCAGCCACTGGCCCGGGCTGACCCCGAGCTGGTCGGTGAAGCGACGGGCCAGCGTCCGCGCCGAGACCCCCGCGCGCGCTGCCAGTTCATCGACGCCGACCGGCTCGTTCAGCCGCCCGGCGGCCCACTCCAGGACCGGCGCGAGCGACCCGTCGAACTGGGTGGGGTGCGCGGGGGTCGCGTACTGCAACTGACCGCCCTCCCTGTGCGGCGGCATGACCATGTTCCGCGCGACCCGCGCGGCGTACCCGGCACCGTGATCGGCCCGCACGAGGTGCAGACACAGATCGACGCCCGCGCCGGATCCGGCGCTGGTGGCCACGTCGCCGTGATCCACGTACAGCACGTCCGGATCGACCTGGACGGCCGGGAAGCGTGCGGCCAGTTCGTCGGCGAGCGCCCAGTGCGTGGTCGCTCGCCGCCCGTCGAGCAGCCCGGCGTGCGCGAGGACGAAGGCGCCGGAACAGATGCTGATCAGCCGGGCGCCCCGGCTGTGCGCCCGCCGCAGGGCAGCCACCACGGTGGGGGAGGGCGCCTCCCGGGTGGGCGTCCAGCCGGGGACGACGACGGTGTCCGCCCGGTCGAGCGCGTCCAGGCCCTCGGTGACGAGCATGTCGTACCCGGCACGCGTCGCGACAGGGCCGGGGCGCTCCGCGCAGACGCCGAACGCGTACCGCGTTGTGAGGCCGGGCCGCTCGATCCCGAACACCTCGGCCGCGCAGGCGAGTTCGAAGGTCGACTGCGGGGCATGGACGAGGGCGGCGACTCGATGCATGGCAGGAAAGTACCTCACCATGACTTTCTGGACACTCGGCGGAGGAGGCCCCCCGGGACAGGCTGATGCCATGACAACGCAACAGCCCCAAGAGCCCCAGCAGTCCCGACAGCCCCAACTGGCCGAAGTGCCCGGTTACGTCTGGTCGGCCGTGGCCGACGCCCCAAGCAGGGAAATCTTCCCCGGCATCCGTCTGCGCCCCCTGTGGCGCGGCGACGACGGTGCCAACGCCCAGGTCCTGGAGATGGATCCGCACTCTTCCTGGGAGGGCATCGACGTGCACGAGCCGGGACCCGAGGAGGTCTTCGTGGTCTCCGGCGTCTTCAACGACGGCCACCGCGACTACCCGGCAGGCACCTTCCTCCACGCCCCGGCGGGCTCCTCGCACGTCCCCCAAACGACGACCGGGTGCACACTGTTCGTCTTCTACCCGCAGGGCTAGCCGAACCGCCCCGCCCGGCGAGACCCCGAGAAGCCCGGGCAATTCGTACGGATCCCCGTCTCGTTGTCGTGCCCGGCGCAAGCAGCGGATACGGTGCTGGCGTGTTGATCGATAGGGAGGGGCCGGTGCCCGGTACTGCGCTGCTCATCGCGGCGGCCCCCGTCAGCAAGAGCCGGCTCGTGGACGCGGCCTCCGTACTGCCCGTGCTCGCGGCGGTCCCGCCCGCCGCGCTCGCCGGGACCGACACGGCGAGCGTGGTGGAACTGGCGGACCCGCTGGACCCGCAGACGGTCCTCACCCGGCTGCGGGCCGCAGCCATGGCGCCGGGCCCGCTGACGGTCTACCTGATCGGGCAGGTCCATCTCGACCGTCGCCAGCGCCATGTGCACGTGGCGCTGGCCCGGGCCACCTCCGCGACCATGCGCTACACGGGCTTCCCGTGGCACTGGTTCACCCAGGAGCTGCGGTTGCGCCCCGCGGGCGCCACCACGCTCATCGTCGACCTGCACACGGACCCCGAGAGCTGGCAGGCCCTGAACGAGCAGCCGCTCGACGCGGGCCCCGGCGTCGCGCTGTACGGCCGCGTCGCCCCGCCGGCCCGTCGCCGTACGCCCGCGGCACCCGCCTATATGAAGGCACTCGCCACCGTCCTGCGCAGCGGCCACCGCCCCCCGGTGCACCAGCTCCACGAGCAGGCCGTCGCCCAGTCGCTCGGCGACGACGCCCAGGACCTGGTGCTCGCCCGCGACCCGCACGTGCCGCCGTCCGCCGACCAGCACCCTCCGCGCCCGGCCGGCCCCCCGGGCGTTCCCGGTCAGAAAACCGACTCGCACACAGATCCGCACACAGAGCCGCACACCGACCCCCACGCCGCCATCACCGCGGCCGTCGAGGCGGGCCGGCACGGCGAGGCGGCGGCCCTCGCCGCCTCCTGGGAGCAGACCGCGCTGCGCACGCACGGTCCGGGTTCGAACGAGGTCATCCATTGGATGGAAGTCCGCGCGGACCTCGCGCGGTTCGCCGGTGATCCGGCGCGCAGCTGCGAGACCTGGCTCGCCGTGGCCACGGCCCGCCTCACCGCCGGGCAGGCCCCCGACTCACCCGAGGTGGAAGCCGCGGCCGACCGCGCCCACCACCTCTGGGACCGCGTACGCGACCCCGAGGCGGTCCGCGCCCTCGGCCCCGACCTGATCAGGCTGCGCCGCCGCGTCCCGGGCCGCCAGCGCGGCACGCTGACGCTGGCGCAGCGCCGACTCGAACAGTTCCACACCCAGCGGGTCGGCTGACGCCGCTCGCCCCGGCGGCGACCCTCAGAGCGCCGTGCCGAACGCCTGCGTCCACCAGGGCCCGCCCGAGCCGTGGTGGATGCCCACCCCCAGCTCCTTGAAGTCGCAGTTGAGGATGTTGGCCCGGTGGCCGGAGCTGTTCATCCAGGAGTCCATCACCGCCGCCGGGGTCCGCTGGCCGCGCGCGATGTTCTCGCCGTACGTGCTCCACTGGTACCCGGCCGCCTTGATGCGGTCGCCGGGGCCCGTGCCGTCCGGGCTGGTGTGGTCGAAGTAGTCGCGCGCCGCCATGTCGGCCGAGTGCCTCGCGGCGGCCGTGGCCAGCTTGTCGTTGGAGCGGACAGGACCGCACCCCGCCTTGGCGCGCTCGGCGTTGACCAGCGCCACGACCTGCGCGGCCGCGCCGCTCGGGGCGGCCTTCGGAGCCGGGGCGGGCGTCTTGGGCCTGGGCTTCGGCTTCGGCGCGGCCTCGGTGGGGCTCGGCTCGGCCTTGGGCTTCGGCTTCTTCTCCTTCGCCTTGTCCTTCGTCTTCGTCTTCGACTTGCTGGGGGTCGGCTTCGCCGAGGGCGAGGCGGAGCGCTTGGCGGAGGGGGACGCGCTCTTGGCGGCCGAGGCGGAGGGCGCGGTGGGAGAGGCGGGGGCGGCGGCGCCGGCCGGGGAGCTGTCGTCGGTCTCCGGGCCGGTGAGGAGGTGCACCGCCGCACCACCGGCGATGAGCGCCACGACCGCGGCGGCGGCCCCGGCGGTGCGGCGCTGCCGCCTGGCACGCGCACGGCGGGCCTGGGTCCGCGTGGAGACGGGCGCCGCGGCGCCGTGCGCGGATGTGACCGAGCCGACCGTGACGAGGTCGGGGCGCGTGACCAGCTGCGTGAGGGCCGCGCCCGCGGGGACGAGCCCGAGCGCCACCAGCAGCCGCTCGGCGGGCACCAGGTTGGACCAATGGCCCGCGCACACCGAGCAGTCACGGGCATGGCGGGCCAGCCGCTTGCGCCACAGCGCCGAGGGCACGCCGTCCCACCCGGCGGTGAGCCGGCCGAGCCCTTCGCAGCGCGGGACCGCAGCCAGGGCGCGCACCACCACGCGGGCCGTCTCCAGCTGGGCCTTCATCCGCTGCACCCGTACCGCAGCGTGCTGCGGGGACAGCTCCAGGGCCTCGGCGACCTCGGCCCGCGTCAACTCCCCGGCGGACTCCAGCCACCACAGCGACAGCAGGGCACGGTCGTCGTCGTCCAGCCACCGCGTGGCCTCGGCGGTCTCCCTGCGCTGCCCGGAGAGACCGAGCCGGGTGATGGTCAGGTCCACGAAGTCCGCGCCCGGGTCCACCACGTCGTAGCCGTCCGCGAGCCCCCCGCCGGCCGGAATGGCGCCCGTGGCACGCTCCCGCCAGTGCCCGCGTATCTGGTTCATGGTGATCGCCACCAGCCAGCTGCGGAAGGTCTCCGGATCGCGCAGCCCGTCCAGGCCGCCGAGGACGCGGAGCATGGTCTCCTGCACCACGTCGTCCACGTCCGCGTGGCCGTTCAGGGCCCGCCCGACGATGTTGTAGACCAGCGGAAGGTACTCCGCCACGAGCGCGTCCTGCGCCTGCTGGTTGCCGTCCTGCGCTGCCCTGACCATCGCGACTTGGCGTTCGCTGCTCACGCTGTGACCACTTTCTGTGTGGGGACCTGTCTCCTCCGACACAAGGGAGACGCACGGCCCGGCTCCGGATAACAGAAACCGGCGGCATCACGGCTCGTCGTGGGTGGTGTGCTGCTCGGACCTGGCCACGAGCCGGGACAGTTCGACGCGTGAGCGTACCCCGAGGAGCGCGAAGACGTTCCGGAGATGGTGATCGACGGTCCTCGGGCTCAGCGACAGGCGCCGGGCCACCTCGCGGTTGGTGGCGCCCTCCGCGACACAGCGGGCGATCCTGAGCTGCTGCGGAGTGAGCAGGGACAGGCCGCCCGGCGGCTCGGCCGTCCTGGCCTCCCCGGTGGCGCGCAGCTCGGCCCGCGCCTGCCCGGCCCAGGCGCGGGCGCCGCACCGCTCGAAGGAGACCAGGGCGTCGCGCAGCAGGCCCCTGGCCTCGCCGGGGCGGCGCCTGCGTCGCAGCCACTTGCCGTACAGGAGCTGGGTGCGGGCGCTCTCGAAGTCGCCGCCGACGAGCGCGTGGCGGGCGAGCGCCACGGTGTAGAGCGCGTCACATTCGTCGGGCCCCGCGAGCAGCGCGTGGCAGCGGGCCAGCTGGGCGGGGGCCTGCGGGTCCGCGCCCTGGGCGGCCCAGGATGCGAACTCCGCCACACAGGCGCGGGCCGCATCGCCCTCGCCGGTGAGGGAGGACGCCTCCACGAAGCAGGGCACGGCGAGCATTCGCACGGCGAAGTGGCCTCGGCGCGGCCCCGGCCGCACCACCGGGCCGAGCCGTGCTGCGGCCTCCGGCGCGCGGCCGCGGCTCAGGTCGACCCGGGCCAGCGCCCACTGGGCCAGCGTCGCGGCCTGCGCGAGGCCGTGCCGGTCGGCGGTGCGTGCCGCGGCGGCGGCATGGGCGGTGACCGCCTCCTCCTGGCCCTCGACGGACGCCACCAGGGCGAGGATCGCGTGGTGCTGAGCGGCGATGTTGCGCTGCCCGGTGCGGTCCGCCGTACGCAGCCCTTCCTCGGCGTGCGCCCGCGCACGCGCGTGCCGCCCGGCGCGCAGTTCGGCGTAGGCCAGATACTCCAGGGCCTGCGGTACGTGGATGTCCATGCCCCGCGCCCGCGCCGCGGCCAGGGCGCGCGCGTTGACGCGGGAGGCCGCCGCGAGGTCGCCGACGACGAGGGCCGCGACCCCGGCCCGCAGTAGCCGCGTCGGCTCGTCCGCCCCCTGCCCCCGCGCCACCACCCCGCGCAGCCCCCGGCTCGCGGCACCGAGCCGCCCCCGCATCACGACGGACATGGCGGCGCGGTACTCCTCGGCCAAGGTGTCGGCGCCCGCCGCCCGTGACCCGGGGGCCGCGTCCGGGGGTGCGCCTAGGGCCGACAGGCAGGCGGCGGCGTCGCCCATGTCCCAGGCCGCCGCCATCGCGCAGAGGCGGGCCTGACGGGCGCCGTCCGGGTCGTGCGGGGCGAGGAGTTCCGCCGCGAGCACGAGGGACTCACGGGCGTCGGCGACGGGGCCGTCCGCCAGCGCGAGCTGCCCCCGGACCAGTTCGACGGCGCCGCGCACCCGGGCGTCCGCCGACTCGGAACGGGCGGCGCCGAGCAGCTCCCGCGCCAGCCCCGGCCGGCCCGCGAGCCGGGCGTGCCGGGCGGCGGCTGCTCGACGCAGGGCACGTTCCCGCGCGGGCCGGGTGAGGTCCGCGGCCACGGACAGGGCGGCCGCGCGCTGTGCGTGGGGCGCCGAACCGGGGGCGTCCGCCGCGGCGGACAGCGCGGCGGCGAGAGGCGCGTCGGGCCCCTCGGCCGCCAGGGCCCGGTGCAGCTGCCGGAGCAGCGGTGGCGTACGTCCGTCGTCGAGGACCGAGGCGAGCAGCCGGTGGGCGGCCCGGCGCCGGGCGGGCGGGGCCCCGGTGTACAGGGCGTCGCGCAGCCCGGGGACGACGAAGCGGATCCGGCCGGCCGAGCGGTGCACGATCCCGGCCGCCTCCGCCGGGCCCGGCGCCGCGCCGTGCAGCCCGGCTGCCGCGCGGGCCCGCTGGACGAGATCCGCGTCGGCGCCCGCGTCCTCGGCCCCGGGCTCATGTGCCGCGGCCACGAGGAGCAGGAACTCCTCGGTGTCCGGCGGAAGTTCGAGCGGCTTCGGGGCGGTGTACGGGGGCGCGCTACCGCAGTACGGGGAAGGAGCGCTGTCGCAGAGGGGCGGGCCGGCCTTGTACGGCCGCTGGGGCAGAGGCTCCCGCCCCGCCAGCTGATGGGGTGTCAGGTCGACGATCAGGTCATGGATCAGACGCGGATTGCCGCCCGCCGCCCGGAGGATCTGCTCGCGTACGACGGTGTGGGCGCCGCCCCGCGTGAGGTCGTCGACGAGCGCGGCCGCGTCGGGCGGTGCGAGCGGGTCCAGGTGCAGGACGGGCAGCGCGGCCAGCCGCGGATCGTCCGCGTGGTGTGCCGCGACGGAGAGGAGGAGGCCGATCGGGTGCGGTCCGTCGAGGCGGCGGGCGGCGAGGCCCAGAGCGGCACGGGAGGCGGCGTCCCACAGATGGGCGTCGTCCACGCAGACCAGCAGGGGACGCCCGTACGCGAGGTCACGCACGGCGGGGAGCAGGGCCTCCGCTTCCTCGGGCGGTGTGCGAGGGGCGCCTCCCGCGCACCACAGGGAGTGCACACCGCCGTACGGGATCAGGGACTGGGCGGGGACGGCGCGCGTGCTCAGGACCGTCCCCGCCCGGGAGGAGCGGAAGGAGCGGGCGGCGTGCGCGAGCAGGGTGGTGCGGCCGAACCCCGGCGCCGCCGCCAGCACCACCACTCCGCCCCGCCCCGCGCGCACGCCGTTCAACAGGGTTTCGATGGCGTGCAGTTGAGTGCTCCGGCCGTATATCCGGAGGGGAGGACCTGTCGCGGTCGTCAGTCCGGCCACGACCGTCACGGTACTTCCGCGCGAGGGGGCTGGGAAGCCTCCTCAGGAGGGGTGCGGGCAGTTTCCCCGGTACTCCTCGATCGTCGCACTGGGGCGGGGCAGCGGGCAGAGGAACTGCTCGTAGCGCAGGTCGTTGTCGATGAAGCGCTTGAGCCACGACACGCTGTACTTCGCGATGGTGGTGTTCGAGGAGTTGGGCGTGAAGTGGTTCGCGCCGTTCAGCTCCAGATACGCCTTGTCGAGGGAGCCCGAAAGGCTCTCGTAGAAGGGCTCCGAGTGCGAGGAGACCGGGGCGATCGTGTCGCCGTCCGCGCCGACGACGAGGGTGGGCGTACGCAGTTCCTGCCAGGTCTTGTCGAGGTTCCAGCCGGTCAGCGGGATGGCCGCCTGGAGCGCGGGGCGGCTCTTGGCGGCCTCCAGGGAGCCACCGCCGCCCATGGAGTGGCCCATGACGCCGAGCCGGCCGCTGTCGACGCGGTCGCGCACGCTGCTGCGCTGGATCAGGTAGTCGAGAGCGGCGAGGAGTTGACCGCCGCGGCCGGCGGGCTGGTCGAGTGTGCTGAGGGTGTCGATGGTGAAGACGACGAAGCCCTGCGAGGCGAGGCGCGGCCCGAGCCACGAGATGGACGACTGGGTGCCCCCGTAGCCGGGGGCGATCGCGATCGCGCCGAACGTGCCGTCGCTCGTGGTCGTCGGGTAGTAGAGGGTGCCGCCGCCGAACCCGGTGACGCCCAGGGACGACACGCGTGTCTCGGACACGGCGTAGTGGCCGCGAACGGCCTCGATGCTCGACACGGTCGGCGCGGGCCCGCGTTCGTACGGGTTCTGCGCGGCGCCCGCGCTGCCCGACTGGGCGGTCAACAGCCCGCCCGCGGCCAGGAGGGCGGCGAGCCCCGCCCGCACCAGGCGCGGGCGGAACCGCCGCGCCGCGCGGTGGGGCGAGGGACTGCCGATGGTCTCGTTTCTGAGCTGCTGCACGATGGTCGCGTCCTTTCGGCGGGACGATGGCTGGCAGCCGCAACTGTCCGGGCACACCCGGCCCGCACGCATCGGCGAAATCACCGGTCTTCAACTACTGCGCGCCGCCGCGGGCCGGGAGTACGGAGAGACCCTGGCAGCGGCCCAAGGGACCAAGGGGTCAGCGCCGGGCGAAGACGACTTCGGGATGGCCCGCCGTCGGCCCGTCGAGGAGCGGCCGCGGCGCGCCGCGCAGCCACTTCTCGTAGAAGGCGCCGATGTACGCGCGCGTGATGCGCTGCGACCGCTCACCGGAGAGCGGTACTTGAAGGTCGACGATTCCCGCCTGCTCGGCGATGACGGGCACGTCGGTGAAGCTGAAGTGCCCGGAGCCCTTGACGGTGAGCCACCGCTTCCAGCCGTCCAGGCCCTCCCAGGTGCGGTCCCAGTTCTTGCCGTCCGCGCGCCCCGGAGTGTGTTCGGCCTCGGTGCCGATCATCAGGAACGGACGACCGCCGATCTCCGCGGGGGCCGTGTGGAAGCTGCCGTCCATGTTCATGCCCGCCCGTACGCGCGGGTCGGTGGCCATGGTGGCGAGCGCGGCAGCTCCGCCGATGGAGTGTCCGCCGACGCCGATCCGCCGCGGGTCGATCGTGCGGGCGTACCGCCAGGCATCGTCACCGCCGGTCAACCGGTCGATGACGTACGAGAGATCTCTGGGCCGCCCCTCGGTGGCGACCTTGCCCATCCCCGGCTCCTGGGCGGGCTCGCAGGCCCGGCAGGTGAGGATCCGCCCACCGGGGAACGCCGTCCCGACGGATTCGTAGGCGTGGTCGACGGTGGCGACGACGAACCCCCGGGAGGTGAGGTCCTCGGCGAGGTGGGTGAGCGTGGTGCGCGGCGCGGTGAAGCCGGGGGAGAGCACGACCAGGGGGAACCGGCCCGGCGCCGGCCGCGCTCCGGAGCGGGCGAAGACGCGGGTGGCGCTGTAGGCGGCCGCCAAAGCCTGGCCGTCCGCCCCCACCGACTCCAGCAGGAGCCGGGCCTCCTCCTCGGAGGTGTACGCCGTGGGGCGCCCGCCGCCGGGCCGTCCGGGGTAGTAGACGGACACCATCAGCTCCCGGGCGCCCGCCGAGGGCACCCAGGGGTCACGGCGGCTCTTGTCGACGAGGTGCAGGGTGTCCCGACCCACGGCGTACGGCCCGGTGGGACGCGGCAGCCGCCACGGCTCCGCTGCCACCTCGGCCACTGCGGCGTGCCCGGCGCCGCTCGGGGCACCGGCGTGGGCGGTCGCCGTGGCCGCGGCGGGCGTGGCGAGAGCGAGAACGAGGGCGGCGGCGAGGGCGCGGCGGCGCCCGCCGATCCAGTCTGTGATCATGCCAAGGGACGCTATGCCAGGGGGTATTGACGGCACGTCGGACCGTGGTCGCACGCGCACCCGACCGCGGAGGGATGCGGATCCCGGCTCCGGGCGGTAGGGCGTGTCCGCGAAGTCCCGTCGTTCGCCCGCAGGGCGGGCGTCGCGGTGCAGGCGGGACTTCGCGGACACGCCCTAGGCGCGTGTGCCGCGCGAGGCTCCGGCACCCCAGGCCGTGGGTGGTGTGACACGCGGCCCCGACCACCCACGGCCCCCGGCCGCCGTTCGGGGGACGACGGCGGCACCCTCAGCGGCGCCGACTCCGCTGAGGCGCACAGGAAGCGGGGTCCGGGCGAGCCCGTCGGCCCCGAGCCGGTGCCGGCCACGGAGGGTTGCTTCTTGTTACCGCCCACGGGGGGCGCGCGGATGCACCCGGCCGAAGATTCTTGGCTACGCCTCGCCCGGCGCGTCCCGCAGCAACAGGCGGAGCCGGTGCATACCGCGCCGCGCGTGGCTCTTGACCGTGCCCAGCGGCCACCCGGTGCGCTCGGCGATCTGCGGCTGGGTGAGGTCCTCGTAGAACGTCAGACGCAGCACCGTCCGCTGCGGCACCGGCAGCCTCGCCAACTCCTGCGCCACCAGCACCCGGTCGACCACCGCGTCCACCTCCTCGTGCCAGGGGCTGTCCACGGGGTACCGGGCCGCCGCGCCCTCGACGAGGGCCGCCCTCCGGGACCGCGCCGCCAACGCGTCCGCTATCTTCCGCCGGGTGATGCCGGTCAACCAGGCCATGGGGCTGCCGAGTTCGGGGCAGTATCCGGACCGGCCGCGCCAGGCGGCGAGGAACACCTGCTGGGCCACGTCCTCCGCCTCACGGCTGTCACCGAGCGCACGCCGGGCCAGCGCCTGCACCCGCGGCCCCCATCGCCGGTAGACCGCGGCGAGGCACGTCTCGTCCCCGGCGGCCAGCCCCGCCGCCAACGCGGCGTCCCTGTCCGGCACTTCCGCGGGCCCCCGCGCGGGGTGTGGCACCGCTGTGCTCATCGGCGTCTCGTCAGCTCCTCGAATCGATCGGCAACCGCCCCTGAACTGACGGGAATCGACTGGGCGGGCCGTGGTCCGGCTACGGCTGGGTCATCCTGGGGACAGCTTCGCGCATCCGGCAACCCGCGTCGATTGTGCGTCGTATCGTGAGCGTATGAGCGAGTCTCGGGGACGCGAGAGGGCGGCGCCGCAACCGCCGCCGGACGACGGCACGGCGGGCGCCCCGATCACCACCGGCACCGTGGCCAGACGGCTGGGAGTGTCACCGACGACACTGCGCACCTGGGACCGCAGATACGGCCTCGGCCCGGCCCGACGCGAACCGGGCCACCACCGCCGCTGGTCGGAGCGGGACATCGCGGTCGTAGAGGAAATGGGCCGCCTCACTTCGCTGGGAGTTCCCCCGGCCGACGCGGCCCGCGCGGCACTCGAAGGCGGCACACGGCCAGGACCTGGCACGGACTCCGGACCCGGGCCCGACCTCGGGTCCGGCCCCGCGTCCGACGCCGGGTCCAGCGCCGCGTCCGACCTCGGACCCGACGCCCACCCATTCGTACGGCAGCGAAGGGGCCTCTCCCGCGCCGCCGTCCGGCTCGACGCGCCCGCCGTCCAGGAACTGTTGGCCGAGTCGGTGGAGCGGCACGGACTGATCGCCGCGTGGCAGGAGGTCATGGTGCCGACGCTGCACGCGGTGGGCCGCAAGTGGGAGGAGGCGGGCGACCGGTACGTAGAGGTCGAGCACCTGCTGTCCTGGCACGTCTCCCGCACCCTGCACCGCTGCGCCACCGCCCCGCCCACGCGGTCCCCGTCGGCGCCGCTCGTCCTGGCCTGCGTCCCCGGCGAGCAGCACTCGCTGCCGCTGGAGGCGCTCAGCGCGGCCCTGGGTGAACTCGCCATCCCCCAGCGCATGTTCGGTGCGGCCGTGCCGGTCGAGGCGGTCTCCGCGGCGGTCCGCAGGACGGGCCCCGCGGTCGTCGTCCTGTGGTCACAGGCCCGCTCCACCGCGAGCGTGCCGCTGGCCCGGCACATCGCCGACGCCCGCTGGGGAGTGCGCGGCGCCCGCGGCCGGCCCGTGGTCATGCTGGGCGGACCCGGCTGGGCGGGTCCCGCCGTGCGCGGCACGCTGCGACCGGCCACCTTGCGCGATGCGCTGACCCAGATCGGCAGAGCACGCGGCGAGTGATCCAACTGCCGCTGGTACAGGCCAGGTTGCCGGCAGCGGGGCTCGCTGACGCCCTTGACACATGCGTACGGTTTCGCGACCTTTGAGCATCGCCGAGCAGTCGAACAGGTCGCCGACCGGGGTACGCGCGCGCCCGCGGCGCGGGTCGGCATGGGGGGGAGCGTTAGGTGGACATCACCATCCACGGGCTCGACGCACTGAGCGACTCGCTGCGCTCGGCCTGGCACCGGGCGATGGGCGAGTCGCCCGAATACGCCAACCCCTTCCTGGCACCGGAGTTCGCCGAAGCCGTGGCCAAGTTCCGCGGCGGCGCGCACCTGGCGGTCCTGCGGGAGAACGGCCAACCGGTCGGCTTCCTGCCGTTCGAGCGCACCCCCTTCGGCGTCGGCCGGGCCATCGGGCTCGGCCTCTCCGACTGCCAGGCACTCGTGCACCGGCCCGGAGTCGTCTGGGACACCGAGGACCTGCTGAAGGCCTGCCACCTGTCCGTCTTCGAGTTCGACCACCTCGTCGAGGAGCAGAAACCTTTCAGCGGATACGTGACGGGAACGTTCGCCTCGCCGGTCCTGGACCTGACGGCCGGCGACGGCAGCTACCCGCAATGGCTGCGCGGCACCTATCCGGGGCTGGCCAAAACGACGCTGAAGAAGGAACGCCGCCTCGGGCGCGACGTCGGCGAGCTGCGGTT
This sequence comes from Streptomyces sp. NRRL S-920, assembly GCF_000717945.1. Taxonomy (NCBI): domain Bacteria; kingdom Bacillati; phylum Actinomycetota; class Actinomycetes; order Kitasatosporales; family Streptomycetaceae; genus Streptomyces; species Streptomyces sp. NRRL S-920. Next base: position 37,607 of record NZ_JODF01000014.1, read on the forward strand.
CGTCTACGACGAACGCGATCCGCGCGTGCTGCGCACCCTCATGCGCTGGAAGTCGGCCCAGTACCGCAGGACCGGCCGGATGGACCGCTTCGCCCGGCCCTGGATCGTCGGCCTCGTGGACCACCTCTTCCAGGTCCGCGAGGAACACCTCACCGGCGTGCTGTCCGTGCTGTACGCCGGTGACCGGCCGGTGGCCGCACACTTCGGGCCGGCCTCGCGGACCGTCTTCGCCGCCTGGTTCACGGCGTACGACCCCGAGTTCGGCTATTACTCGCCCGGAATGATGATGCATCTGCGGATGGCCGAGGCGGCCGGCCGCCAGGGTGTACGGATCATGGACATGGGGCGCGGCGAGAAGGAGTACAAGGACCGGCTCAAGACCCGTGAGCTGCGGGTGGGCGAGGGCTTCGCGACGCGCCCCCACCCGGTGGCCGCCGTGCACCGGATGTGGCGCAGGCCGGTGCGTGGCCTGCGCAACACGGTCCTGGCCCACCCCGGGCTGCGGGACCCGGCCGACCGGCTGCTGAAGGCGGTCGGCACGCTGCGCACGTCGAGCCGGACGAGTCCTGCGGGCGATGCGCGCGGTATGCGCTGACCGCGACTGCGACCGGAACCGCCCTCGCCCGAACATCTCCTCGACAGCCCAAGAGAATAAGGTGCCGATGCCCTACGGATCACGGCTCGCCGCGCAGATGACACGGCGGCTCGGACGCGAATGCCTCTACACGCCCTCGGCGCGCCTGGCCCTCTACCTGGCCCTGCGCCGCTGGTGCGGGCCGGGCGCACGCGTCCTGATGTCACCGGTGAACGACGACGTGATCCTCTTCGTGGTCCTCGCGGCGGGCCTGCGCCCGGTACTGGCCCCCGTCTCCCTGCGGGACGGCAACATCGACCCCGCCGCCGTACCGGAGTCGACCTGGCGGAACGTGGACGCCGTACTGACCACCAACCTGTACGGCGTCCCGGACCGCGTCGTCGAACTGCGCCGCCGCTGCGACGAGTTGGGCATCCCACTATTCGAGGACGCCGCCCACGCGATCGGAACACGCGTCGAGGGACAACCGATCGGCGCATTCGGCACGGCGGCGGCGTTCAGCCTGTCCAAACACGTGGCGGGAGCGGCCGGCGGATTCCTCGCCGTCGACGACGCCCGCACCCGCCGCGAGCTGGAACGGCTGCGCGACGAACTCCTGGTGCCACGCCGCCTCCGCGCCGATCTGGCCACCACACTGCGGCCCCTGGCCCGTTCGGGCGTCCGCGCCCTGCACCTGGTCCGCCCCGTGTGGCGGACGATGCAGCGCCTGGGCGTACTGGAGCGCGACGCGTTCCGCATGGAGCTGCACCCGCGTCGGCTCGCGGACCGCGCGTCGAGGGCGCCGGACCTGACCGCGTACGAGCCATGGGTCCGCGTCGACCTCCATGGTTACCGCTCACGCCACGGGGCCCTGGTGCGCGCCCAGTTGAAGCTGCGCGTGGACCGGCTCGACGGGGACCTCACCCGGCGAGCCGTGGGGGTCTCCCTGCTGTCGAGCACCGCCTGGGCGGCTCCAACGCTGCGCGAGCGGCCGGGGCGCGACGGCCCGCTTCCCCTGTTCCGGGCCCCGCTCCTGGTCCAGGACCGGGACGCCCTCCTGGAACGCCTCGTGGCTCACGGCCTGGTCTGCGGGTACGTCTACGACCCGCCGCTCGACGACTACGCGGGCGCGGAGTTCGTCGAGCCGTCCCCCGCCCCGTGGGCCGCCCGCTGGTTCGCCGCGCACGTGCTCCCGGCCGACCCGCTTCTCGCCCGCGGGATCACCAACGCCCTGATGCGAGAGGGCGCGAGGCCCGCGCACCCCCCGACGGCAACCGCCACCGCTGCTACCGTCGCGCCATGTCCAAGAGTGAGATAGACACGCTGACCGCCGAGTTCTTCGGTGCTTTCGACAACCGGGGCGGCAAGGCCGCCGATGTCGCCCGGATCCGCCGCCTGATGGTCCCGGGCGGTGTGATCGCCAGTACGGGCGAGAAGTTGACGGTCTACACCGTGGAGGAGTTCATCGAGCCCCGCGAGCGACTGCTGGCGGAGGGCCGCCTGGTCGAGTTCTCCGAGTGGGAGACCTCCGAGCACACCTCGATCGCGGGCGATGTCGCCGCTCGTTTCGGCGAGTACCGCAAGTCAGGGATCCTGGACGGCGAACCGTTCGAAGGGTCGGGGACGAAGAGCATCCAGTTCGTCCGGGGCGAGGACGGCTGGCGGATCGTGTCCTTCGCCTGGTACGACCATCCCTGAGGCCCGGCACGACCACTCTTGACGGGCGGGGCGAAGGGCCGGGCACGTCAGCGCAGGCGGCGCGTCCTGTGGCGCTGAACCGTCAGGCGCACCTCGGCCTCCAGGGCGCGTGGGGCCACAGCCGCTCTCGCCTCGGCGACGGCCTGCCCTGCCAGATCGCGCAGCACCGCCTCCGGGCGGCTGTCGGCGGCCAGCACCAGCGTGATGCGCGCCCGCAGCCGCCGGGGACGGCCCAGGAGGGTCACATGCGCGCGGGCCACACCGTCGACGGCCCCCGCCCGTTCGGCCATCGCCGCGGCCAGCGCCGCACCGGAGAGGGTCACGTCCGGCTGCCCGAGCGGCAGTTCACGCAGGCGCCCCGCGCGCAGCTGCGCCACGCCCCAGCACAGGAACAGCAGTACGCCGACGCAGAGCGCGGTGATCACAAGGGGCGGCCACCAGCCCTGGTCCCGCCAGCGCCCGAGGGCCTCCCCGTCGAGCCACGTCCGGTCGGCGGGGAGCCGGGGCCAGCGCGAGGGCAGCCGCTCGCGGACCGACCCGACCGCGGACGCCAGGGCCACCCCCGACACCAGCAGCCCCGCCGCCACCGCGAGCAGGGCCACACGATTGGTCCCGCTACGGAGTCGGCTCATCGGCACCCCTCCGCGTCGAACCGGCAACACCGATCGCCGACTTGTCCGCCGACGGTGCGGGGGCACGCCAGGCGGGCTCGGTCCGCACCCGTACGCTCAGCCGCAAGGGCTTCGCCAGGTCGCAGGCCGCCAAGGCCTCCTCCGCCGCCTCGGCCACCGCCCGGCGCGCGGGACCCGGCGGGCCGAACCCGAGCCCGGCCCGCACCCGCGCCCGCCGACGCCCGACACCGACCCGCACCCGGGTGACCCCGGGCGTCTCCGCCACGGCGTCCCGTAGCAGAAAGGCCACGGCACGCCGGTCGAGGACCGCGCGGACGTCCGCATCCGGCCTCGCCATGGGCAGCAGGCGCCGACGCCCCGGCGTGACGGCCAGCACCAACAGCACCACGCCGAGGAGGAACAGGGCCGCCGCCATCGCCGCGCCGGGCCACGCGCCCCTGTCCGGACCCCGCGTGACCAGCCAGTCCATCAGGTGAGCCCGCCACCGCGCGGGAGAGCGGTCGGCCGCGTGCACGGACACCACGTCGTACAGCAAAAGGCCACAGAGCGCGGCACAGACGAACGCCAACACCGCGACGGGAACCCGGCGTTGGGACCACGGCCGCCACGCCCGGCCCTTAGCCCCCGCTGAAGGGGGCGTGACCGCCCCCTCGGAGCGCTCCCGCACCCGCAGCTCGCGCACCCGGACCCGGGTCGAGGGCACGGCCAGACCCGTGAGCCCGGCCGTGCGGTCGGCGACGTACGAACGCACCCGCTCGCCCGCCTCGTCGAGGACGGTGGGGTAGGGCAGCGTCACGGCGACGCCCACCCGGGCCCGGCGACCGCGTACGGCGGCCGAGCCCCGCCCCACGTGGACCTCACCCGGGGCCAGGGCCTCCGTGGCCGCCCGCTCGGCGATGCGGCGCACCGCGCGCTCGGCCACGGTCGTCGAGCCGCGCTCCGCCGCAGGCGTGCTCATCGCCGCCTCCGCTCACGGCCGCCGAGGAAGTCCCGCAGGTCCGTGCCGTCCTCCACCAGACGCCCCGCGACGAAGCCGACCGCGCCGAGCGCCGCGACCAGGAGAAAGGCGCCGAAACCGCCGAACCATCCGGCGAACCCCAGGGCCATCCCGGCGATCATGCCTACCAGAGCTGTGCTCACCACTCACCTCACACCGCAGAAGGAGACAGGGGGCAGCGGCGTCACTCCACCCGCGTCTCGCCGGCCGAGTCCGCGGTGTCGTCGTCGGGCAGGCGTACGTCGTTGACCGCGACGTTGACCTCGACGACCTCGAGGCCGGTGATGCGCTCCACGGCCGCGATGACGTTCTCCCGCACATCGTGGGAGACGTCGGTGATCGGCACGCCGTACTCCACGACGATGTCCAGGTCGATCGCCGTCTGCCGCTCACCGACTTCGACCTTCACCCCGCGTCCCACGTTGGGACGCCCGCCGGGGACGCGGTCGCGGACCGCGCCGATGGTGCGCGAGAGACCGCCGCCCATGTCGAACACGCCGGGGATCTCGCGGGCCGCCATCCCGGCGATCTTCACGACCACGACGTCGGCGATGGAGGTCTTCCCTCGGGTGGCGGCAGGCTCGCCCGGCCCGGTGCCCCCCGTCACGGTGGTGGTGCCCGCGCTCTTCTGGATCGTGCCGGTGGAGCCGGTGGAGCTGGTGGATCCGGTGTCGATGCCACCGGACGTGGTCGCGTTCGAGTGGATGTCCTGATTCGCCATGCCCGCGTCTCCTCGGAATCGAATGTCGTGTCGAGCCCAGATCTCGTTCGGTACCGGTCGGGTGCCCGGTTCCCCGCTTGTCTGACACGACCGAAGGGGATTCGTTACGCGCCTCGGAAAAACTTCTCCTTCCGGGAGGTAACGTTTCCTCGCCGCGTAACGCGGGCGGCCTTCCGTGTGTCGTACGAGCACGACCTGGATGAGAGGAGCCGCGTGTGCCCGGGGAGCGGGGCGGAGCGCCGCAGGACGGACCGGACGAGTCCGCACGGCGCGACGACGGATTGCTGGCGGTGCGTGCGGGGGAAGGCGACGAAGAGGCCTTCGAGGAGCTGGTGCGCCGCCATGCCCCGGGACTGCTGCGGCTGGCGACGCGGGTGCTGGGAAGCCGGACAGAGGCCGAGGACGCCGTGCAGGAGTCCTTCGTCAGTGCGTGGCGCAAGCTGCCGGAGTTCCGCAGGGACGCGCGATTCGGCACCTGGATACACCGGATCGTCACGAACCGGTGCCTGAACGTGCTGCGCGCACGCCGGCCCGCGGTACATCTGGAGGGCGTGCCCGAGCCGCAGGCACCGGAGCACGAGGCCTCGCCCGCCCGGGTGGCCGAGGGGCACGCGGCGGTGGCGGACCTGACCAGGGCGATGGCGGGGCTGTCACCGGAACAACGGGTGTGCTGGGTGCTGCGCGAGCTGAACGGCCTGTCCTACGAATCCATCGCCGAGTCGGTCGGGATCAGTCCGGAGGCGGTGCGCGGCCGCGTCTTCAGGGCGCGGCGCTATCTCACGGAGGCGATGGCCGCATGGCGGTGAACGAGGAGACCGGACCCGGCGAGGAGCGCGGGGCGGTCGGCGGGGGCGAGCCGGCGGGCGGGCTCGCGGAGCGGGAACCGCTGCCCTGCGGGCGGGAGTTGTGGAGCGTGTGGGAGCGGTGGGAGACCGGCGGGAACGACCCCCACGCCGCCGCGTGCCCGCACTGCACCGAGGCGCTGAACACCCTGCGCCATCTGGAGGAGGTCGTCTCCGCCGCGCGTGAGACGGAACCACCGGAGCGGGAGATCGACGCCTCCGCGCTCGTCGGCCGCGTCATGGACGTGGTGCGGCTCGAACTGCGGCCCGGCCGGACACTTCCCCTGGGCGAGGAGGAAGAGGACGCGTGGATCGTGGAGGCGGCCGCCGCGCGAACCGTCCGCGCGGCGGCGGAGACCCTGCCCGGGGTGCGGGCGGGCAGCTGCCGCATCGAGGTCCGGGCGCAGGACGCCGACGCCGACACCGAGGCCCACGCCGATTCGGCCGTGTCGGCGGGACGCCTGCGGCGTGGCCCGGTCGGCATCCGCCTCGAAGTGGCGGTGGCCCTCACCTGGCACCTCCAGGAGGTCGCGGAGCTAATCCGCCACCGGGTCCTGGAGGCGGTCGACGCGGAACTGGGCATGCGGGTCACGGCCGTCGACGTGAGGATCGTCGACGTCACCGACACCGCCGACGGCACGGACGGCACCGGCGGCCCCGACGACACAGTGGAGGGAAGGCGACCGTGACGGAACGACTCGCTTCCGGTGATCTGACCGACGCGGTGGCGGGGGCGGTCCTCGGTACCCCCGGGGTCGCCTTCCTGCGCCCGGGTCTCGCCCAACTCCTGCGGGCCTCCAGCTCGTTGGCACGCCGACGCGCGGTGGGCGACACCTCCGGCAGACCGCCCCGGTCCTCGGGCGTCCGGGTGACGCGGGGCGGCGGCGCCGAGCGATGGCACATCGAGGTCTACGTCGTCCTGCGCCGCGGCCACCGCGCCGTGGACGTCACCCGCGAGGTGCGTACCGCCGTCACCGAGGCCGTCCGCCGGGTGGCGGGGGCGCGGGTTCCTCTGCGGGTGTCCGTGACCGTCACCGGCCTTGTGTGAGCTGGTGTGTTGCCGTTCGGTGACATGGGAGACAGAGCTGTGACGCGCGGGAGGGCAACGGGCGGGGGGTGCCGCGGGTCGTACGGGGCGTGGGATCCAAGGGCGGACGGTTCCGCCCTTGGCAGAGTGACGGACCGAATCTCGTGGGGGAAACGAATGAGGATGAGCGTGCGCGTCAACAAGGGAATGTTCGCCGCGGCCGCCGTGCTGGCCGCGTCCGGTGTCGCCGCGGGGACGGTGTCGGCCTCCGCGGCCGGCACGCCCCGCTTCCTGGCACCTTCCGAGCTGCCGCCCCACGCGTCGTCGGACTGGTACGCCGGTCCGGTGACGCCGGGTCAGCCGGACCCGCTGCCGATGTGCGTCGGAGAGGCGCTGCCCTCGACTTCCGTACATCGCGCGTACCGCACCGACCTGGACACGGGTGCGCTCCAGGTGACCGTGGTCGAGCGCGATGAGCGACGGGCCAAGGAGTTCGCGGCCCTGCTGCGCAAGAAGCTCGACGGCTGCGCGGAGGACGTGATGAAGAAGTACCCCGACATCACGGCGAAGCAGAAGTACTACGGCAAGGTGAACGCCGAGGAAGGGGCCCACGTCTACGGCGTCCACACCGCCGCGTCGTGGGGGGCTTCCGACATCAACATGTTCTCGGTGGGCCGCGACGGCAGGACGGTGACGCTCGTGCAGTGGGGGCAGATGGGCAACTTCGCCAACGCCCAGGTCGCCGACTTCAAGGCCACGACGGCCAAGGCCGTGAACAAGCTCTACTGACCTCGACCCTCGACCTTCGACCCTCGACCCTCGACCCTCGACCCTCGATTCTCAGCCTCGGCTCCCGGCCTGCTCGCCGGGGGCCGAGGCGTCGTCGTCCCGGTGGGGGTACGCCGTGTCGAGGCGGTAGCCGTCGCCGTCGGAGACGACGAGACCGGCGGTCGGCGGCGGGAAATGACCGCCCAGGAGCAGGGTTCCGGTGTCGGCGAGCGCCGCGAGGAGGGCCCGGCGGGTGCGGATGGCCCGGTCCGGATCGGTGTCGACGCAGCTGGTGATCTCGGGGTGGCGCATCTGCACCGGATGGTGCACGCAGTCCCCGGTGACGACGGCGGACCGCCCGGCGCCGTGCAGCCGCACGGCGACGTGTCCCGGCGTATGGCCGGGGGTGGTCAACAGGCTTATGCCGTCGGCCACTTCGGCTTCGGGGCCCGCCAGGTCCACGAGGTCGAGCAGCCCGGCGTCCCGGACGGGGTGGACGGAGTCCCGGAACATCTGCTGCCGAGGCCCCTCCAGCTCCCTGCCCGCCCAGTAGTCCCATTCGGTACGGGACGTCACGTAGCGGGCGTTGGGAAAGGTGGGTACCCAACTCCCGCCGTCGTCACGGGTGTTCCACCCGACGTGGTCGGTGTGCAGATGGGTCAGGACGACGAGGTCGACGCTCTCCGGTGCGAAGCCCGCCGCGGTCAGCCGGCCGAGGTAGCCGGTATTCAGGTCGTGCCAGGCCGGGTTGGCGCGGCTCTTGCCGTTGCCGATGCCCGTGTCGATCAGGACGCGCAGCCCGTTCACCTCGACGGCGAAGGTGTGGCTGGCCAGTCGAAGGACACCGTCGGGCCCGGCGAACTCGGGCTGTAGCCACGAGGTGCGGTGAACGACCTCGGGCGTGGCGGAGGGCAGCAGCCAAGGACCGGTGGGGGCGGGCAGTGCCACCTCGTCGACGCGGTGCACGAGCAGGTCGCCCACTGCCCAACTCGGGGTGGGCTCGGGGGAGTTCGGGGCCGGGGGAGTCGAGGAAGCGGGGGAGAGGTCCTGGGGCATCGGGGTGTCCTTCAGCTCGGAGCGACGCTAAAGCAATCTCTTTGCGTTAAGTGACGGTATGCCGTACGGTCCCCCTAACGCAAATGTTCTGCTTTAGCGGCGGGAGTCATTCCGCCTCTCCCCGGATCCCCGGATCCCCGGAGCCTCGCCACTCTTCCGCCCTCGCTCGAAGGGACCCCCGTTGACCACGTCGACCCCACCGACCCCATCGACCCCGCAGGCCCTCCCCGACCTTCTCCCGCACGAGGCGGCCCGCTGGGCCCTGCGGGCCGGACTGCCCCTCGACGCCGACCGGTTGGAGCTGGTCACGGCCACGGCCAACCACATCCAGAGCGTCATCGGCGTACTGCGCGACCTCGACCTGGGGGAGGCGGGGGACGATGCGGCCGTATGAGCTGACGCTCACCGAAGCGGCGCGGGCCATCGCGGCGGGAGAACTCTCGCCCGTGGAACTCACCGACTCCGTGCTGCACCGGATCGAGTCCGTGGAGGACCACCTCGGCGCCTATGTGACGGTTCTCGCCGACGCCGCACGTCAGGCGGCCGCGCGGGCGGAGAAGGACATCGCGGCGGGCCGGTACGCCGGCCCGCTGCACGGCATCCCGATGGGCCTCAAGGACCTCATCGACGTCGCGGGCCTGCCCACCACGGCCAGTTCACGCGTGCGCGCCGAGGCCCCCGCGGCCCACCGCGACAGCACGGTCGCGGCCCGGCTGCGCGCGGCCGGGGCGGTCCTGCTGGGCAAGACGCACACGCACGAGTTCGCGTACGGACTGATCACTCCCCAGACCCGCAACGCGTGGGACCACGACCGGGTGGCCGGCGGTTCGAGCGGCGGCTCGGCCGTGGCGGTCGCCGCGGGCGAGGCGGTTTTCGCCCTGGGTACGGACACCGGCGGCTCCATCAGGGTCCCCGCCGCGCTGAACGGCGTGGTCGGCCTGAAGCCCACCTACGGACGCGTCCCGGTGGACGGTGTGACACCCCTGTCCTGGTCCCTGGACCACGTGGGGCCGATCACCCGTACCGTCGCGGACGCCGAACTCGTACTCGAAGCGCTTCTCGCGGGCGAGCACGCCACCTCACCGGCCCCCGAACCCCGCCCCGCCGAAGGGAGCCTGACCGGCCTGCGCGTAGGCGTCCCCCGCAACCACTACTTCGACCGGATCCAGCACGAGGTCGAGGAGGCGGTCCGCGACGCCATCGACGATCTGCGGGAACTCGGCGCCGAACTCGTCGACGTCGACATCCCGATGAGCGAGTACATCCAGGCCACCCACTGGGGACTCATGGTCCCCGAAGCCACCGCCTACCACGAGCGCACCCTGCGCACCTCCGCCGAGCTGTACTCCGACGACGTCCGCACCCTTCTCGAAGCAGGCGTCCTCATCCCCGCCGCAGACCATCTGCGCGCCCGGCGTGCCCGCACGCTCCTGCGCGACGCCTGGACGCGGCTGTTCGAAACCGTCGACGTCATCGCCGCGCCGACGGTCACCTCCACCGCCGCCCACCGCGACCAGCGGACCGTGCACTGGCCGGACGGGACCGAGGAGGGCGTCTCCGAGACCTACATACGGCTGTCGGCACCGGCCAACGTCACGGGCCTGCCCGCACTCACCCTGCCGGTCGGAGCCGACAGCGCCGGACTCCCCATCGGCATGCAGCTCATCGGCAGGGCCTTCGACGAGGCCACGATCCTGCGGACAGGACGCGCATACGAGGAAGCGACTCGTACCCAGGGGAGGGCTGCCCTTACGGCAATGTCTTTGCGTTAATGTGGGGCAGGTGAGCCCACGACCAGCCATCCGTCCCGGAGGACGCAGCGCCCGAGTCCAGCAGTCGGTGCACACCGCCGTGCGCGAACTACAGGCGGAGGGCGGCGATCTCACCGTCCCCCGCATCGCCGTGCGCGCCGGTGTCACCCCCTCGACGATCTACCGGCGGTGGGGAGACCTCCAGGAACTCCTGGCGGACGTCGCGGTGGAGCGACTGCGCCCCGAGACGCCCCCGGCCGACCTCGGGAACCTCCGCGCGGACCTGGAGCACTGGGCCACCGGCTTCCTGGAGGAGATGTCCTCCCCGCCGGGCCGCTCCTACCTCCGTGACGCCCTCGCCGGTGACCCCGACGGGGGCAACGCGGGCCAGTGCTCCGCCTACGCCGTCGAGCAGGTCGAGACCATCCTGCGCCGCGCGGCCGAACGCGGCGAACACGTGCCCGCCACCGACACGGTGATGGATCACGTCGTGGCGCCGATGATGTACCGCATCCTCTTCCGCCCCGGTCCGCTCGACGCGCGCTACGCCCGCGACCTCGTCGCCACCGTCTTCTACCGGCTGATGCCCCTGCCGTGACCCGTACGGCATGACGATCGCCTCGTCGAAGGCGCTGTGGGAAGGACTTCCTGCCTTCCCACGGGAGTCGTTGGTCCCGAGTGGCGCCGCGACCCCAGGGGCACCCGATCCTTACTCCGGTCGCCGGACTCGTCTGGCGGCTCCCCGCCGTGTGGTCATGCTGAAGGCGGGTACCGGAGTGACCGATCGACTTCGAAAGTGAACGGAAGGTAGCACCGTGGGCGTCATCGCCTGGATTCTGGTCGGCTTGATCGCCGGAGCGATCGCGAAAGCACTGACTCCGGGGAAGGACCCGGGCGGGGTGATCATCACGATGCTGCTCGGCATCGTGGGCGGACTGCTCGGCGGTTGGCTCGGCAAGCTGATCTTCGGGGTGGAGTCGATCAACGGCTTCTTCCACCTGTCGACCTGGATCGCCGCCGTCATCGGATCGGTGGTCGTCCTGTTCGTGTACCGCAAACTGTCCGGACGCACCGCCCACTGAGCGGCCACCGCGCCGATCCCCGCACGCCCCAACACAGCACAGCACCAGGAAAGGCAACGTCATGGCTGACAACACCCTGAACGGCCGCCGCGTACTGGCGGTCGTGACCAACTACGGAGTCGAGCAGGACGAGCTGGTGGTGCCGGTGCAGCACCTGCGCTCCCGCGGCGCGCACGTCGACGTGGCCGCCGTGTCGGCGGAGGAGATCCGCACCCTCGTCGGCGACAAGGACCCAGGCAAGACCGTCGACGCCGACCTCACCCTGTCCGAGGCCGACACCTCCTCGTACGACCTGCTGCTGGTGCCCGGAGGCACCGTCAACGCCGACAGCCTCCGCCTGGAGGAGAGCGCCGTCACGGCGGTCCGCTCCTTCGCGGAGTCCGGCCGCAAGGTGGCGGCCATCTGCCACGGCCCGTGGCTGCTGGTGGAGGCGGACGTGCTCGACGGCAAGACCCTGACGTCGTACGCCTCGGTCGCCACCGACATCCGCAACGCCAAGGGCACCTGGGTCGACAAGTCCGTCATGCACTGCGGTGCCAACGACTGGGACCTCATCACCTCCCGCACCCCGGACGACCTCGACGACTTCCTCCGCAAGATCGACGACGTCCTCGGGGCAGCGGCCTGAGCGGACGTCCCGCGCGCGCGAGCGCGCCGAGCACCAGCGGCCGGGAGACTCCTCCCGGCCGCTGGTGTGTCAGGACGTCCCGCGCGATCGCCTCGTCAGAACTCCCTGCGGCGCATCCGGTACACGATGTACCCGCCCGCCGCGAAGACGAGGGCGAGGCCCGCCCCCACATAGACGGCCTCGGCGGTCCGGGACCCGCCGGTCCCCGCGCGCACACCCCGGTCAGGGGCCGTGGTGGCCGCCGCCCCGCCCACGGTGATCGAGTACGTGGACGTGCCGCCGCCGGGGCAGGCGACGTCCACGGTGTGGCTGCCGGGCCGGGCGTCGGCGCGGATGGTGCCCGTACCCGTGTAGATCCCGGCCGAGCCGGTGGACAGCGGGACGCTCTGGGTGAAGGCGTCCGAAGTCGCGGTGGCCGACGCGGCGGTGCAGCCGCCGCTGACGGAGACGACCACCGACTGTCCGGGCCTGCCGGGGCTCGGCGTGATCGACAGCGAGGGCTGCGTACCGGCCTGTGTCCGCGGCGCCGTCGGGGCTGCGGTCTCGGCCAGCGCGGGTGGCGCCATCGTGGCGAACGCCGCTGCGGTGAACACGGCTGCGGTGACGGTGGGACGGACGCGCATGAGACAGACCTCGATCCTTCGCGCGGCCGGGAGCATGCCGTCCCTGCGGACTCCGCGCTGCCCTCATGCAAGGCCCAACCGGCGCGGTCGGCGCGTCGGACACGGCCACGCGGAGTAGCCGCGACCACGCCGCGCGCCGGGCCCGGCGGTCAGCGGACCGACCAGACCAGCACCCCGCCGAGGACGAACAGCAGGCAGATGGCGATATTGGTCCGCCGGTAGGCGACGAGTACGGCGGCGAACTCGCGGAGCGTGGCGTTGGGCCAGAAGTACGCGGCCGTGGGCGCGCCCACCACCTGGCCCCTGACCCCGACCCGCCGGGCGGTGAGCGCGGCACGGAAGGCGTGGTAGTTGTTCGTGACGACGACACAGCGATAGCCGGGTTTCGCCGCCTCCATGATGGCCTTGCTGAACCGCAGGTTCTCCTCCGTCGTCGTCGACCGGTCCTCACGCTCGATCAGGTCGGCGGGAAAGCCGCGGTCCGTCAAGTAGTCGGCCATGGCGTGGGATTCCGGCAGCTCCTCGTCCGGGCCCTGCCCGCCGGAGGTGATGAGCACGGGGGAATCGCCGCGCCCGGTGAGCCGCGCGTGCACCTCACGCCCCCGCTCCAGCCGACTGGCCAGCAGCGGCGGCACCGTGGAGCCGCCGACGAGGCCCGAGCCGAGGACGACCACGAAGTCGGCCTTGCGGCGGACCTGCAAGCGCCCGTAGAGGAACGCGTAACAGACGAAGCTCAGGAACAGGAACGACACGTACGACGACAGACCGAGGGCGGCCGCCCCGACCCCGACGAGCAGGGGCGTGCGCACCACCGCGGCTGTGATCACGAGGGCGATGACGCCGGCGATGCCCAGAGCGGCCATCAGGGAGAGCAGATTCGCCGGGCTCCTGCCTTCTTTGCGCACCATCCGCAGGCCGTTGACGAAGAGCAGGTACGTGAGGACGAGGATCCCGAGCGCGCACACCGCGAGCAGCGAGCAGGCGACGACCAGGCCGGACGTCGATCCCGACCTGACCAGGCGGGACATCCAGGCGACCAGCGCGCAGAGCACGGCGAGTCCCAGGAGCACGGCGTTGCCGAACCTTCGGCGTTCACGCAGAACCCGCCAGGAGAAGACGAGGAAGAGCAGGGCCGCCGGGGCGTAGACCAACATCCGCACAGCGTATGGGGGGCGTGCGGCCAGGGGCGAAGCGCCCCTGGCCCTCGGCCCTCGGACCCGGCAGCTCCGGGTGGTGGCGTCAGTGGCGCGTGGAGTGCGCGGATCGCTGGGACGGGACCCCGAAGGGGCGGTGCGGCCGCGGGTGGCCGGCCAGCGCGTCGGCCCTGCGGTCCTGCGGGCGGGGGAGGAGCAGCTCGTGGAACAGCTCGTATCCGGCGAGCATGGCGTGGCGCATGGCCTCGGTGTCCGTATCACCCGTGGCGGCGCGCTGCGCCGCCGCGTGCAGCACGCGACTGCCGTGAGCGTGGCGGGGGCAGTGCAGGGAAAGGGCGTCGGCCTGGCGGTCACGCGACTCGGCGGGGAAGCCGCGCTCGGCGGCCAGCCGGTTCAGAAGGGCGTTCGCCTGGGCGACCGTCTGCCCCGGGGCCTCGATGAACCGCGCCTGGAGCAGGGCCCATTCGGAGTGGTAGCGCTCGCGGGCCGCCGTCGTCAGACCCTTGACGCGAAGGCTCCCGAAGCGCCGCAGACGTTCGCTCAGCTCCCGCTCGGCGGCCTCCGAGTCCCCCCGGTGCCGCGCCACCACGCGGTCGAACTCGGGGCCGAAGCGGCGCCGGAGGTCGTCGGTGGTCGTCTGGTTCAGCGGGCGGGCGAGCAGCAGCGCGGTCACGATCGCCACCGCAGCGCCCAGGATGGCCAGCATGCTTACGGACATGTGCCTGCCTTCCGCAGAGGGTCCCTCACGCGAGGCTTTCGCTACAGCGAGTTACCAACCAGGGGGGTGAATAAACGCATTGGGTGACATTCGCCGGGCTGATTCACCTTTCCAGACGCGAGTGCCCGGTCAGACGCCCGCCGGGCCCCGCCGGGTGAACCGGTGCCACCAGTGCCGGCGTCGGGGATGCACGGCCCGCCCGAGGCGGCGCCCCAGGACGAGGTAACCGAGGAGCGCGCCCGTCGTGTTGAGGATGACGTCGTCGATGTCGAAGGTCCGCCCCGTCACGAACGCGCCCTGGGCCAGCTCGACGAGCACCATGGTCAACGCCGTGACGATGGCCACCCGCACCAGACCGCGAGCACGGGGGAACAGCACGGGCAGCAGCAGCCCGAACGGAACGCCCAGCAGGATGTTGCCGCCGATCTGCTTGACGGTGTCGCGGAAGGCGGGCTGGGCGAGGTAGTCGCGAATGGAGTCGCCGGGCTTGAAGTTGCTGTGCGTCAGCGCCTCGGAAGCCGCCGACGGCTCCAGGGTCAGCCGGGTGAGCACCACTCCGAAGGCGACCATCCCGGCAAAGGCGACGAGCATCGCGAAAGCCCGTGCCAGCGGCGGAAGCGGCGCTCGCCGCCGGTCCACCGCGTCATCCCCCTCACCTCCCGCTCCGCTGTCGTCCTCCACGGCCTTGTATCGGTCCGTCCGTGCCATCGCTACCTCCGGTACGGGCTGCCGGGCGCCGTCGCGGCGCGCGCTGTCCAACGCCGACGGGTTCCTCGAGCCGCGCGTCCCAAGCACGCCGAGCCGTCCGCATCGACGGCTGGCGGCCGCCTCCTCGCCCTTCGGAAGTGGTGCGACAATCTGCTCGACGAATTGGCTGTGGAGGGGCCCGGGCCGTTGTCGTGCCCGGCGCCCGGTGGTGGGGAGGAACCGACGGTGGTGGAGTGGCGGTACATCGCCAAGGGCGCGAGGGCGGTCCCCGAGCCCCTGGCCACACCCTTCGTCTGGACAGCGGCCTCCTGGGGCTCCTTCGTGCTGGTGAGCACGCTCGACCTGCTCGGCGCCCTCGACCGCACCGGCCTCGCTCTCGCCGCGCTGTCCCTGCTCGCCGCGGTCCTCGGCATGCTGGGCCGGTTCGCGGCGGCGCCGGGGACGGCACTGCTGTGCTGGGCGCTGCTCAACTTCTTCGCCACCCACCCCACCGGGGAGATCTCCTGGGCGGGACACCGGGACCCCGGCTGGATGGCCTGCCTGCTGGCGGCGGCCCTCATCGGCACGACGACGGGCCGCCTGCTCTCCGCACGCGCCGCGTACCGCCGCGTCACCCCGTACGACGGAGCCGCCTGACACCCTCGCACGAGCTGATCGCCGGCGCCGGGCCCCGGCGGCTACCCGAGCGCCGTCACCGGGCGGCGGCCCGCGCGCGGGCCAGCTCCACGGTGAACTGCGCCCCGGCGAGCAGCGCCAGATGGGACACCCATAGCCACACCAGGAAGACGACTACGCCCGCGAGTGAGCCGTAGAGCTTTCCGTAGCTGCCGAACCCCGACGCGTACCAGGTGAACAGGGCCGAGGAGAGCAGCCAGAGCAGCGCGGCGAGCACCCCGCCCGGCAGGATCTGACGCCAACCGCGGGCGGCGGGCGGCGCGTTGCGGAAGAGCACGAGGACGAGCATCCCCACCAGGCAGACCAGAGCGGGCCATTTCAGAACATTCCAGGCGGTCTGTCCCGCGCCGCCGACGCCGACGCGCCGCCCGAGCCCTTCGGCGAGCGGGCCGGTCAGGACGAGCAGCAGCGCACTGGTGACCAGTAGCGCCAGGAGCGTCAGCGCCGTCATGAGGACGCGGTGCGCCTTGCGCAGCGCGGGCCGGGTGTCCTCCACCCCGTACATCGCGTGCAGTGCCCGCCGGAACACGGCCGAGTAACTCGACGCGGACAACAGGGCGCTGACCGCTCCGCCGATCACCACCGCGAGGGCCGCGGAACGGGCGTCGGCCATCTCGCTGAGCGCCTCGTGCAGGGAACGGCCCGACTCCGCGGGCGCCCAGTCCGTGACCTCGGCGATGAGCGCCTCGGTCGTGGCGGGGCTCACGAGGCTGATCAGGCTGACCGTGACGAGGAGGGCCGGGAGCAGGGAGAGGATCGCGTAGTACGTCAGCGCCGCGGCCCAGTCCGAGACGTCGTCGTTCCACATCGACACCGGAGTGCGGCGCAGGGCCGCGCGGCGCAGCGCCCACGCCGAGGAGCGGTCCAAGGACGCGGCCACCGGCACGCGGCCGTCACCGTCCCCGTGCGGAAACCCGGCACACGCTCCGTGCGCGGTCGGCGGCGGACTGTCCATGGGCCTGCTCCTTCTGGTGCGGTCAGTCCCGCTGCTCGGCCTCGTTGCGGTTGAGTCCGTGTGCCAGCTCCTGCAACACCTCGTGCTGGGTCTTTCCGGTCATCTCGGCGAGCTGAAGGAGCAATGCGGCACACAACGCGGTCGCGCTGTCGGCGACTTGGTCGAGATTGCCGTCGGCGGCTCGCTTCTCCGCGACATATTCGTCCATGACCTGTTCACCGGAAATGTATGCCGTCATGGCCTCGATCCCGGCGCGCACACGGTCGTAGTCATTCATCGTCATGGCCGTAGACTTTCACGTCCCCTCACCACCGCGCCAAAGGGGATTCGCCTTCGAAATCCTCAGCACGGCCGCGGCCGGGGTCCTGACGAATTCCGTCCGGACCCCGGCCGCGTATTCCGTTCAGGCGGCGTCCCGGTCCCGTAGGAACCGGTGGCCGTTCGACGACGCCGACGCGCCCGCGCCACCGGGGATCAGGCGCAGATGGTGCCGACGGGCATGCCGGGCGTGACGGGCGGCAGAGGCTTGGCCTTTGGGGTCGAGCAGCCCGTCCTCCAGGCGCACCGTCACGAACAGCAGGAGCGCCAGCCCCGGCAGGAGCAGGACGGCGACCGCGATCATGCCGCTCCCCTTTCCGTTGAGGACGCCCTGACGGGTGCCCCTGGAAACGAAAGAGAAGAGTGCCGTGACGTGAAGATTCGGCAACGCCTCGGTCACCGCCCCGACGGCGCGCTGCTCCCGCCGCGCCGCTACCGCTCCTGGGCGAGAGCCAGCTGGTGAAGGTCTTCCAGGGCGTCGAGGAGGACCGTGCGCCGGTGCCAGTCGATCCATGTGCCGACGGTACGGCTCGTGTGGTGCAGCGCCTTGAGCTGTGCCTGGGTGAAGCCGGCCAAGGGGCGCGCGTGGTGGGAGGAGATGACGCCGTGCACGGTGTCGGCGTCGTCGACGAGGGGCACGCTGTGGCAGGCGCGGCTGCCCGCCGAGAGGATCACGCGGCGGGTGGTGTCGTCGAAGCCGGGCGACGAGGCGATTTCCTTGACGGTGACCTGGTGGCTGGCGGCGGCGGCCCGCGAGCAGGCGGTGCCGCCGTCGACGAACGCGAAGTAGTCCGTGAACTGCCGGGGCAGCCCGGCGTGCTTCTCCATGCGCAGCGTGCCGTCCTCGATCAACTGCACGTTGCCCATGTTCGTACTGGTGATGTTGAGGACGCGGCGCAGCGCGGCGCCGAGCACCTCGCCCTGGTTCCGCTCGTCGAGCGTGCCCGCGGCGAGCGTGGTCAGCGACGGTGCCGGCCGCTTCTGCCGGGTGCCGAACCAGACCGCGGCGCCCTGAGCGGGGCCCGGCGTGCGGGCGACCGCGATGGCCACCTGGTGCAGTTTGATGTTGGCCCGCTGGGATGCCTGGCGCATCAGCGCGAAGGCCGCGTCCGCGTCCGCGAGGCCGTACCGCTCGACCAGGATGCCCTCGGCCAACGCGATCTTGGGGCGCGCGCGGACCTGCACCTCCAGCTCGGTCACCTGGTTCTGGAGCTGTCGCGCCTGGGCGGCGAGCCGTCTCGCCTCCCGCAGGCCGGGGGACGACTCGTCGTCCCGCTCGTCCTCGGCCTGGGGTTCAGGCTGGTGTTCGGTCATGTCGCTCTCTCCCGCGGTGCGCTCGGAACCGGTTCGTCGTGCTTCGGCCCGGCCCACGAGACGGGCCTGTTCCCCACGCACATGGAGCTGACAGTAGCGGGGTCCTTTCCGAGCGGTCAGGGCACCCCTGGAGACCGGTGCGCAGCCAGGTGCATAGACGGGCCGCCCGGGGGAAACCGGCCCGTGAGCCACCCCCCGTATCGCCGCGCGGCGTCGGTCCGCGCTGCCCGAAGGAGTAACTACTGTGCTCGCTATCGCCGCCGCAGTCGTGTTCGCCGTAGCCTGGATCCTGCACCTCACCGAGACCTCGACCAACATCTTCTTCGGCAACACCAGCCTGCTGCTTCTCGGCCTGACACTGACCGCGCTGCACCTCGCCGGCCTCGGCGCCGGATGGTCCCCGCAGAGCCGTCGGCGCCGCTGACCGACGGCACGCTTCCCTCAGCGGCGGCCGCTACGCGAACCGCGAGGTGTCGCCCGCGCCGTGCCGTACGATCTCGGCCTCGCCGCCGGAGAAGTCGATGACGGTCGTCGGCTCGGTGCCGCAGTCACCGGAGTCGATGACGACGTCCACGACGTGGTCGAGCCGCTCCTTGATGTCCCAGCCCTGGGTGAGCGGCTCGTCCTCGTCGGGCAGCAGAAGTGTGCTGGAGAGCAGCGGTTCGCCCAGTTCGGCGAGGAGCGCCTGGGTCACCGTGTGGTCGGGGATGCGGACCCCGACGGTCTTCTTCTTCGGGTGCAGCAGCTGGCGGGGGACTTCCTTGGTCGCGGGCAGGATGAAGGTGTAGCGGCCGGGGGTGGTGGCCTTGATGGTGCGGAACACGTCGTTGTCGAGATGGACGAACTGACCCAGCTGCGCGAAGTTCTGGCATACGAGCGTGAAGTGGTGCCGCTCGTCGAGGTCACGGATCGTACGGATCCGGTTGATGCCGTCACGGCTGCCGAGCTGGCATCCCAGTGCGTAACAGGAGTCCGTGGGGTACGCGATGAGCGCACCGGAGCGGATGCTGTCGACCGCGCTGGTGATGCTGCGCCGCTGGGGATTGTCGGGGTGCACGTCGAAGTACTTCGCCATTGGCCGAGTCTAGGTGATCAGGGCCCGGGCGGCGCTCGACGGCACGGGGGCGCTCAGTGCCAGGGGCAGGGGGGAAGCCCGGGGAACGGGTCGGTGCTGGTGAGGACGCTGCTGGCGGGCATGTTGCCCCATGCCTTGATGCCGGGCAGGTTCACCGTCTCGTCGCCCTGCGTGTAGTACCAGATGTTGTTCCCGCCCTTGTGGGCCTCGCCGATCGAATAGCACACGAACCAGCTCTGGGTGGTCTTGAGGCGCCCCGTCACAGGGGCGTCGAAGGCCGGGCGCCCGTAGAGGTCTCCCGGGGCGTTGGCGCAGTAGAGGTCGCCGGTGAAGGTGTTCCCGAGCGTGTCCTTGTGGACGATGCCGGGCCGCAGGACGCAGGTCACGTCGGCCGTGGTGGCCGTGGTGGCCGTGGTGGCCGCCGTGGCGGGAGCCGCGGGCCAGGCGGCGGCCGCCGCCGTGAGGATGAGGGCCGACACGGCGATCCGTCCGCGTCGTGCCACGTGGGAAAGTGCCACGGGTTCACTCCTGAAGTCGGTTGGCGAAACGTCAGTGGGGGAGGGGTCGGTCAGCTGGGCATGCAGGCCGGTACGCCGGGGAACGGGTCGGGCTCGGTCTCGATGCGGAACGCCGGGACGTACCCCCAGCCCTTCCACAGCGGCCAGTTGGTCACCTCGTCGCCCTGCGTGTAGTACCAGATGCGGTTGCCGCCCTGGTGCAGGTCGCCGCTCTCCCAGCACACGAACCAGCTCGGTGAGGTCTTCAGCTTGGCGATGACCGTTCCGTAGACCTCCGGGGTCGCGAAGACGTCCGCCACCGCGTTCTCGCAGTACAGGTCCTTGGTGTACGTGTGGCCCTTGACGTCCGTGTGCCGTACGCCGTCCCGGACATAGCAGACGGGCCCCGCCGAAACCGAAGCCGATGCCGAAGCGGTCGCAGGCAGGAACATCGCGGTCATCGCCGCGGCCAGCAGCGCGGCCCCGGCGGTACGGCGTCCGCCACCGCGCCGCTCCCGCCGAGCCGATGGCCCCTCACCCGTCGTGTCGGTCCTGTGCGTCATCTCCGTCACCCCCATGAGCACTTGGGCAGGCCGGGCACCGGGTCCTGCGGTGTCTCCAGCATCACCGCGGGCATGTAGCCCCAGCCTTTCGCGGTCGGGCGCGAGACGACCTCGTCGGCCTGGGTGTAGTACCAGATGTTGTTGCCCCCGGCGTGCTGGTCACCGACCTTCCAGCACACGAACCAGCTGCGGGTGGTCACCATCCGGCCGACCACGGGGCTGCTCGTGAAGGATTGCAGGCGCACGTCGCCCTGCGCGTTGTCGCAGAGGATGTCCGCGTCCCAGGACATCCCGGTCCAGTCCGTGTGCGCGCTGCCCTCACGCATGACGCACGCCGTGGTTGTCGCTGTCGCCGTGTCCGCGGCCGGCGTCGGCACGGCCGCCGCGCCCACCAGACCCGTCGCGGCCACCGCCGTGGCGAGCAGCGCACCGCCGCTTCTTCGCTCCATGGGATCTCCCTGTCCCTCTGGTGGATCCGTTCGTCGGCCGAAGTCTGACGCGGGCCGCTGACGGTGGGCTGACCCATCCCGGGGGCGGGCCGGGGAGAACGTGTACATAAAGTAGCCGCATGTCCGAGGACTCCCCCCTGATACGAAGCTTGCGTACGGCCGTTGAGGCGGCGCCCGCCGACGTACCGCTGCGGCTGCACCTGGCCGAATTGATGCTGGACGCCGGGCAGCCGGACGCCGCCGTCGCGGAGGTGGCCGTCGCCTTGCAGCACGCGCCGGGCGACGGCCAGGCCCGTGCGCTGATGGCCCGCGCGATGGGCGTGCCCGCCGGGCCTGCCGCCGCGCCCGCCGCCGAAGCCCCGCCCCAGCAGCCGCCCCCGCCCGCGGCGACCGAACCGACGGCGACCGAAGCCCCGGCGACCGATGCCGCGAGCCCCCAAGCCCGCACCGGTTTCGACTGGCGTGCCGCCGCGGACCAGGTCGGCGACGTGATCCCGCCCCGCTTCGTCGAGGCCCCCCTGGCCACCGACGGCAGCGGCGACCCCGAGGGCGCCGCCGCCTGGGACGTCGACACTCCCGGCACGATCCGCCTGGCGGACGTCGGCGGCATGCACGAGGTCAAGGAGCGCCTGGAGGCGGCGTTCCTCGCCCCGATGCGCAACCCCGAGCTGCGCAAGCTGTACGGCAAGAGCCTGCGCGGCGGGCTCCTGCTGTACGGGCCGCCCGGCTGCGGCAAGACGTTCATCGCCCGCGCGATCGCCGGTGAACTCGGGGCGGGTTTCCTGTCCGTGTCGGTCAACGACGTCCTCGACATGTGGATCGGCAACTCCGAGCGCAACATGCACGAGATCTTCCAGACCGCCCGCCGCCAGGCCCCCTGCGTCATCTTCCTCGACGAACTCGACGCACTCGGCGCCAAGCGCAGCCGCACCCAGCACAGCGGCATGCGCAACACCGTCAACCAGCTCCTGACCGAGCTGGACGGCATCGACTCCGCGGCCAACGAAGGCGTCTTCGTACTCGCCGCCACCAACGCCCCCTGGGACGTGGACATCGCCCTGCGCCGGCCCGGACGCCTGGACCGCACCCTGCTCGTCCTGCCGCCCGACGCCCCGGCACGCGAGAGCATCCTCCGCTACCACCTCCAGGAACGCCCCGTCGAGAACGTCGACCTGGGCAAGCTCGTCAAGGCGACGGACGGCCTGTCCGGCGCCGACCTGGCCCACCTGTGCGAGGCGGCGGCCGAGAGCGCCCTGCTGGAGTCGGCGCGCACCGGCACGGTCCGGATGATCGGCATGCGGGACCTGCTGAACGCCGCGAAGCAGACCGTGCCGTCCACCGAGCCGTGGTTCGCGTCGGCGCGCAACGTCGCCATGTACGCGAACGACGGCGGCGCGTACGACGACCTGATCACCTATCTGAAGAAGAAGCGGAAGCTGTGAGCACGCTGCACCCGACCGTCGAGAAGGCCCAGGCCCTGATCGAACTCGACCGTTACGACCAGGCCCTGGCCCTCCTGGCCGGCCACCTCGCCGAGGACCCCGGCGACCTGCGCGCCTGGGTCAAGATCGGCTACTGCCACCTCAGCCAGGAGCGGCCCAAGGACGCGACGGCGGCGGCCGACGAAGCCCTCAAGCTGGCCCCCGAGGACTACGGCGCGCTGCGCCTGCGCGCCCAGGCGATGGTAAGCGACAACGGCTGGCTCAAGGTCCAGCCCGTACTGCGCGAGCTGATCCGTGTCGCCCCCGAGGACTCGTTCGCCCACGCCATGCTCGCCGACGCCATGTGGCGCGAGGCGCTGGTCCGTTACAGCCAGGAGAGCGGCGCCCGGCAACTCACCGCCGAGGCCATCGACCGCGTCACCCGCGAAGCCGCCGATGTCGCGATGGAGGCACTCCGGCTGGGCCCCGAGGACATCTACGCCCACGAGATCGCGCACCGCATCGCGAGCATGGCCGGAAACGGCACGGTCTCCGACATGCTCGACGAGGCCATCCTCCGCATCGACCCCCACCACGCGGAGGCCCTGGCCCGCCAGACGACGAAGGCGGCCCAGGCGCCGGGCGTGGGAGCCACCCAGGCCGCCGAGCTGTACGCGGACGCCCTCGCCGCCGAGCCGGACTCCGCCGACATGCGCGAGCAGCTCGACCACGCCACGTACCGCCTCCTGCGCGGCACGCGCTGGCTCGCCCTGCTCTGTGTGGGCCTGGCGGGCGCCATGGTCGACCTCTTCCCCTCGGACGACCGGCCCGCCCCCGAGCTGCCCATCCCTGTCGGCCAGCGCCTGTGGTTCCTGTTCATCATGGGCGTGATCTGGGCCTTCGGGGCCTGGCGCCGCTACCGCCGACTGCGTACGGGCGTCCGGCTCAACGTCCGTTCCCTGATCCGCCGCGGCCGCTGGGCCCGTGTCGTCATGGCCCAGGCGGCCTGGGCCATGACATGCGCGGTGCTGATCGCCGAGATCCCCTGGACGGACCGGGCCGTGCCCCAACTCCTCTTCTGGGCCGGACTGGTCCCCACGGCGGCGACCATCTGGTTCGACAAGAAGAAGGCCGGCTAGCAGGGCCGTCGCCCCCCCCGCGGCGCTCAGGTCGGACGCGACGCTCCGGACGACTTCGGCTGTGCCGTGTTCGTCTTGGCCACGGCGGCGGCGACCTGTTCCCGCACGGCTTCGGACAGCGCGCCACCCTGGACGGTGCCCACCAGGTCCCCTGCCAGGCGGTACAGCTTGGTGTTGGTGTTCTGCGAGGTCGTGACCAGGACCTCCCAGGCGGCCTCGGGGCTCAGGTTGAAGGAGGACATCAGGATGCCGCGGGCCAGGTCGATGGTGGGCCGGGTCTGCATGGCCCGCCGCAACTGGGCGACCACGACCCGCAGCTCCTGCTCCGACTCCTCCTTCTCCGCATCACTGCCGACGGGTTCCGCGTCACGGACGGCCGGGTCCGTCACCATCTCCTCCTCCTGGACCTCAGCGGTGAACAGGTCGCGGGTCCCGGTCAGCTCGAGGATCCGCTCGACAGCCGGGCTGCTGGCACTGATGACGATGGCCTTTCCCTGTTCCACCGCCCACTGGCGCAGGCTGAGCAGAAGATTGAGACCCGAGCAGTCGCAGAACCCCACTCCGCTCAGATCGAGGTCGATGGTGCGGGCCGACCGGCTGACGGTGTGGCGCAAGCCGGACCGAAGCCGCTGCCCGGAGTCGAGGTCGAGCTGCCCCCGCACCAGCACGCTCATCCGGTAACTGCCCGGAACGACGTCCACCGTCGTGGGCAACGGCGGTAGGGGGAGGGATGTCCGGTCTCGTTCACCGAAGTCATCGCCCTCTCTCGGGAGGGACTGCTCAGAGTATGCGGGCTCCGGCATGGCTGCTCCCTCTCGTTATCGCCTCTCGCCGCTCCCAGGCTGCCCGGTGCGGCGTACACACGTCAACTAATACCTGAAATGTAGTACGTGTTTTTGAAATCGTGTACGTCGGGTCGCTAGAGTTGGCGTATGGATGGAGTGCCCGAGTCACACACCGGATGGACGTTTCTCACCAACCACGCGCGGGTGCTGGCGGCGATCGCGGACAATCACAACGCGCGCATCCGCGACATCGCCGCGCACTGCCGCCTCACCGAGCGTGCGGTCCAGAAGATCATCGCGGACCTGGAAGAGGACGGTTACCTCTCCCACACCCGGGAGGGGCGGACCAACACGTACCGCATCGACCCCAGCAAGGTGCTGCGCCACCCGGCCGAATCCGGGCTGGCCGTGGCCTCCTTGCTCTCCCTGCTCGCCAGGGACGAGGCGGACCGCTCCTCCACTCCCGAGATGGACAAGCGGCACCACGCCACGGCTTGACCGCAATCGCCCGCGCGCGTTGACCGGTCGGCCGGACGGAGGTCGTCGTATGGAGGGCTGGGACAGGCCCCGGCTGATCGAGCCCACCACCCGGCTGCGGTCGTCGTTCCTGGCGGCGGTGGCCGAGTTCCGGGCGGACCGCGACTACCCCACGCCGTGGTTCGTCACTGACGTCGACGCGGCCGCCCTGGCCGATGCCGAGGCCTTCGACACCTACGTGGCCCGACTGCGGGCCGAGCGGCACGAGAGCGGGGTGCGGGCAGCGGGCTTCGTGCCGATGACCACGCTGTGGTGGGCCGCGGGCGACCAGATGCTCGGCAGACTGGCGATCCGGCACCGGCTGACGCGGCGACTGGAGCAGGTGGGCGGCCACATCGGCTACGACGTACGCCCCAGCGCCCGGCGCCGGGGGCACGCGACCGCGATGCTCGCCGCGGCCCTGCCGGTCGCCGCCTCGCTCGGCATCACGCGGGCCCTCCTGACCGTCGACGAGACGAACACCGCGTCCCGGCGCGTGATCGACGCGAACGGCGGCGAGTTCCTCGACGTCGTCGGCGACAAGTGCCGCTACTGGGTGCCGACGGCCTCGGCTTAGGCCCGCTGTACGCGGCAGGTGGCTGGAGCAGTGCTTGCCTTGGAGCGCACTCGATCTCATAAGGTCACGGCGTCCAAGAGGGCACATCCAAGGCGACACCCAAGGAGGGTCGTATGCGCCACCGCGTTCTGGGCGGAACCGGCATCGAGGTCAGCCCCTACTGCCTCGGCACCATGATGTTCGGTTCCGTCGGCAATGCCGACCACGACGACTGCGTACGGATCATCCACGCCGCGCTGGACGAGGGCATCAACTTCATCGACACCGCCGACATGTACTCGGCCGGGGAGTCGGAGACGGTCGTCGGCAAGGCGCTGAAGGACCGCCGCGACGACGTGGTCCTCGCGACCAAGGTCCACTTCCCCATGGGAGACGGCCCCAACCGCGGTGGCAACTCCCGGCGTTGGATCATCCGCGAAGTCGAGGAGAGCCTGCGGCGTCTTGGCACGGACTGGATCGACCTGTACCAGGTGCACCGGCCGGACCACACCACCGACATCGAGGAGACGCTCTCCGCCCTGACGGACCTGGTGCGCCAGGGGAAGATCAGGGCGTTCGGCTGCTCCACCTTCCCCGCGGACGAGATCGTCGAGGCCTACCACGTGGCCGACCGCCGCGGTCTCCAGCGGTTCCGTACGGAGCAGCCGCCCTACTCACTGCTGGCCCGAGGCGTCGAGACACACGTCCTGCCGGTCGCGCAGCGTCTGGGGATGGGGGTGCTGACCTGGAGCCCGCTGGGCTCGGGCTTCCTGACCGGCCGTTACCGCAAGGACCGGCCCCTCGACCTGAGCAGCGGACGCCCCACCCTGAACCCCGCCCGCTTCGATCCGTCGGCGCCACGCACCGGCGCGAAGCTGGAGGCCGTCGAGCAACTCGTCGCCGTCGCCGAGGAAGTGGGCTGCACGCTGCCGGAGCTGGCGATCGCCTTCCCTCTCGCGCACCCCGCCGTCACATCGGTGATCATCGGCCCGCGCACGATGGACCAGCTTCGGAACACGCTCAAGGGCATATCCGTGACGCTCGACGACGCCGCCCTCGACCGCATCGACGAGATCGTGCCGCCCGGCACCGACATCTACCCTCCGGACGGCGTGTGGACCCCGCGATCGCTCACCACCCCGGCACTGCGACGACGTACGCTCGCGGACCGGCCCGCCGCTGCCCCCTTCTAGCCCGCCGTGCCCGAGGCGAGCGCCTTCAGGAGGGCCTCGCCGAACTCGGCGGGGTGGGTGGTCAGGCCGGTGTGCCCGCCGGGGAAGTGCACGAGTGGTGTGCCGAGACGCTCGGCGAGGAACTCGGCCGGACGGTAGGGCAGTTCGCCGCGTGAGTCCTGGCCGCAGGCGAGCGTGAGCCGGTCCGACAGCGCCTGGAGCCGGAGGACGTCCGGGGCGTAGGACATGAAGCTCGGCACGATGCGTCCCACGAAGTACGGCAAGTCGGCCATCGTCCGCTCGGCCCGCGCCGCCGCCTGGGGCGGGAGCGCGACCTCGGCCCGCGGCCCCGCGCTGTCGCCGTCCTTCCTCAGGCCCGCCGCGAACACGCTCATCGCCGGCATGAGCCCCTGCGCGCGGAACGTATCCCCTACCCGCGCGATGAGCGCACGGTGTTCGGCAGCATCCGGCAGGACCTCCACCAGGGGCGGCTCATGCGCCACGAGGTGTGCCACTCGGTCGGGACGGGCGGTGAGCAGGTGCACGGCGGCGATCGCACCGGAACTGCTGCCGAACACCCGGGCCGGTGCGCCGGGCGACAGCAGATCCAGTACGCGCAGGGCGTCATCGGCGTGCTCGGCCACCCGCTGCTCGGCCTCCGGGTCGTCCAGCGTGCTCCGGGACATCCCGCGCGGATCGTAGGCCGCGACGGTGTACTCGGTGGCCAGCTGGTCGGCGACGGCGTCGAACGAGGCCGTGCCACCCGTTCCCCCGGGGATCAGCAGCAGGAGCGGGCCCCGGCCGCGCACCTCGTAGTGCAGGGTCGCGCCGTTCACGCGCAGGCTGCCGGTCGACGGTTCTGTCATCAGGTTGTTCCTTCTCGGGACGCGGGCCAGTGCTCCAGGAGGGTGTGCAGGGCGTCGAGGGCGCGAACCCAGGACTGCTGGGGCGAACGCGCGTGCGCGAACCCCCCGGCCGCCTCCAGGGCGACGAATCCGTGGAACGTGCTGCGCAGCAGCCGGACCGCGTCGGTCAGATCGGGCTCGGCCAGTCCGTAGCCGCGCAGCATGCCGTACGTCAGCTCGACGGCCCGCCGCGGCCCGGGAGCCTTCGCGGCCAGCTCGGGGTCGATCCGGATCGAGACCTGCGTCGCGGTGTAGCGGCCCGGATGCTCATGGGCGTAACCCCGCCAGGCGTCGGCGTACGCGACCAGCGCGTCCTTGCCCGCCCGCCCCGCCGTGGCCTCCGCGATGCGGAGGGTCTTCTCGTCGGCCGCCAGCAGCGCGATCCGTCCGCGCAGATCCTCCAGGCCGCGAACGTGCGTGTAGAGGCTCGCGTCCTTCACGCCGAGCCGCCGCGCCACCCGCGCCATCGTCACCTGGTCGAGCCCGGCCTCGTCCGCCAGCTCGGCGCCCGCGACGGCCACCCGTTCCGGCGTCAATCCTGCCCGGGCCATGCACCCTCCCGCTGAGTCGTCGGAGCCTGGGATCGGCCCCTAGGGGTATTAGGTTAAACCTAATACCCCTAGGAATGCCAGGCGGGAGGGCATGAACGCGCTACGGGACGAGCCGGTACGCGTTCGAGATCGTCTCGGTCATGGTGTTGCCGGACGTGTCCTTCAGATACACCCGGTACGACACGGCCTTGGCCGTCGCCGGATGCCGCACGCTCGCCGAGCGCGCGCCCTTGTCATCGGTCGTGACGGTGGCCGCCTTCCAGGTCCTGCCGCCGTCGTAGGACACCTTCACGGTCAGCGAGGCGACCTTGCCGGCACCGGCCGCGGCACCGGCCACCTTCAGCGGCACCGTCAGAGTGCTGCCCGCCCGGGCCGTGCCGTTCAGCGCCAGCTTCGGTGCGAGGCGGACGGTGGACAGCGGCAGCGCGGTGGGAGGCTCGCTCGGCGTCTTGCCCGACGTGAACGTCCACGCCACGGCCACCTTCGTGCTCGTCGCGGTGTCCTTGGCCGCGCGGCCGGCCTCCATGGTCAGGCGGTAGGGGGCGGAAGCGCTGGGCAGTTCGGCGTTGAGCGCGCCCGGCCCGCCCTCGGCGACGACGCGACCACCCGACTCCAGCCGGGTGAAGCCGCCGCTCATCGCGGAGTCACCCGCGTGCCCCGCGCCGTCGTTGAACAGGAGGACGTACGCGTCCATGGCGTTGCCCGCGCGGCGCGCCCCCTGCCTGTCGTCGGCCTTGAGGTCGGGTCCCACCACACCGGTGTTGAAGTTCAGCGTGTAGCGCTTGCCCGCCTTGTACGCGACCGGGCCCGTGCCGTAATTGATGCGCGGCTCGCCCGCGTCGTCGAGCTGCGCCATACCCCACATCCAGCGCAGCCCCTTGGTGTTGAGGTAACTCGTCCCCGAGAACGGGAGCTTCAGCTCGGCCGACGGCTGAAGGGGCGGGCCGTAGTCGTTCGCGCCGATCGGCGTGGCCGAGAGCGTGCCCTTGCGGCCGGTGGCGGAGGCGCCGACGCCCACCTTCACCTCGGCGACCTCCGCCGCGGTGACGGTGTGCTTGAGACCGGGGAACCAGCTGCCGGTACGCGTGAAGCCCAGCCGGTAGTCGGTCTTCTTCCCCGCTGCCCCCGGCACCTTCCAGACGCCGTTGTACTGGGCGTTGAAGGTGGGGGAGTCCGGGCCGAGCCCGGCGGTGCGCACGGTGGCGCCGCTGCCGAGGCTCCAGTTGGCCGAGATCCCGGCGCCCTGGTCGTCGTAGCTGATGTTCGACGTGGTCACGCGCGCGTTCGGATCCGGGGCCGTGACGGCCACCGGCTTGGCCTTGCGGGAGTCCAGCGTGACCTTCTGGTCCCCGCCGATCCTCAGCTCCGGCTGGACGAAGACCGCGAAGCTCGTGGTCAGCCCGTAGACGGAACTCTCCAGCGCGTACGTGCCCTTGGGCAGCCGCACGGCGGCCGGGCCGTCACGGAAGGGGACCGTGAACTTCTTCTGCGTGGCGCGGTCGGTGAGCGTGGTGATGTAGTGGGTCGAGTCCGTCCCGTCGACATCGAGGTGCGCCACGGTGAGGTTGTACGACTCGACCTCACGGTCGACGACGAGACCGGTCCGCACCGACTGGCCGTCACCCTCGGCGAGCACCGTCCCGCCGTAGGTGCCGTTGGCACCGCCGAGCTTGGTGTTCGCGGTGACAGTGGTCTTCGCGGTGCCCTCGGCCGGGACGGTGAGCTTGGTGTCCTTGACGGTGAACATGCCCGCGGGAGCCGGCCGGCCCGCCGGGTCCGCGGTGGCGGTGGACAGGGTGAGGGTGACCGGCTTGGTGCCGTAGTTGCGGTAGGTGAGGGTCTTGCCGACCGGCTTGTCGTCGGTGTGCGGCCAGGCCTGCGTGCCGAAGGAGAGCGAGCCGGGCGAGGAGACGACGCTCGCGGAGACGGCGCGCGTCAGATCGACCCGGCCCGCTCCCTGCTGGTGGGCGTTGAGCGTGGGATCGGGCTTGGCGGAGCCGGTCAGCGCGGCCTTGACCTGCCGGCCCGTCCACGTCGGGTGCTGCTGGAGGAGCATGGCGGCGGACCCGGACACGTGCGGGGCCGCCATCGACGTACCCGACATGGAGACATAGCCCTCGTCCCCGGGCTCGTTCGGGTTCTCCGTGGAGGCCGCGGCGGTGATCTCCACACCGGGCGCGGTGAGGTCCGGCTTGGTGATCCCGTCGGCGTTCGGGCCGCGGCTGGAGGTCTCCGCGATGTGATCCTGCTTGTCGACCGAGCCGACGGTCAGGGCGTCGGGGGCGCTGCCCGGCGTGGTCAACGTGCCCTCCTCGGGGCCGTCGTTGCCCGCGGAGGCGACGAAGAGCGCCTGGTCCGAGAGTCGGGCCACGGCCTCCTCCAGCGGTCCCGTCCCCGGCGTGTCCGAACCGCCCAGGCTCATGTTGACGACCTTGGCACCGCTGTCGACGGCCCACTGCATCCCGGCGGCGACGCTGGAGTCGGTGCCCGCGCCCTCCTCCTCGGAGATGACCTTGCCGTCGAGGATCCGTACGTCGGGCGCCACGCCCTTGTACTTGCCGCCCGACCTCGCTCCGGAACCCGCGAGGGTCGAGGCGACATGCGTGCCGTGGCCCATGCGGTCCTTGGCGTCGGGCGAGATGGTGAAGTTCTTCTCGGTGACCTCGACACCCTTGAGGTCCGGGTGCGTCTGGTCGACGCCGGTGTCCAGAACGGCCACCTTGACGCCCTTGCCGGTGTAACCGGCCCTCCACATGGTCGGGGCGCCGATCTGCGGCACGCTCTTGTCGAGAGCGGGGCGGACCTTGGCGTCCAGCCAGACGTGCGCGATCGCCGGGACGACGGCGGGACGCGCGTTCATACGCGCGCCCCCCGTGCCGGTGCCGCCGGTGAGCGCCGACCAGAGGCCCCCCGTACCGGACTTGGGGGTGTCGAACGCCTCGCCGCCGATCGCGGGCAGCGTACGGCGGTCGCGCGCGTGGCTCTTCAAGAGGTCGCCGCCGCTGCGAGCGTTGACCCGGCCGGGCCGGTATCCGACGATCAGCGGCAGCGAGGTGCGGTGTGCGTCGTCGTACTTGTCCTTGACGAGCTGGGTGACGTCGAAGAGCCGCCGGTCCAGCTTGCCCGCGGCGATCAGCGACTGGGCGTCCTGCGGTACGACGTACAGGTGCCCGCCCTCGCGCCGCACCGAGATCGAGACCTGCTCGCGGCCCTTGCCGCGCAGCAGCCGGACGACCTTCCTGCTTCCCGCCCCGACGACCACCCGGTCGCCGGTGATCAGCGTGACGGTCGTCGTCCGCTCGCCCCGCGCCCCCGAACTGTTCTTGCCCTTCGGACCGGTGCTCGCGCCCTGGCCCGCCCTGTGATCCGGCCGTGGCCCGGAGTCGGCCGAGGCCACCCCCGCGACCAGTGCGCCGGACATCGCGACGGCTATCACGGCCGCCGCGCCCCTGGATATAACTGCCACCCGAGTTGCCTGTCTTGTGAGAGTGGTGATGCGGTCGTCCGTTACACGCGATCTTGGACAGGTCCGGTTCTCGGATGGCGTAAGAGATCGCCGCGGTCGGCGGGCGGCACGCCGGTGGTTACCCCCCTCGGCTCAGCCGTTGAGGCGCCGGTGAGATATCTGCCTTAACGTGCCCGTATGGTCACTAAACGGAACAGTTCTGTCCCCAGGCGCGGACGTCCGCCGGTCTCCCGGGGCGTCGGCATGGTGTGCGTCGCGGCCGCGGCGGCGGCCCTGCTCACGGGCTGCGGCGATGACGACGACGGCGGCACGACGACCGACGCGGCCAAGACCGCGCGGACGCCCACACCGGCGGCCTCCCCGTCGGCGGGCAACGGCTCCCTCACCGAGGACCAGGCCGAGCGCAAGGCACTCATCCCGAAGGCCAAGGTCGGCTACCAGGAGGCGCTGCGCACGGCGCTGGCGGCGGTGGACAAGTCGAAGCCGGTCTCGGTCGAACTCAAGGGGCCGGCCGACAGCCCCAAGTGGGAGACCGAGGTCGCGACGAGCGACGGCGCCAAGCACACCGTCGACGTCGACGCGGTCACCGGCAAGGCCGGCCAGGCACGCGCCGACGCGGACCAGGACGCGGGCGACAAGACCGAGCTGGCGGACCGGCTGAAGAAGGCCACGGTCACGCCCGAGCAGGCCGCGCAGACCGCGACGGACAAGACCAAGGGCACGGTCAGCTCAGTCGAACTCGACGACACCGACGGGGGCACGCCCAAGTGGTCCGTCGACGTCGTGTCGACCGACACCTGGAACAAGACGACGTTCGACATCGACGCGACGAACCGCAAGATCCTGCGCGAACATGTCGACAAGGACTGACCGGCACCTCGCCGGCGAGCCTCACAGTGACACCGGCTCCGCGGCCGTCGGCCGAGCCGGGCCGCCGAAGCGCCAGGCGGTGATGTCGCGGTAGTGGATCGGGCCGGGGCCGCGGCCGATGTTGCTGCCCACCAGATGCAGGCGTTCGGTCTGCCACGGGCGGCCGGCGAAGCCGGTGAGTCCGGCCGCGGCCTCCACCGCGCACGACGGCGTGTCCCGCCTGGCCCTGGCCAGCGTCAGGTGCGGACGGAAGGGGCGCTCCGCGAAGGCGACCCCACACTCCTTGACCACCGTGCGCACCTCGGTGGCGAGCAGGTGCAGCTCCTCGCGGTCCCCGTCGATCCCGCTCCACAACACGCGTTCGTCGAAGTGCCCGCCACCGCGAAGAGCCAGCGTGAGGGGGCGGCGCGCCGCCGCGAGGTCCGCGAGCGGCGGGCGCAGCAGGGGAATCACCGCGGTGGGCACCTCGCCGAGGAAGGCCAGGGTGATGTGCCAGTCCTCGATGCGGTTCCACCGCATCCGCGGGTGGGCGTGGTAGGCGGGGCCCAGCTCCCTCGCCAGTTCCTGCTTCGCCTCGTCCGGCGGGGCGAGGGCGATGAAGACACGTACGGTCGCGGGCTGGATCTCTTCGTTCACAGAGGACTTCGTACCGCATCCGGATCACGGGACGGACCTCGGCCCGTCCTACGGTTGCCCGGCCGGTGGCTCAGTACGCGGAGTCGACGTTGTCGATGGAGCCGTACTTGTCGGCCGCGTAGTTGGCGGCCGCGGCGATGTTGGCCACCGGGTCGGTCAGGTCGTTGGCGGTGCCCTCGACGTGGTACGCGTCGAAGGTGGGCTGGATGACCTGGAGGAGCCCCTTGGACGGGGTGCCGTTCTGGGCGTTCACGTCCCAGCCGTTCTGGGCGTTCGGGTTGCCCGCGGACTCGCGCATGATGTTGCGGTGCAGACCCTCGTAGGTACCGGGGATGCCCTTGGCCTTCATGATGCCGAGGGCCTCGCGGATCCAGCCGTCGAGGTTGTCGGCCTGCCCCGCCTTGACCGCCGCCGCCCGCGACACCGAGGCGCTCGTGCCGGTCGCCTCCGCGGCGTGGGCGGCCGAGGGCACCAGCGTGAGGGCCGCGGCGGCGGCACCGGCGGTGGCTATGCCGGCGAAGGAGATCTTGCGGAAGCGGGCGGTGCTACGGGTCTGCGTCCGGGTGGTGGCCATACGGGGGTGACTCTCCAGGCTGTGCGGGGAGGGGGTGCTCGGGGGAGCGGGGGATCCGTCCGGGACGAGATCGGCTCGCCGGGACCTCAGCCAGAGTCGGGGCGCCCGGAGAAGGACGCAAGGGTGTGACGTACTACCCGGGATCGCAGGTCACCGGGTCGGGCGGCCCGTACAAGGGGCTCCCGGCCCTTCGTACGGGCCGCGGGGCGACCACTACCGTCGTTAGCATGTGATGTGGCCCCTATGGGTGGGCTCACAGAAAACACCGCATTTGAGGGCGGTCTAGTCGGGGATCGCGTTGTCCGAGGGAGCGTCGCTGCGCCCGTAGTGACGCGTGGTGAACATGTACAGCAGACCCACGGCCACCACCACGCCGCCGCCCAGCAGCACGATCCAGTTGTCGTACCAAGCGGCTTCGGGGGTGCGGGGCCAGGCGATGGTGACGATGGCGAAGATCCCGTAGGCGAAGGCCCCGATGTTGACCAGCAGGCCCCAGCGGCCGAGACGGTACTCGCCGCTCGGCTTCCACCCCTTCAGACGGGCCCGCAGCGCGGCCAGGACGACCATCTGGAAGGCGGCGTAGATGCCGAGGATCGCAAAGGAGACGATCTTGGTGAGAGCGTCCGTCGAGATCAGGGAGCCCACCGCGATCAGCGCCGGGATCACCGCGGCGACCAGCAGCGCGTACTCGGGGACCGCACGGGTCGGCGAGAACTTCCGCAGGAGCCGGTGGCCGATGATCATTTCGTCGCGCGCGTACGAGTAGATCAGCCGCCCGGCAGCGGCCTGGAGACTGATCGTGCAGGACAGGAAGGAGATGAGGACCACGGCCATCACCACCCGCGCGCCCGCCTCGCCGAGGGCGTCGAAGAGGATCCTGACGGCCGGGTCGGCGTCCTTTCCGGAGATCACCGCCTCGTAGTCGACGACGGCCAGCAGCAGCGTCAGGCAGGTGAACGTCGCCGCCGCCCCGCCGACGTAGATGGTGCGGCGCATCGCCTTGGGAATCACCTTGCCGGGGTGCTTGACCTCCTCGGCCACATCACCGCAGGCCTCGAAACCGTAGTACTGGTAGAAGCCGATGATCGCCGCCCCGAGGAAGACGGGCAGATAGGAGCCGTCCCCGGCGGCGCCGAAGTCGTCGAAGAGCACACCGAGACCGTGGAAGCGGTGCGTGACCAAGAGGATGATGCCGACGACGAGGGCACCGATCAGCTCCGCGCCGAAGCCGATCAGCGCCGCCCACGAAAGGGCCTTCGTACCGGCGTAGTTGATGATCACCGCGACGAGGATCAGACCGATCGTGCACAGCACGGTGGTGTGCACCGTGGCGTCGAACCCGAGCAGGATCGCGATGTAGGGCCCGGCACCGTACGCGACACTCGTGATCGTCACGAGCAGCGCCCACATGTACACCCACCCGGTCATCCAGGCCCAGCGCTTGCCCCACAGCCGCCGCGCCCACGGATAGACACCGCCCGCCACGGGATACTGCGCGACGACCTCCCCGAAGACCAGCGCCACGAGGAACTGCCCGCAGCCCGCCATGACGAAGGCCCAGATCATCGGGGGCCCGCCGTCGGCGAGGGCCGTGCCGAAGAGGGTGTACGTGCTGACGACGGGGGAGAGGTAGGTGAAGCCCAGGGCGAAGTTCGCCCACGGCCCCATGTCCTTGCGGAACTCCGATTCCTCTTCGCCCTGGCCGGTCTTCGCCGTGCTGTCCGGCGCCCCGGGAACGGGAGCGGTCACTGGCCCGCCCCTTCCGCACCCAGCGGCTGCGGAGCCGGCCGGGCGCTGATGAGATCCGCCGCGCGCTCGGCGGCGAGCAGCACGGTGACCATCGGGTTGATGGTCGGCATGGTGGGGAAGATGGAGGCGTCCACGATGCGCAGCCCGTCGTGACCGCGCAGCCTCAGCTGCGGATCGACCACCGCCATCGGATCGTCCTCGGCGCCCATCCGACAGGTACCGGCCGGGTGGTAGACGGTGTGCGCGGCCCGGCGCCCGTACTCGGACAGGTCCGCGTCCGACTGCACGTCCGGGCCCGGCGCCACCTCGCGCAGCAGCCAGTCGCTGAACGGCGCGGTGGCGGCCACCTCGCGGGCGATGCGCAGCCCGTCGACGATCGTGCGCTCGTCGTACCCGTCCGGATCGGTGAAGTACCGGAAGTCCAGGGCCGGTTTGACGGTGGGGTCCGCGCTGCGCAGCCACATGCGGCCGACGGACCGGGCGCGCGGCACGTTCGGCGTCATGCAGACGCCGTGCTCGGGGACCGGGTAGCCGAGGCGTTCGGTGTTGATGGTGAACGGCACTTGGTAGAAGTGGAACATCAGGTCGGGGCGCGGGCCGCCCGCGGCGTCACGGCGCAGGAAGAGACCGGCGTCGGAGTCCATGGCCGAGTTGGGCGGCAGCGGGCCGCGGGTCTCCCACACCATCACCGACTCGGGGTGGTCGAGCAGGTTCTCGCCGACACCGGGCAGATCGGCGCGGACCTCGATGCCCAGCTCGCGCAGCTGGTCGGCGGGGCCGATGCCGGAGAGCAGCAGCAGCCGCGGCGTGTCGATCGCGCCGGCGCAGAGCAGCACCTCCGCCTCGGCCTCCAGCGTCGACACGGAGCCGTCGGCGTTGCGCACCTGGACGCGGGTGAAGCGCCCCTCGCTGTCGGGCAGCAGCCGGTACGCCCAGGTCTCCAGGCGCAGTGTCAGGTTCGGGCGGTCCATGATGGGGTGCAGATACGCGACCGAGGCGGAGGAGCGGGTGTTGGTCCGCGGGTCGTAGGCGAGGGAGAAGAACCCGGCGCCGTCGGTGAAGGGGCGGGCGTTGAAGTCCTCGACGACCGGGACGCCGAGCCGGGTGGTGGCCGCCGTCACGAAGTCCTCGGCGATCGCGTTACGGTCGGCGGCCCCGACCGGCACGATGTTGTTCTGGAGCCGTGACCGGTACGGCAGGATCGTCTCCGGGCCCCAGCCGTCGCAGCCGGCCGCCACCCACTCGTCGAGGTCCTGCGGGAACGGCATAAAGCTGATCAGCGTGTTGTGCGAGGAGCAGCCGCCGAGCACGCGGGCCCGGGAGTGCAGGATGTGCGAGTTGCCGCGCGGCTGCTCCTCGGTCGTGTAGCCGTAGTCGAACTCGGAGTCCAGCAAGTTGATCCAGTTGCGCAGCCGAAGGATGCGGTCGTCACCCACATCGCTGGGCCCGCCCTCCACCACGCACACCCGGCAGCCCGGGTCCTCGCTCAGCCGCGCGGCCAGTACGGAGCCGGCCGTACCGCCTCCGATGATCAGGTAGTCGTAGGTCGTCGTCTCGTCGTGCATGCCGTCGCCTTTGCTCTCGCCCTGCCCGCTCAGCCCTTGAACCAGCCGGAGACACCCGGCCTGAGGTTCTGGTAGATGTGCTTGGCCTCCTGGTATTCGCGCAGGCCGGTGGGCCCTAGCTCCCGGCCGAAACCGGAGCGGCCGAAGCCGCCCCACTCGGCCTGGGGCACGTACGGATGGAAGTCGTTGATCCAGACCGTGCCGTGCCGCAGTCGTGCCGCGACCCGCTGGGCGCGGCTCGCGTCGTTCGTCCACACACCGCCGGCCAGGCCGTAACGGGTGTCGTTGGCCAGCTCCACGGCCTCGTCCTCGCCGCGGAACCGCTCCACGGTGACCACCGGGCCGAAGACCTCCTCCTGCACGATCCGCATGGAGCGGTCGCAGTCGGCGTAGATGGTGGGCAGCAGGAAGAAGCCGCGCGACAGCTCGGGGTCCTCCGGTCGGCGGCCGCCGCACACGAGACGGGCGCCCTCGTCACGGGCGATCTCCAGATAGCTCTCGACCTTCTCCCGGTGCTCCGCCGAGCTGAGCGGCCCGCTCTCGGTCTGCGGGTCGAGGCCGTTGCCGAGCCGGATGGTCCCCGCGCGGGCGGCGAGCCGCTCCACGAACCGGTCGTGCAGGGAGTCCTCCACCAGGAGCCGGGAGCCCGCCGAACAGACCTGCCCGGAGTGCAGGAACGATGCCTCGAGCGCGTGGTCGACGGCGGCGTCGAAGTCGCAGTCGGCGAAGACCACGTTGGGGTTCTTGCCGCCCAGCTCCAGCGCGAGGTTCTTCACGCCCGGCGCGCACGCCTCCATGATGCGGCGCCCGGTGGCCAGACCACCGGTGAAGGACACCAGGTCCACGTCGGAGTGGGCGGACATCGCCGCGCCGACGGTGGCGCCCGGACCGAGTACGAGGTTCGCGACCCCGGCCGGCGCTCCCGCCTCCGCGATGAGCCGGATCATGTGGATCGTGGAGAGCGGCGTCGTCTCGCTGGGCTTGAGTACGAAGGTGTTGCCCGCGACCAGGGCGGGGGCGACCTTCCAGGAGGCCTGGAGCAGCGGGTAGTTCCATGGCGCGATGAGCGCGCAGACCCCGATGGGGTGGTAGGTGACGCGGCTGAGCACGTCGGGGCCGACGTCCACGACCCGGCCGCCGTCCTTGTCGGCGATCTCGGCGAAGTAGCGGAAGGCGTTCGAGACGTCCTCGACGTCGATGCGCGCCTCGGCGAGTGTCTTGCCGGTGTCCAGGGACTCGACGTGGGCGATCTCCTCCTGGTCCCGCAGGAGGAACCGCGACACCCTGAGCAGGACGTCGGCCCGCTCCCGGGTGGGCGCGGACGCCCACTCGCCGCGGTCGAACGCGCGCCGGGCGGCGCGTACGGCGAGGTCGACGTCGGCCTCGTCCGCGTCGTCGACCTGCTGGATGACGGACGCGTCGTACGGATTGACCACGTCCCGCCGCGCGCCCTGGACGGCACCGGTCCACTCCCCGTCGATGAACAGTTCCGCCATCGGGGTCTCCCTCGCTCTCGCACCTGTCCGGTACCGACGTGACCACCGGCACGGCATACCGGACACCAACATCGTCCGCCCGGCTCGCACCGGTCATGCGGACGCACGGGGCGAGGGGAGAGTCGGGCGCAGATGTGACCTGGTTGGGCTAGGCGCGACAGCTTCAGACCATCAGCACGCGGTGGCCCCACCAGTTGCCCGGTGGCCGCTGCCAGGACGTGAACGGTGACACGAGCCGGCCGTCGGCGGTGCCGAGGAGGGTGAGTAGCGCGGCCGCCCCGTCCACCGTCCCCTTGAACAGTGCGATGTCCCGCCGCCCGTCGCCGTTGTAGTCGCCGGAGACCATGTGGCTGTGCGAGAACGTCCAGGTGCCGGCCGGGGCGCTCCACGGCGCGGTGGGCACCTGGAAGCCGCCGTCCCCGGTGGTCGCGAACCGGAACAGGGACACGGCCCCATTGTCATAGCCGTACATGGCGATCAACTCGTCGTGGCCGTCGCCGTCGTGGTCACCGGCCGCCAGCTTCACCTGGCTGCCCCACCAGTTGCCCGGCGGTCGCTCCCAGGACTTGAGCGGCGCGGAGAGCCCGCCGTCCGCGGTGCCGGTGAGGGTGAGCAGTTCGGCGGCGCCGTTCGCGGTGCCCTTGAAAAGTACGACGTCCTGGCGGCCGTCCGTGTCGAAATCGCCCGTGGCGATACGGCTCTGGGCGAAGTCCCAGGTGCCGGCGGGTGCCCTCCAGGGAGTGGAGGGCACCTGGAAGGCGCCCTCCTGCGTGGTGCGGAAGCTGAACAGGGCGGCGCTGCCGTCGCCGTACCCGTACAGGGCCATGGCCTCGTCGCGGCCGTCGCCGTCGTAGTCCCCGGCGGTCAACTGGACCTGGTTGCCCCACCAGTTGCCCGGCGGTCGCTCCCACGACTTGAACGGGGCCGCGTACCCGCCGTCCGCCGTGCCGAGCATCGTGAGCAGCGCGATGGAGCCGTCGCCGTGGCCCCGCAGCAGGGCCGCGTCCCTGCGGCCGTCGCCGTTGAAGTCCCCCGAGGTCATCCGGCTCTGGGAGAAGTCCCAGGAGTCGGCGGGGGAGCTCCACGGCACGTCCGGGACCTCGAAGCCGCCCGCGCTGCTCGTGGGAAAGCGGAACAGCGAGACCGATCCGTTGTCGTACCCGTACAGGGCGGACAGGTCATCGCGCCGGATGTCGTTGCCGGTGCGGTCCGGCCGCTGCTGGAAGGCGATCCCCTTCTGGTTCGCACAGGTCGAGAGCACGATGGGCGCGCCGCGGCGCTCGGCGGAGTTCTCCACCTCCAGGCAGCGCGTCGGCGTGGTCGTCCTGGAGAGGATCCAGGCGGAGTCCGTACGGCTGTCGATCTCGAAGTCGATCCCGGGCGATCCGGCGCAGCCCCACTGTTCGACACGCGGAGCGGAGGTGCCGACCGAGGGCGCGTCCGTCCGTACGGCCAGGCACTTGCCGCTGTGCGCGTTCACGATGTTGACGGCGTGGGTCGAGGCGGCCGAGGGCCGGATGAGCCAGCGCGCGCCCGGCTGGCCCTCGCAGTCCCACTGCCGGATCCTCGCCCCGTCGGCGTTGGAGGAGTTCTCCACCTCCATGCATCTGCCGCTGTGGACGTTGAGGAGGTTGACCGGGGTGTCGGCCGCCGACGCCGCGGCCGTCGCGGTCC
Organism: Streptomyces sp. NRRL S-920; assembly: GCF_000717945.1. NCBI lineage: Bacteria > Bacillati > Actinomycetota > Actinomycetes > Kitasatosporales > Streptomycetaceae > Streptomyces > Streptomyces sp. NRRL S-920. Next base: position 77,507 of record NZ_JODF01000014.1, read on the forward strand.
GGGGCGCCACCAGGACGCCGAGCACGGCCAGCACGGTGACCAGAAGCCACGCGAGCGACCATCGGCCTGTGCTGACACGGCCATGGACTCTGCCACTGCGCATACGGACCCACTCCCGGAGCGTCGACGTACCGGACCGGAGCCTCACAGACCGCCCTGACACACCGCTGACACCCCGCGGCGTTCAAATGCAGCGCCCTTGATCCACGCGGGCCCTCCTTGATACAGGGATACAGGGATACTGTCGCGACAGCCCTGACGATCCGTCGTCGCGGTCGGCACTCAACTCCCCGGTCCCTGGCCCAAGGAGAGACCGATGTGGTCCACCCTGATCGCCGTGCTCGGCACGCTCGGCGGTGCCGCCCTGGCCGGTCTCTCCGCTCATTGGACGGACCGCCGCGCCCGCGCCGCCGAGCACCGCCAGCGGGTTCAGGAGGCAACCGCACAACTCCTCGCGGCAGCCCTGGCCTTCCGGGAGCTGTACTGGCTACAGATCGCCGACCTGCGTGACGGCGAGTCCCGTACGAGAGAACGCCGGGCCGACATGTACCGAGCCCGCTCGGCCGTCACCCAGGCCTTCGACCGTCTCGCGCTCACCACGACCGACCCCCATCTCGTCGATATCGCGGTCGAGACCGCGTGGTCGGCCATCGATCTGAGCGACATCCCCCTCGGGGACGTACATGACCAGCACTTCAGTGACGAGGTCGAAGCCGCCCTTGCCGCCGGCCGGGAGCGCAGCCGCGACGCGCACACCGCGCTGCGCGACGCGGTCCGCGCCCGGTGACTCCCGCGAGGACGCGGTTACACGGTCAGGGGGTGTCCCGGCCGTCGGACTCCGGTGTGCTGTCGATTTCGCGCAGGAGCGTGCGGATCTCATCCACCTCCGGTTCGGGGGCGTGGATGTCGAGGTAGATGGCGAGGGCCTGGTTCAAAGCTTCCTTGGCCGGTTCGGGAGCGCCCGTCGCCTGGTGGGCCCGGCCCAGGTGGACCAGGGTCTCGGCCTCGTTGTACCGGTGGCTCAGCGCGCGGTTGAGGTCCAGGCTGTGTTCGTAGCAGGCGATGGCCTTCGTGTGGTCGCCGAGTTGGTGGTACGCGTATCCGAGGGTGTCCCAGGTGCCTGCCCGGCCCCGTTCGTCGCCCAGCTCGCGCTGGATGGCCAGCGCTTCCTCGCAGTGGCGGACCGACGTGACGTACTCCCCGAGCTGGGCGTGGTCCCAGGCCACCGCGTTCAGGGCGCGAGCCCTCCCCGCGAGGTTCCCGATCGCGGTGAACGCCTCCACGGCACGCCCGTCGTGCCGAAGGGCGGCGCTCCTGTCGCCCTGGCGTTCGTACAGCCAGCCCAGGGCGAGATGGGTGTGCCCGGTGGAGAGGAGATCGCCGCTCGTCTCCGAGAGGTCGAGCGCGCGGGCCAGTTCGCGGTGGGCGTCGTCGAAGCGGCCGGTCTCGGTGCAGGCCCAGGCGAGCGCGCGGTGGGACTCGGCCTGGGCGGCCGCGTCCTCGGTGCGGGCCGCGGCGGTGAGGGCGGTGGTGTGCACGGCCGCGACGTCGGCCCAGCGCCCCCGGCGGGCCAGGAACGTGGTGAACGCCCAGGCCAGCCGCCACGCCTGCGCATAGTGTCCGGTGCGCGTGGCGTGCTCGATGGTCGCGGTCAGGACGGCGTGCTCGGACGCGAACCACTCCAGCGCCAGGTCGTGCGTGGCGAACTCCTCGGGGCGCGTGCCGTCGGACGCCGTCGCCGGGCGGAGCGGGTCGCGGTGGGGGAGCAGGAGCCGGTCGGCCGCGTACGCCGTGTGCGCGTAGTGATCGAGGACCCGGGTGAGCGCCGCTTCGGCTTCGTCGGCGGGCGCCGCGGCCTCCGCCAGCTCCAGGGCGTACGCGCGTAACAGGTCGTGGCAGGTGAAACGGCCCGGGACGCGCTCCTGGACGAGGTGGTAGGCCTGGAGGCGGCGCAGGCGCGTGCGGAGCCGGGCCGGGGGGAGAGCGGTGAGGCTGGCGGCGGCGGGCAGGCCGATGTCGGAGCCGGGTGCCTGGGCGAGCTGGCGGAACACCTGGGCCGAATCGGCGTCGAGGGCGCGGTAGGAAGAGGCGAAGACGGTGCGTACGTCGCTGGACACCTCGCCGGTCTCCAGGGCGTCGAGCCGGGTCGCGGTGTCACGCACTTCGGCCACCAGCGCGGTCAGATCGAGCATGGGGTTCGTGGTGACGCGGGCGGCGAGAACGCTGATGGCGAGGGGGAGCCCGGCGCAGTGCCGGATCAGCTCCGCCGCGGCGGCGGGCTCCGCGGCGACCCGCTCGGCGCCGAGGCGGTGGACGAGCAGGTCGTGCGCCTCGGTGTCGTCGAGCGTGTCCAGGGAGAGGTGGCCGGCGCCGTGGGAGGCGGTGAGTCCGAGGAGCTGGTGGCGGCTGGTGACCAGGACCGTGCAGGTGGGGCTGCCGGGGAGCAGGGGAACGACCTGGTCGGTGTCGCGGACGTTGTCGAGCACGATCAGCAGCCGTCGCCCCGTCGTGAGGCTTCGGTACAGCGCGGCCTGGGCCTGCGGGGTGGTGGGAAGGGTGGTGGGGTCGGCGCCGAGAGCTTCGAGGAAGCCCCGCATGACGGCGTACGGGTCCACCGGTTCACCGGAGGGGACGAAGCCGCGAAGGTCCGCGTACAACTGGCCGCCGGGGAAGGACTCGTGCTGGTCGTGGGCCCAGCGCAGCGCCAGCCAGGTCTTGCCGACGCCACCGGTGCCGCAGACGGCCGCGATCAGCACACTGCCGCCGTCCGGCTCGCCGCGGGGGGTCAAAAGTTTCCCCAGGCGTACGAGTTCGCCCTCGCGCCCGGTGAATAGGGGCGGCGGGGCGGGCAGTTGGTGGGGCGCCACTGTCGTCGTGCTTGCCGGATGCTGGTTCTGGTGCTCGTGTGGAGGCTCGGCGCGGCTCGGGGTGGGCACCGCGAGCCGGGGATCCGCGATGAGGATCTGCTGGTACAGGTCCTGTAGCGCGGGCGCGGGGTCGATGCCCAACTCCTCGGCGAGACGCCCCCGTAGAGCCTGGTAGTGGTTGAGGGCATCGGCTGGGCGTCCACTGCGATACAGGGCGAGCATGAGCTGACCGGCCACGCGCTCGTCCAGCGCGTGTTCCCGCGCGCGCGTGGTGAGGTCGGGCAGCAGCTCTCCGTGCAGGCCACCCCGTAATCGGATGTCGACGCTGTCCAGCTCGGCCGACAGCCGTTCCCGCTCGAGCACTTGCCGCAGATCGCAGAACCACGGGGTGTCCACAGTGGCGAACGCCTCTCCCCTCCACAGCCCCAGCGCCTCTCCCATCAGCACAGCCGCCTGCTCGTCGTCGACGGTGCGGGCCTGTGCGACCAGATCCCGGAAACGATGGAGATCCACGGCCGCCGCATCAATGCCCAGGACATAGCCGCCGGGCTGCCGTGTGAGGGCGACGTCCTTGGCGGCGGCGGAGGCCAGCGCCTGGCGCAGCCGGGACAAGTAGCCGTACAGCGTTCCCCTCGCCCGTTGCGGGGGCCGGTCCCCCCAGACGCGGTCGATGAGTTCGTCGACCGCGACCGACCGGTTGGCGTCCACGAGCAGGGCGGCCAGCACGCAGCGCTGCCGAGTGTGCCCCACGTCCACGGGAAGGCCGTCCACGCGCGCCTCGATCGTGCCGAGCAAGCCGAACTCCAGCGACATCCCCACCACCCTCTCGGCTGGGACCCTAGACGGGGTACGACCACCTCACCAGCCGCCTCAAGGTCCGTCCGAGATTCGTCCCATCTCTGCCCGGACGCGGAGCCCGAGCAACACACGGCATTGACGTGCGGCCCGGAGCCGCCTGGCAGCAAAGTACTGGTGAGTGTCTTTCCAGACTCTCGGCGAGGAAGCCGACGCCGACCACGGTGGTCTCATGAGCGAACCCACCGAAGCTACCGAAACCACTGGGACCGCTGGGACCATCGTGACGGCCGCGACCGGAGTGCTGAGGACCACGGTCCGGGTCGATGGCGAAATGGCCAGCTATCTGACCGTGGAGCAGGACGGCCCACCCGTACTGCTTCTCCACGGAACGTACTGGAGTCGGGTCTGGCTCCCGGTGCTCGGTGGGCTCGCCGATGCGGGGTTACGGCCTCTTGCGGTCGATCTCCCCGGACTGGGGCGTTCGGGGGGTGAGCTGACCCCGGAGACGGCCACCGTCCCAGCCCTTGCGGAATGGGTGACGCGATTCGCGTCCGCGCTGAACCTCTCCGGACCGATCGCCCTGGCAGGTCATGACATCGGCGGCGCCATCGCCCAGCACCTCCTCGCCCGCGACCGGCTGGAGGTGTCCCGGCTGGCCCTGGTCAACTCGGTTCTCTACGACTCCTGGCCGGCGCCCCACGTGGCCCGGTTCCGGGACGCGGACACGACCGAGGGAGTGCTCGCCGCTCGTCGGGAGGCGGTGACGAGGGCGCTGGCCGGTGCCGCCACCGAGCGGCTGATCGCGGACTACGTGGATCCGTGGACCGACGGGCGGGTCCGCCGCTCCTGGATGGCCATGGCGGGTGCGGCCGACAGCCGCTACACACTTGACCTCGTCCCCGCACTACGGCGGTCCGCCACACCCAAGTTGCTCATCTGGGGCGAGGACGACCTCCACGAGAAGGTGGAGTACGCCGAGCGTTTCGCGTCGGAGATCCCGCACACGACGGTCGTCCGCATCCCGGGCGCGGATCACATCCCCACGGAGAACGCGCCCGACCGGGTCGCCCGAGCGCTCATCGACTTCTTCACGGTGCAGAGGCCCTTGTGAGTTGAGGCCCTCGTAAAAAACGGATCGACGGCTTGACGAGGGTCCTGACACAGTGGTGAGCCATGGGGAACTCCGAGCATGTGACCGCCGCAGACGTCCAGTTGATGCAGGATTTGGCGCAACGCGTCACCGCCATCCGCCCGGACCTGGTGAACAGTGACGCGTCGTTCGGGGAGCTGGCCTGGAACTGGGGCAAGGGGCACGCCGGCGCCGGAGCGAGCTGGCGGCGTCGGATGTGGTTCTCCGGCGGGATTCCGGTGGCGTGGGGCTGGGTCCATCTTCCGCGCAGGGTGCGAATGAACGACGGGTCGGTGAAGGACGTCACCGGGGCTTACCTCGCCTATCAAGTCCATCCCGACCAGCCGGCATTGGTCGACGAGGTGATCGACTGGTACGACAGTGTGGCGGCGGGCTTGGAGCGTACGGTGCTGCCGAGCGCCGCCGATGAGTTCGCCCTGAACCGGTGGGCGGCGCACGGTTACCGGACCGACCCCACCGCGCTCGGCGACGACGGGTGCTGGAGCCAGCTCTTTGAGCGGGGCCTCACCGAGGTGGAGGAGGCGGTGCTGCCGGCCGGATTCCGGTTCCGCACCGCGGACGAGGCCGGACCGGCGGCCGCGGTCCAGGCACATCTGGACGCCTGGTCCCCCTCGCCGTACACGGCCGAGAGCTACGAGGGCGTACGGCAGACAGCGCCGTACCGCGGCGACCTGCACATCCTGGTGGAGGCGCCGGACGGAACAATGGCGTCCTCGACGATCATGTGGCTCGACGAGGTGAACAGGACCGCCGAGTTCGAACCCGTCGGCACGCATCCGGATTACCGGCGTATGGGGCTGGCACGGGCGATGCTTCTGCACGGGATGCGTCGGGCCCGGGCGGCCGGGGCCACTCATGTGACGGTCGCCTGCCTGGGCGCGCCGGGGCATCCTCAGGCGCGCGGGCTGTACGAGGGGGTCGGGTTCCGGGAAGTCGTGCGGGACGCGCCGCTGATCAAATCGGGGCTTGCGGGTCGAGGACAATAAGGATCATGGATTATGGCGTAAGCGAACCAGCGAGGCTCGGACAGAGCCAGTTGCCGGACGGTCGTCTCCTGGGATGGGCGGAGTGGGGGCCGGTCGACGGCACGCCGGTGCTGTTGTGCCCGGGGGCGGCCACCAGCAGGTGGCTCGCTTTCGGCGGTGACGTCGTTGACGCGGCAGGTGTCCGGCTCATCAGCGTGGACCGGCCCGGCCTCGGCGCCTCCGACCCGGACCCCGACCGGACCCTGACCAGTTGGGTCGCCGACATCCGGCACCTCCTCCAAGAGCGGTCCCTGCGAGCGCCGTTGGCGGTGGGATTCTCGCAGGGGGCGCCGTTCGCCCTCGCCCTGGCGGCAAACGGTCTGGTGGACGCGGTGGCCGTAGTGTCAGGCAGCGACGAACTCGCGCATCCTCGCTTCGCCCACTCGCTGAACCCCCAGGTGAGGGGCATGGTTGACGCCGTGGCGGCCGACCCCGGCGCCGCCGAGGCCTCCTTCGCCGACTTCGGCAGCGCCGACACGCTGTGGGACTTGATCATCACGACAAGTCCCGAGGTGGATCGGACGGTCTACACCGACCCAATCTTCCAGACCGCTTTCCGGCGCGCGATGGATGAGGCGTTCAGCCAGGGCCCGGCAGGTTACGCCCGTGACACCGTCCTGGCGACGGGCCGTTGGCCGTTCGACCCCGCCGACATCGCCGTCCCGGTCGACCTCTGGTACGGCCGGCAGGACACCAGCCCCACCCACTCTCCGGATCTGGGTGAATCGCTCGCCCAGATGATCCCGACGGCGACCAGGCACCTGCTTCCCACTGCCGGTGGTTCCTTGCTCTGGACACACGCCGAGACCGTCTTGCGGACCTTGTTGGCCCACGTTCGGTGACGAGAAGGCAGGCGGCCCGCGGGCTCAGGCGCGGGCCGCGACGAGCAGGGTGAAAGCGGCGATGATGACGGCGACGCGGACGTAGTGGAAGCGGTCCCAGCGGTTCATCTGCTGCTTCCAGTCGGCGGGCAGGCCGTCGGCGGTCCACGTCTTGACCCGGTTGTTGATCGGCACGAGGAGCAGGATCGACAGGACCATGCTGAGAATCAGCAGCGCGGCGGCGGTGACGACGAGCCCGGCGCCGTGGTGGTCCCATCCGGCGACGGCCCAGACCGCGGCGAGCACCAGTGAGCCGATGTACCAGAACGGCATCACGGCGCCGAGCAGCCGGGCCCCGTGGGTGCGGCCGCGCAGGCCGTTGTCGCCGGGAAGGCCCGCCAGGATCGGGTTGACGAAGAAGGCTACGGAGAACTCCACCCCCACCATCACGCCGACAACCACGGTGGTGAAGACCTCAAGTGCGTTGAGCATGATGGCCCCTTCTGGAGTCTAGCGTTGCTAGGTGATGTGGCAACGCTAGTCCTGCTGCCGCTCGATTGTCTAGCGGTGCTAGGGTCGAATCATGTCGGTACAGGAACGCAAGGAGCGCGAACGGGCGGGCCGCGAACGTCTCATCGTGGCGACGGCCCGCGAACTCGCCGAGCAGCAGGGCTGGGACGCGGTCACCACCCGCCGACTCGCCGAGCGCATCGAGTACAGCCAGCCCGTTCTCTACAGCCACTTCCGCGGCAAGCGCGAGATCATCGGCGCCGTGGCCCTTGAGGGGGCCGCGGAGATGGCCGCGGCACTGCGGGCCGCGGCCTCGGCCGCGCACGGCCCGCGCGCTCGGGTCATGACTCTTGGCCGCGCCTACCTCGACTTCGCCGAAAACAACCCGGCGGTCTATGACGCCATGTTCCAACTGGACGGTGGCCTGGCGTTCGCGCGGGAGGACACCCCGGAGCCTCTGAAGGACGCTTTCGCCGCCCTGCTGGAGAACCTCGATGAGGTCGCCGGGGACGGCGTACACCCCGGACTGTTCACCGAGGTGTTCTGGGCGGCCCTGCACGGGCTGGCGACGCTGACCCGGGCGGGGCGGCTGCCACCGGCGGACGCCGAGCGGAGGCTGGAACTGCTGGTGGACCGGCTCGCCAAGATCTGACACACCGTCCCACTCGCCAAGATCTGACACACCGTCCCGCTTGGCCGGGACCGGAACAGAAAACCTGTTGCCCAATGGTCAAGAAGTGTTGACCATTGGGGCCATGACCACCGATGATCTTCCCGAGGCGTTCCACGTCACCACGGACGACCAACTACGCGCCGTTTCCAATCTCACGCGCCACCGCATCATGGCGGTGCTCCGCTTCGAGCCCGCGACGATCACGCAGATCGCCGAGCGAGTGGGCCTCGCGAAGGGCAGCTCCAGCTACCACGTACGGCTGCTCGAACGGGCAGGCCTGATCAAGGTGGTACGGACGCGCAAGGTCCGGGGAGTGACCGAGCGGTACTACGCGATGGCCGCGCGGTCGATCGTCCTGCCCGATCCGGGCGAGGGAGGGCCGGACTTCCTGATGCGGCATGCGGTGGCGGACCTGGAAGCGGCGCCTGCGCATGCCGAGCGGCACGTACGCATGGCGCACCTACGGCTCACCGAGGAGCAGTTCGCGGAGCTGGGGGCGCGGCTGCAAGCGTTGGCGGACGAGTACCGAGAGCTGTCCGATCCGTCACTGCCGGACGCGTCACTCGTCTTCGCCCTGTTCCACCCGGCATCGCGCAAGCAGGCCGAGGGGGACGCCAAGTGACCTCAGATATACGAAAGTTGCCGACCGGTTTTGCACGGCTGTGGACCGCACAGACGGTGTCCTCGCTCGGTGACGGGGTGTCACATGCCGCGCTGCCGCTGCTCGCCCTGGCGCTGACGCGGGACCCGATGGCACTCGCCGTCGTCACCGCCGCCGGAACGCTGCCGTGGCTGCTCTTCGGGGTGCTCGGCGGTGCGCTGGTGGACCGCTGGGACCGTCGGCGCACGATGTGGGTGGCGGACGCGGCACGCGCGCTGCTGCTCGCGGTACCGGCGGCAGCGGCCGCGCTCGACGTACTGAGCATCCCCCTGCTCGCGGCCGTCGCCTTCCTGCTCGGCCTCGGCGGGCTCTTCTTCGACACGGCCGCCACGGCCTACCTGCCGGATCTGCTCGGCCGCGACCCCGCGCTCCTGGAGCGCGCCAACTCCCGCCTGCGCGGCACCCAGACCGCCGCGTCCGGCTTCGCGGGACCGCCCGCGGGAAGCGCCCTGCTCGCACTCGGACGGGCGGTCCCGCTGCTCGCCGACGCGGTGTCGTTCGCCCTCTCCGCACTGCTCGTACGATCGCTTCCCGCCGCGCCCCGGCCCGTCCCGCAGGTCCGCGAGTCGCTGCTGCGGCAGGCGCGGGCCGGTGCCTCGTACGTCTTCCGGGATCGGCTGCTGCTCGGGCTCGCGCTGCGACCGGCGGTCGGGAACATCGCCTTCCTCGCCGTGGAGACCGTACTCGCCCTCTTCGCGCACGACCGTCTCGGCATCGGCGCCTTCGGCTTCGGACTGCTCCTCACGGCGGAGGCCACCGGCGGTCTGCTCGGCGCGGGCATCGCGTCCTTCCTCGGCCGACGCCTCGGCACCGGCACCGCGCTCACCTGCACGGCCGCGGTCGAGGGACTCGCCATCCTGGGCCTCGCCGTCGCCCCCAACCCGTACGTCGCCGGCCTCGCGCTCGCCGTCTGCGGAGCGGGCATGGGCGCCACGATGGTGCTCGGCCCTTCCCTGCGGCAGGCGATCGTCCCCGCCCGCCTGATCCCGCATGCTCGCCATGTGCGCCGCCCCGTTCGGCGCCTTCCTCGGCGGCTGGCTGGCCACCGCCTACGACGTACGCACCCCGCTCTACGCCGCCGCCGGCCTCCTCCTCACCATGACCGCCGTCACCGCGACCATGACCAGCAACCGCCGGGTCGAGGCGGCGCTGCGTGCCGCGGCCTCGGCCTCGGCCGACGATTCGGGTCACCCGGAAGCCCGGGGTTCTGTTGAGGAGCGCGCCATTTAGAGCTGCGGGCGTGACGTAAACCCTCGGCAGTCACCCGGGAATGGATCCCACGGCGACGCGCGCTCTCAGCCATCAGCCACGCCCCTGACAGCGGAGCACGAGCAAGTCCCGGCCGAACGGGGCCGGGACTCTTTGCTCCCGCGGATTACTCAACTGACCGCCCGGGCGTCCCTGCTCAGGACCCAGCGACCGTCAGGGGCGTGCGTGCCTCGGCGGTGTCACGCACCGGCTTGAGCGGGCTGTTCCTCCGGCTTCGGCTGAGCCGCCTGATCCGGCACCGCGGAAGCCGTGTAGAAGACGGACGAGCCCTGCTTGTTGCGCTGCGCCTGGCTCTTGGCCACCAGCCCCTCGACCGTGGTGCGCACCACGGTCGTCTTGACGCTGCGGTCAGGATGGGCCTGAGCGAGAGCTGCGGCGATCTCCGCCGCCGAGCGTGGTTCGCTCTGCTCGCAGAGGTGGTTGCGAATCAGGTCGACCAGTGTCGGCTGTGTTGACTTCGTGGATGCGGCGGCCTTACCGGAACCCTTCTCGGCAGCCGGCTTGGTTGTGCCACGACGGGGCTTGGGGGCGGCCTTTGTCTTCTTGGCCCGCCCCCGCTTGGTCGCATCGGCCTCGGTGGTCTTCTTCGTGGCGCGCGGGGCGGGCACCTTGGTGCCGGCCGCCGGGGCCGCAGGCTCCGCGGAAGCCGGTGCGGCGCCGATGGCCTGCTGGATGCTCACCAGCACCGCGTGGTTGCGCTGGTGGGCTTCCAACTGCTCCTGTAGAGCGGCGATTTCCGCTCCCAGGCGTTGTTGTTCCTTGGCGTTGTGTTCGAGGTCGGCACGTACTTGAGCCGCGTACTGCGATGTCAGTTCGGAAGCGGAAACACTCTCGGACATGGGGCGCACAACCTTTCCTGGACCTGAGGCCGGATGTGGCGGGCCTGCTGCACATATGTGCTTTCCCGGACCGGTGTCGGCGGGATGGCGGCAGACTTTAGTGCGCAGGTGCCTACCGTAGCGATAGTACGGGGTAACCGGAGTGGACCGTTCTCCTTGAGTGTGGTGGTGAACTGATCTCCGCCTACCCGCCCACGGGGACAGGTCACTTCGTGGGGCATCCGGCACGGGCCGGGTTGAGGAGGTAGATGTCCGTGGCGGTGAGATTGTTGGGTGCCTGCCCAAGCGTGGGCGGTGCCGTGGCCATTCAGTCGGCGCTGCGGAGTGACAGCTGGTGCTGGGGTCGGCATAACGTACGTGGCCTGAGTTGGTGCCGACTGCCCTCTGCGTGACGGGCCCTGCTAGGCGTTGTTCCGTACTTGATCACGGTCGACGGCAGCTTGTACTGCCCTGTCTCTGATCCTGGTCGACTGCGGTCAATGTTGTGGCTGCGGCCCCGACCAGACGTGGTCGGGGCCGCGTTGCTGCCGGGCGGATCTCACAGTTCGTCACGCGTCACCCTCCGCCGGGCCAGATAGCCCACTCCCCAAATGACTGCGAAAATCGCCACTATCCCCAGGCCTGCCGGTTTGTCGGCTACGGTCAGGGCAAGGCCGACGCACGCGCCACATATGGCGAAGATGGTAGAGAGCATGAAGAGCCGGGATGTCGTCCTTGCCCTCTTGAAATAGTTGTCTTCCATTCGCGCCTCCGTTCTCTGTTGTGCCGCCCGGCACTGCGGTCCTTGATTAGTCCAGGCACACGGCTTGGCCGCCGACAGCGGAGGCTCCAGCCGTCGGTACGGAGCATCCCAGCATGACGGTCTCGCATGCCGAACCGGAAGCGGCACCGGCAAAAAATCCTGCGACGCTCGCCGCCAGCTCCCTCGGCATAGAGTGCGGGCCGAGAAGTGGTACAGGCAGGTGGTGTCCTGGTAACTGCCGGCGGACCGGTAGGGCTGGACGACCCCGTGCAGGAGCCCCGGCGGGTAGGCAGGGAGGACCAGTCGGGGTGACGCCGCGTGGGCTGTAGGAGTACTCCCGTGGCGTCCTTGCTCTCGGCGGCGTAGAGGAGGCGCCCGGCGCGTATCCGTAGGCATAGGCGAGGTCGACCAGGTGCCTCGCCGGACTTCGGCCGTCCATGAGGGTCTCGGTGCGGCCCAGGCTGTCGTACGTGAAGGCCGCGTTGCGGCGGGAGGGCGCCGACCAGAGCAGTTGCCGGGTAACCTGCGCGCTGTGGATATGGGACGTGCTGATCAACAGCTCAGCCTGATCGCTGAAACCCTGGAGGTTACCGGCGCTCTTGGGATCCCGGTGTGGCTCCGCGGTGGGTGGGCCATGGACTTCTTCCTCGGCGAGATCACGCGGGACCATGAGGACATCGACTGGTTCGCCTGGGCGGACGATGCCGCTGACCTGGCAGGAGCGGCCCTGCGGCACGGTTATCGCACGGTCCAGGGGTCGCCGCCCGACTTGCAGCTCGACTTCGTCAAGGACGGTCTGGAGAGCAGCTTTACGCTCCTGGACCGGGATGCGGCCGACCGTGTGGTGGTGGCCGGGGGGCCTTGGGCCGGTGCCCCCTGGCCTGAAGGAATGCTCGATGCCGGTATGGGTCGTATGGGTGAGCTGGAGTGCGCGATCGTCAGTCCGCAGGCCCAGATCGAGATCAAGCGGATGACACCCGTCTGGGATCCTTCCCGGCCTCGGCGGACCAAGGACGCCGAAGACATCGCCCGTCTGGAGGCGGCCCTCCGCGCACGGGGCAAACGGTCTGAGTGAGGATCCGGGCATCGACCTCCCGGCAACCCTCACTTCCGCACAAGAACAGTACGAGTCAGGCCCGGTCGGGCGGCCGCGCGCAGAGGCCTACCGGACGGGGACGCGCACAGCCGGTCAGGCTCGGGGAGCGGCCCGTACCGCTGCGATGATGACGAGTCCGGGCAGCATGAGGGTGATTCCGGAGAGCGTGTAGGCCAGCCACGGTGCCATCGACGTCCAGTGGTTCCAGGCGATGCCCACGACACAGCCACCGGCGACGGCAAGGAGGCCGCCCGCCGCCACGGCAGTCCTCGCCGCGACCTGTACGTGACGGTTCAGGAGGACCTCGTCGCGCCAGTGTGCGGGCCATCCAGCTGCGGTAACTCCGTTGGGCAGCGGTGTGGGTGGTGGCGGAGCCGGGGGGAGAGGTTTCCGCCAGACGAAGAAGATTGCGGCCATGAAGACAGCGCCGCCGCCGTATACGAATGCGGTGACCCACCCGGCGACGTGCCGCTCGAGCACCGAGTTGTTGAACCCGTCGGCGGACACGATGACCATCAGCATCGAGAACTGCGCGGCGAACTGCACCAAGCCTCGGAAGAAGCGGACTTCACCGTGCTTGTTGCGGTCGTAGGCCGGCAAGAGCCAGGCAAGCGCGACCACCACGATCAGAGCGTCCGCGGCGAGGATGGCTCCGGAGAAGAGCTGTTCCGTGACGGCCCGGGTGCACACCAGCTCCCCGGCCGTAAGGGCGTACAGGTACGAGGCCGTCGCGAGGCCGATGAAGCAGGGCAGGAAGAGCTTCAGACCGCGTGACGCGTGGCCGTCCCCGCCCGGGGAATTCTTCTGCCCGATGACGGTGACGAGACCGGCGAAGACAAAGCCCGCCATGATGCCGCAGAAGGCGCTCATAGCCTCCGCGGAGGCTATGGAACTCCAGTCGATGCCGTCGGTACCCAAGACGCAGGTGTCGGGAGTGAAGTTGGTGGGGCCACCGAGAGAGGTCATGGCAGCCGATGGTGACAGCCTGGCACCGCCTGGACATCCGGGTCAGTGCGATGGGGACGGCTCGTCGGGTGCACGAGGGAGCGCACAGTGGCCAGCACGCCCGCCCCAACCCCCGCTCGCTCCCTCCCCCGCGGGGATACGCCCTACGGGGTTCCACGTGCGTAACGACCAGGCGCTCCCGGCCTTCCCCGCCCGACTCGGCGGAGAACTACCCGTGCGGGCCGCCTTCCGTGCGGAATCAGCTGTGCAGCAGTGCGCGGGACGTCCAGAGGGCCAACGGCCGGTCAGCCACTCGGGTACGACCCGGGTACGAGCCGGGTCGACCCGGGCACGATGTCGGTCTCGATGACGCGGCGCCGGAGCCCTACCGGCGCCGCGTGCTGTGCCGGCGCTAGCGCCGAATGACCGAGCGGATCCAGGAGAGTTGCTGGGAGACCTCCCCGGCCTCCGCGCTCTTCTCCCGGTCGGAGCCGTTGAAGACGCCGATGAGGGTTTCGGTGCCACGGGGGCCGATGGTCATCACCGGGCCTCCGGAGTCGCCCCCGGCGGGGATCCCGGACACTTTCTTCATGCAGAAGTCGGGGCCGCCCGGTGCGGTATGACCCGCGCACAGCGGGTCGTTGGGCCGTACGACCTTCAGGTCCGACTGCTTGAGGACGGGAGACTGGCAGGCGCTCTCGTCCGTGGTGCAGGTGGCGCCCCACCCGTACTGCCGCACGACCTGGCCGCGGCGGACGCCGACCGTGGCCAGGCGGGCCGTGGGGACATTCATCGGCGCGACCTTGACGAGCATCATGTCGGCGTGCGCGCTGCCCACGCGCTTACGGGGTATGGGTCGGACCGTGGTGCCCCTCCGCATGTCGAGATGGCCCACCCGGAAGGAGATCCGCCGGTCGGGGACCGGCCGTGCCTGCTCGTAGAAGCAGTGCGAGGCGGTGAGGATCCACTGGCGGGCGACCGCTGTCCCGGTGCACGCCGGTTTGCCGTCAACGAGCATGCGCACCGCCCACGGGCCGTAGGTGCTCTTCTTCCCGCCGATGACGGCGGAGGCCGGAGCGGACGACATCACCGAGCCCGCGACCAGCACCAGGACGGTCAGCAGCAGTACACGAAAGCGACGCATTATGCAGAACAACTCCTTTCAGAGGGGTACAGCCGTACAGGTAGTGAGAGACCTTGCTGAGCAAAACCGTTCCGCGCGAGCCCCGCGAGATCAGGGGAGCGACTTGGCGGCGGCGACCATGGTCGGTGCCGGGACAGCACACGTCACTGATCACGACTGTTCGGGGCAGCTGACAGCTCTTAGGATCTGCGGCATGGCAACACGACTCGTGCAGATCAATATGAAGGCCCATGACGACGCCGCGCTCGGCCGGTTCTGGGCGGAGACACTCGGTTGGGGTGTCGACAGCGAGGGACCCGGTGTCACCAACCTCGAGCCCGTGGGTTTCTCTTACCCCGACCCCGCGGCCGTCTGCATCGACATCATCGCCCGCCCGGAACCCAAGACGGTGAAGAACCGGGTGCACCTTGACCTGGCGACCACCTCGGCCGCCCACCAGGCGGAGTTGATCGCGCGCCTGAAGGAACTCGGCGCGACACTCGCCGATGTGGGCCAGGGCGATGTCCCCTGGACGGTCCTGGCCGACCCCAACACATCTAACTACCAGTTCTAAGAGTACCCGCAGGTCAAGCCCAACGACACGGCCCCGCCCGGCACTTGGCCGAACGGGGCGTTTTGCTGCCTGAGCGCTCCCCTACGGGGCGGGTAGCTCATCCTCGGGAGTCGGGCCCACACCGAGCGCCACCGCATGGCTCGGGCACGCGTACAGGGTCACCCCGGGACCGCTCGCGCGCTCGGTGTACCGGACCGGAACGGGCGCGTAGGTCCACCGCTTACAGCGGACGCAGTACGCCCCGGACGGTTCGGGTGCGGGTTCCGTGCTGAGCAGTGCGGCGACGAATCGAGCGGCGGTCATGCCGACACCCCCGCAGCAGCGAACGCGGACCGGGGAAACGGAGCACCCTCGTACGTGTACGGGTAGTCCACGCCTTCCGCAGCGAGTACGGCAGCGCGCCGACGTTCCCGGATCACACGCAGCTCTAGCGTCCGCTCGCCCTCGCGCTCCGCTTCCCGCGCGAGCAGCCACGGGCCTATGCGGTGGTACCACGGGGACGGAATCGAGCGAGTGAGGACGTGAGCGGGGATCGGTGTGGTCGGTCCGCAGATGACGCGGGGCGGGGTCGTCGGCTCGGGGGTGAGCACGGCGACGGCTCGGCGCTTTCCTCGGGCGGGCAGCAGCAGCCGCAGCACCCACAGCAGTGCACGGGAGATAGAGTCACGCATGGTCGTTTCAGCTCCTGTTAGCTGTTTCGGCAAGCCCCGATGGACCGGGCCTATTCGGTCCCTCGGGGCGCTTTCGTTTTCGACGGTAACCAACTCCTCTACCCTCGTCTACCTACGTACGGAGACGGACCCCAGCGTGTCCGGTTGTCTACGCTTGCCTTATGAGCCCGAGCATTGACTACGAAGCCCCGACGCCGCCGTATCAGCAGATCGCGGCGGAGATCATCCGGGATATCAAGTCGGGCACTCTCGCCGTGGACCGTCCGATCCCCTCGGAGTCCTCGTTGATCCAGCGGTGGGGCGTGGCCCGTGACACCGCCCGCCGTGCAGTGCGGCACCTGCGGGAACTCGGGTACGTCTACACCGTGCCGCAGCGGGGCACCTACGTGCGGGACCGCAGCGAGGACGAGCGCCAGGACGACGCATAAGGGTTGCGCGAAAGTCGGCAGCGTCACAGCGTCGGCACTAGCGCGGACGGAAGGTTGTCCAGGTCCATGACCGCCACGCCCCGCAACTTGCGGTAGAGCCGTTGTGCGAGCATCCCGGGGTACCGGGGCTTGTTGAAGCTCGAATACGCGTCCGACTCGGATGGAATCCAGCTTTGCAGGTCCGCATCTACGCGGTAGAGCGTGCCTGACACGCCACTCAGCACCGACTTGCGGACGAGCAGCGCGACAGCGGTTTTCTCGTGCCGTAGGAACGGGCACTCCAGGAACGACAACGGGAGGCACCTCCGGCACACGGGCGGTGCGTCGGTCGTGATCCGGTCGAGCCGCTTCGGTTGCTCGCCGGGACGCTGCCACTCGACAAACACAGTGCCGACGCTCGTCGCGGCAGGTTCCGTGCACACCTGACACAGCAGCCCTTCCATACATTCGCGCTGCCGCAGCGGGTCCATGCAGTCGAACAACACCCGTCCCCGCTCGCCTTCGGGCGGCCTGGTCATGCGGGCCCACAGGTTTCCGTGCGCGTCCCGGTCGTCCGGGCGAGGGTGCAGGTATGCAATGTGAGGGACGCCGTTGCGCGGCACTTCCAGGCACAGATCGGATTCACGGGGGCCGAACTCGTTGCTGTAAGCGGCGACGTAGGGAACGGGAGCGCGCACGTCTGAACTTTCTGCGTGAGGGCGGAAGGGGGCGCCCCGCCCATGTGCCACCAGGGCAGTACACGAGCGGGGCGGCGAGACCTCGCACAGTGCGCACCGTGGGTTGGCCCCTCATCCGTTACTGAACACGCCCAGCGGCCCCGCAACGGGTCTTGCAACCCGCTCGCGTCGCTCGTCCCCCGTGAGGGGGTGGTGCGGTCGGAAACGGGCGTCTGTGGTGCTGGTGAGAGCTAGGCTCCGGCCATGCCCGAGCCTTTCGTGAACGGCGACGTACACCACCGCGCGTGCGGCATCTGTCCGTCCCGCGTCCACGCTGTTGGAGAGTTCGACGTGTTCGAGCGCCCGACTGCGGAATGCCCGTTCAACAAGGCTGATGGGCATAGGTACTTGAGCGACGGAACACCGGTCTGTGTCCACCCCGAAAAGGTCGGGCTGCCCGCGAGGCGCTATAAGAGCGAGAACGCCCCGCTGACTGTCGAGCTGCAACTACCGCCCGACCCCTCCGCAGTGGTGCCGTACCTGCATGACGTGCTGTACGGCGCAGCTCCGGTCCTGCTCGATGACCTGATCTCTCAGGCACAGCAGCAGATCCGGCAGCACTTCCCGGAGCTGGACCCGCTCACGGTCATGCGGCAGGCACTCGGCTAACCGCTACGCGGGGACCGGTTCGAACGTGATGCTGTGCGCGAGACCCATCTGGCGGAAGCCCGCAGCCTCGTACTTCGCCCGCAGGATGCCGAGCCGGCGAGCCACCTCGTCGTGCGTGATCCAGTACCGGGCGGGCGGCTCGCCCCACGCGCCGCGGTACCCCTGGTGGGTGTAGTCGTCCCGCGTCCAGTCGGTGTGTTCCTGATCGGTCTGGTGGATGATCTGCGCGCCGACCCTGGCCGTGATCCGGGCGAGGATCTGCGGCTGAGCGATCATGGCGTGCGTCATCTCGTCCACGGGCACGGCGACGGGGATTTCCGCCGCGCGCTCGTCGCCGGTCGCCTCGAACACTGCGGCCTTGAGGCAGAGCGCCCGCAGTCCCTCGGTGAACAGCGGGGCCGCGTCGGTGGCCTGGTCGTACTCGCTGATGACCGGACCGCCGGAAAAGCAGGTCCAGTCCTCGCTGTAGCGCAGGCTCGCGGCCTTGAACGCGGAGAACTCCGGATCGGCCTCAACGGCCGTCAGGATCTCCCGTGCGCGCTCGGCGGTGCGCTCGGCGTGTGGAAGGGTGTTCACGGCTGTTCTCCTTCGGTCGTGTTTCGCGGTTGGGCTTCTGGGTGCTCGACCCCGCCCCGTTCGTCACGCGGTGGCCGAGCGATCCGCCCCCGGTTCGGCTACCGGCCTTGATGGGTACCGGCGCCCCGGGAAGTCCCCGCCGAGGGCGGAAGTCAACTCAGCTCATGTGCCGCGCTGTTGGCATTGGAGGGGAACAGGTGGTCCCCCGGATGCTCGGCGAACAACAGGCAGATGTCCCCGGGCCCGTTCCGTTCCTGGCACGGGTCCTTGAGCTGTACGCGGGACTCGTGCTCGCGCCAGAACACCCATGCCGCGCGACCGGACGTGTCCGGGACGAACAGCAGGTGCACCGCGTGAAAACCCTCTAGGTGCCCGTCCAACTCGCAGTGCACGAATAGCGGAACGTCACCAGCGTTGGCGTCCCGACCCACCAGCGCAACGGCAGTTTCAATCAGTTCCGGGGGCACGCGGAACGGCGCGCGGCATCTGTCCATCGTCGGTGCGTCCTCGCTCGGCCGGGGTGGGCCCGCCCTGGTCACAGAAAGGGGACGAGCCACCCCGACGTGCGGCGGGGCTTCCTGTGGCTCGTGTGACGAGGGCGGGGGCTTGTGGGCTGTCCGTCATCGGCGGGCAGTGTGGCGCTGGACTCGGGCGAGGGCACGGCCACGGGCCAGACGGTCAGGATGTAGCGACACCCGCTGTCCGGAATGACCACCGAGAGCGGGGCGCCCTCTTTGAGCTGGTCCCGGGCGGCCTGGTGCTCCTCAGGGTCCTCGGCCCAGAAGCGCAGTTCCGCGGAGCAGTCGGGCACGGGCACCGTGTCCAAGCGCATCCACGGCATGACCCATGCCGAGCGTTCCGGGTCAGGGTAGAGCCGGTCCGCGATGCGTTCGGCCTCGCTCCGTAACCACCGCAGCGCGAGTTTCGGCGAGATCGTTTGGAAGGTGCCGAGGACGTACGGGACTGTCTCGCGCGTCCCGCACACCTCTCCTTCCGCAAGCACTTCGCACCAGTAGGCCCGCGCTGCTTCTCTCGCGTTGATCGACGCCATGGTGTGCCCGTCCGATCGCTGACTGTGTTTGCGTGGATGCCCCAGTACAGGGCGATGTCCGGAGCGAGGCCAGCGCACCGGTGCCGCATTTCTGCTGCATCCCTGCCGCATACTGGACGCATCGGGCCCTCTGAGCTGGTAGAACGGCGATTCAGAGAGTGGGAGGCGGGATGGCAGCCAGGCGTGAGAGCTTTGTAAAGCGTCGTAAGGCATTGGGATTTAGTCAGGAATCGCTAGCTGACGCCGTAGGAGTGGACCGCTCCACGGTGGGCCGTTGGGAAACCGGGGAGACGGAACCGCAGTCGCTCCATCGGCCGGGGCTTTGCCGAGAGCTACGCGTTTCCGCAGCGCAGCTTGAATCCATGATCTCAATCTCCACGGAACTCGCGCCCATTCAAACCATTCACGCGTCGCAAACCGATTCGGTCGACTCAGGATACGATGACGAAATAGAAACTCTCGAACTCGCACGCAGAGTTGTGGCTAGCGATGTGGGGAATGAAACGCTCTCTCGCCTAGAGGGTGTATTCAATGATCTCGCCATGAAATACCCGTCCGCTCCTCCGCAGGATCTCCTGGAGCGTGTGCGGAAATATTCTGGTTATGTCGGGCGGCTCTTGGATGCAAGGAAGACTCTCGCCGAACACCGGCAATTGCTCGTACTCGGAGGGTGGTTTTCTCTTCTTGGTGCCACTCTGCATATCGACCTAAATCAAGAGGATGCAGCCACGGCTAGGCTGCGAACGGCAATGACGCTTGCTCAGCACGCTGGGCACTCAGAAATCCAGGCTTGGTGCCTTGAAACTGATGCTTGGCGTGTACTCACGGATGGCAATTATTCGAAGGCTGTGGAACTGAGCAAGGCGGCCCAGGCACTAGCACCCAAGGGAAGCTCTGTCGAGATTCAGGCGACAGCGCAGGAGGGGCGAGCGTACGCCAGACTTGGGGCTCCGAAAGAAACCTATGACGCAATAGGTCGAGTGCATAGCCTCGTGTCCCCAATGCGATTCCCAGACCACCCCGAGCATCACTATCAGTACGATCCAGGGAAATCTATCTCATATACCGCTACGACTCTCGCATGGGTTGGCGATCCGGCAGCCGAGGGCTACGCACGGGAAGTGATCTCGCGCCTGTCACCGTCTGGCGATATCTCAAAGTGGCCTCGTCGTGTGGCATCGGCCAATATCGACCTAGCCCTATCGCTTATCGTTTCAGACCGAGTGGATGAAGCCTGCAACGCCGCGCAGAAGGCTATCCTTTCGGGGCGCGTGGTTCCGTCCAATCGTTGGCGTGCCCTGGAAGTCGTGCGAGCGGTGGAAGATCGAGACATCTCCGATGCTCGCGATTTGAGAGAGGCGTATGAAGGAATGCGGCCCGCCATAGGTCCAACCTAGCAAATTGGGAAACAGGAGAGGCCCCGAATTCGACCGTCAGCGAACGGTAGAATTCGGGGCCTCTTTACTTGTCTCGGCTAGTGCTTACGTGCGGACGGCTCGGCTAACCTCCGCCGAAATGCCTCAATGAGCCATGCGGGTTTTTTGCCTCCCTGCCGCTCAATCTCGGGAGGAGAGGGGAGTACCCCCCTGGTCAGAACGGCGGGCGTTCGTTCGCCTCGCGCCGTGACCGCGCTTCCGCAGCAAAACCGCCCGGTTGATTGCGCGCGGTCTCACGGTTGTGGCACGCGACGCACAGCGGACGCAGATGCTTCGCAGCATCAGGGTTCGGCTCGCCCTGTGCGATCAACTCGCGTCGCGACAAGGGGTGATGGTCGGCAACGTTCGCCGGCTGCCCGCAGAGCACGCACCACGGGTTCGCGTACAGGTACGCCCGCCGGATGCGCTGCCACCACGTTGTGTAGACGGCTCCACCACGCGACGCACGGT
The DNA here is from genome assembly GCF_000717945.1 of Streptomyces sp. NRRL S-920. Taxonomy (NCBI): domain Bacteria; kingdom Bacillati; phylum Actinomycetota; class Actinomycetes; order Kitasatosporales; family Streptomycetaceae; genus Streptomyces; species Streptomyces sp. NRRL S-920. The sequence continues at coordinate 98,537 of NZ_JODF01000014.1, forward strand.
CCGCGTTCGCCTCCCTGGTGTGCTTCGGGCAGCGACCACCCCGGGGGGTCAGCTCGGGACACCCGGGAACAGAGCACGGAGGGCGGGGTCTGCGGGGCAGGGGGATCACCTCCAGGCAGGGGGCTAGGTGATCTTTCATTACGTTCATGGGGTCTCGGGCGGATGCCCGCTGCCATGGCGTCCCCGAGTAGGGCTCAATAGCCCCATGACTCGACAGGGAGAAACGCAGCGTCCGGCACTCGAACTCCACTGCGGCGCAGTGCACTTGACCGTCCAGCGCGTACCCGGATGGCTGGTGGCAGCTCTCGCCACGGCTACTGGAAGCGGGCTCGTAGCGTGGCTCACGGCACGGTGAGCAGGTGTGACCCGCACAACAGGTCTTCTGGTCCAAAGGCGCAGCCACGAACACGCGAATCCGTAAGCCTGAGAGCCGAGCCGCAACCGGAAGGGGAGCAATGCCAACAGGGGACTACTTACCCGAGGACGTATCGAACCTGGTGAAACAGTGGGTCAAGCCTGAGCGCGAGACTGCCAAGCAGAACGGGGACCGCCCCGTGTACTACTCGGGGCTTTCCGACTCGAAGCGCATGGCGCTGCACCAGGAAGGGCACCACTGGTACCGCCTCGCGAGCGGCACAATGCTTGAACAGTGCGTCCCGCCCCGCCCCACGTCCGTACAGGTTGCAGCCGTCCGGGATCACATCGCTCGGTGCTGCGAACACCTGCACGCAGCGGCTCGCGCCCGTGGGGACTTGCTGCCCGAGGGGCTTTGGTCCCAGCTCGAAACGGCCGAACGGCGCATCGCTATGGCGCTCGACATTGTGGATAACGCTCCCGCCGAGTGGTCGCGAGAGGCTGACGCGGCTTGGCAGGAGCTGACGAAGTGGGCCCGCAACCTCGACATGGAACGCCCACCACTGCGGCGGAACCCTTGGGAGTCGGAGGAGTGGCGCAGCTACATCAACGGTTAGGCCGCAGTGCCGAATTCAGTACGGGTCTTGAGCTGGTGGCACGAGTGGCACAGCACTTGCACATTGCTGTCTACGTCCTCACCCCCGAGGGACAGCGGGCGCACATGGTCCACATCCACTCCGTCCGCCGGGAAATCGCCCAAGCACCAGTCGCACCAGGCCGAGCCCCGTTCCTGCACTCGCCGGCGGAGCCTCGCAGCAGCGTCCCGGCGGTTCGCCCGTCGTCGTCCCCGTGCCCGCCGCGAGCGGACATTCGGACGACCTTCGTACGCCCCGTGGTGAGTCGTGCAGCGCCCGCGGTGTGTGGCGGGCTCGGTGCAGTCGATACAACGCATGTGCGTCCCCCTGGTGGTGTTCGTCGTTGTGCCCGCCCCGAGACTCGAACTCGGGAACTCTGCGGATTGCGTACGGATCTCCCCGAAGCGGGGGCCGGTACCGCGCACCTCTGCCGTTGGGTCAGCGGGCTTGGTCGTTGCCCTGGCGCTCGTTGACGAGAGCCGGGACAACATGGGGACCGCACGGTCTTACAACCCCGTTCAGCGCCCCGAGGGGCGGTTACTGGTGGGCGGTGCGGTCCCCGCGCGTTGCCTCACGACCCCTGCGGCCACCCTCGCGGGTGCGTGGTGCACGGGCAACGCTGGAAGAGAGCGCGGGTACTCAGACCGCCGAGTTTCCCCCTCGGGGTGGGTGCGCGGTATTCCCGCTCTCTCCTGCCCCAGTAGTAGGGACCGAAGGTGGTGCGCGCCCTTTCCGCTTCGTGCGGTGGACGGTCGCCCGTTTTCTCGGTCTCTTCCTGGTGCCCCACTTGTAGGGTTCGAAGGTGGTGTGAGCACCGAACGGTGTTGAGGATGACGACGGAGACCCCGGTTTCTCTTTCTCTTAGGTTTTTCTTGGCTACCTCAAAAAGTGTCGAAATTCGACACCCTCAACACCCTTTCGCCCCGCTGTAGGCCGCTCGGGCCCCGTGAGGCAGCCGATGAGGGCCCCGCACGTCCGAGGGCGAACAGCAGAAAGCCCCGGCGGGTCCACGGGGGCCTACCGGGGCACTGCGCGGCTAGGTGTACTGCACCGCATACAACCTGGGTGAACTAGCCGCGTGCGGCAGCGTACTGCCGAGGGGTCAAACCTTGCTCGTCCACCCCTTCACCGGGGGCCGCTCGCCCACCGCGTCGGCGTACGTGATCACATCGGCGACCCTTTCCGCGGTCTCGTGCTCGCCCCGCTCGTCCAGCTCGGTGGAGAGCACGCCGAGGGTGGGGATCGTCTCTTGCGTGATCTCACCTGTTGCGTACAGGCGAGAGATCACCCCGCCGTCGCGGTGGTCCCGCAGGACCTCGCGAACGTCGTTGTCCGTGAGGTCATCCACGGGCCCACCCCGCTACCGGCTCACGCTCACCGGTTCGCTCGGCGTACCCGAGCACCTTGCCCACACGGTCCGCCTCATCGAACTGCCCCGCGTCGGTCAGTTCGATGATGAGCGCGCCGAGGTCTGCGGCGGTGTCCTGGTCAACCGTGCCCGTGTCGTAGAGGCGGCCCACGGCCCCCCGCCGGTCGGCGTGCGGGGCGAGGATCGCGCGTACGTCGTCGTCTGTCAGTAAGTCCATGCGGCGAGCCTAGAAACCCTCGCGGGCCGGTGCGGGGGTTTCAGGGCAGCGCGAAACGTGAACCACCTCAGGGCGGTCGTCGGACTACCGGGCCCTACGCGGCGACCGGTTCGCGGACGGGTTCGGCGACCGTGGCGGGCTCGACCAGGCGCACACTCGCGCCCTCGGTCGGGGAGTCCCCGCGCGTCTCGGATTCCAGCGCCGATGCCTCACCCGCGAGGGCTTCCGCGGCAGGGTCCAGCTCGCCGGACATGGTGAACGTGACGCGCCGTACGTCGAGCTTGCGCCACCCACCGGGGGTGCCTCGCCGCACGTCCAGCCGAACCCCCGCTTCCACGAGCATCGCGCGTCGTCCTGCCGTGTCCTTCTCGGCCCACTCGTCCGCGAACGTCCTGCCCGTGTTCGTGACGATGCGCTGTGGCTCGGTCTTTTCCCGGGACTCCAGCTCGGCTATCCGGTTGTCGAGTGCGTCCGCGCGCTTCTGCCACTCGGCCGCAGCGTGCCGGGACTTCTGGCGGCCCTTCTGTTCCTGGTGCTCCGCGAACTCCGCGATAGTGGCGCGCAGCTCGGGTCCGGGGTCGTACCCGGGGATCGTCACGACGTGCGTTGTCTGCACGGACCCCATCAGCCGCAGGAACTCGGCGGTCACGTACTCGTCGGCCCAATCGCCTCTGATGTTGGCGGACCTCTCGCACTTGAACCCACGCGAGTACGGGTTGCACTTATACGTGGGGTGCTGGTTCTTCTTGCTGTCCTGCTTGTTCAGGTACATGCGCCCGCCGCACGAGTCGCAGTGAATGACCCGCAACAGCAGCGCGTCCGTGTCCTTCCGGTCCCCGTTGTCAATGCTCCGCTCGTCCAGAACCGCGCCGATGCGGTCGAACTCTTCACGGGTCATGATCGGCTGTGCGGTCGCCATGATCGGGTTGCCCTCGGCGTCCCGGACGGGCTTGCCCTTGTGCATCTTCCAGCCGAGCAGCGTCTGGTTACGCAGCATCCGCGTGATGACCGCCGGGTTCCAAAGGAACGCGTCCTTAACGAGCCCCTTGACTCCGCCAGTCTTGCCGCCGGTCTTCCGGCCCTTCTTCACGGCCCAGTGATCACGCGGGCTCGGAACCCTGTCAGCGTTGAGCCCCACGGCGATAGCCGAAACGGTCTTCTTCTCGAACAGCTCTCGGACGATCCGTTCAATGATCAGTACGGCATCCGGATCGGGGACGAGCGTCCAGCCGATACCGCCGAACTCTGCGGGCATGGGGGCGGGCATGTAGCCGTACGGCGGACGACCACCCCCACGCCACCGCAGCGCCATGTTCCGGATGGCAGCCATAGCCCCGGTAACACGGTCGGAAATGGACTGCGCTTCCACCTGCGCGGCAAAGGCGAACATCGTCATTTGCAGTTCCGCCATGGGGTCCATGGGGTTGCGGAAGTCAAAGACGAGCTTGCCCCCGCCGATGCCCTCGGCGAACACCAACACCTTTCGGTGCTCGCGGGCCCACTTGGCAAGCTCGTGCATGTCCGCCATGGACCGGATCGCGCGGTCAAAGCGCCACCAGACCAGAGCGTCAAAGTCATCGGGTCGGGCGAGCCACGCGCCGAGGGCGGGCCGGTCAAAGGGGCTGATCTTGGAAGCGGAGACGTCAAGGTCCACCGCTTCGCGGAGCTGGTCACCCTCGCCGAAACTGATGTTGTGCGCGGCTGCCGCTAGGTCGTCGGCCTCGCGCTGCCGCTCGGGGCTGGTGGTCTCGTCGGTGAGCACGGACAGACGGACACACCGCACACCCCGCAGGGTCTCGGTGTAGACCGTCCCCGCGAGGGGGTTTCGGGGTGCATGGGTCATGCCCCCTGTAGGGACCGAATGGGTTACAGCCTCATTAGTCGTATCACTGGGCCTGACCAGCGTCGATGCCACCACGACAACACTCCAGAACCACTAGTTCCGTGTGTTGGGAGACCCGGAGGGCAACGAGTTCTGCGTCCTGGAGCCCCGCCCGGTCTACCAGGACACCGGGCCGATCGCCGCGGTGGTGGTTGACTGCGCCGACCCACGAGGGATGGCCCGGTTCTGGGGCCAGGCTACGGACTGGACGGTGCACGAGGTCGCCGACGACCACGCGACCATGCGGTCCGCCAAGGGGGTCGGACCCTACCTGGAGTTCGTACGCACCCCCGACACCAAGAGCGGGTGGAACCGCGTTCACCTCGATGTCGCTCCCTACCGCGAGGGCGATCTGGCAGCAGAGGAGGCCCGGCTGCGCGCCCTGGGCGCCACCGATCCTGGTATCGACCAGTCCGCGATCTCCTGGAAGGTGCTGGCCGACCCGGAGGGCAATGAATTCTGCCTCCTCACTCCTCGCTGACCTTGACTCGTCGCTGAGCCTGAGCAGCGGCCCCGGGCGCCGGCCTCCGGAGCCGGAAACCGGGGGAGGGGTGCGGGCCGGGGCCCGGCCGTGCTCGGTCACCTGAAGGGTCACCTGCGGCGCCACCGTCGATCTCCACGCGCATGTTGACCCTGCCCGAGCGACTGAACGCGTAGATGTTGTCGTCGCTGAGGCCGGGATTGATGACGAGCGTGCTCTCGTCGCCCACCGGCTTCTTGAGGGCCCGCTCCTTTTCATCACCGACTTGGGGCCGTGCAGGGAGTACCCGGGAAGCATCTCGCCATCGCCCAGCAGAGAGAGCGGTAGCGAGGGGCGTATCGTGCACGTGACATGGACACACTCTATCTAGCTTGATCATCAATGAGCTGGGGCCCCAGGGTGAGGGGGGAGTCCCACTCGGCAACTCGCCAGCCATGGCAGCGAATTGACTTGCGCCGGGGCCGCTGAAACCTGTGGGGTACATCCATGGACGCGGCCACGGAACAGAACCAACGCGCGAGAGCGGCAAGCAGCCCTTCGGCCGCCAGGCGACCGGCTTCATGGCGCGGACTGATGGTTCTCGCCGCCCTGATGCTGGCCGCCTTCACTTTCAACACCGCGGAGAACCTGCCGATCGGCCTCCTGGACCTGATCGCGGAAAGCCTCCAGGTGTCCGTGCCGTCGGTCGGTCTCCTGGTCACCGGGTACGCCGTGACGGTGGCCGTCGCGTCCGTGCCGCTGGCCCACGTCACTCGGGCCGTGCCCCGACGGCACGTGCTCACGGCGTTGCTGGCGGCGTTCGTCATCTCCAGTCTGGTGGCAGCGCTGGCTCCTTCCTACTGGCTGCTGCTCGCGGCACGGCTGCTGACCGCGCTCGCTCAGGCGTTGTTCTGGGCTGTCATGGGGCCGGTCGCGGTGGGCCTGTTCGCGCCCGAAATCCGGGGGCGAGTGGTCGGGGCACTGTCCGTCGCCGGTTCGCTCGCCCTCGTCCTCGGTGTTCCCGCCGGGACCTGGCTGGGCCGGCGGAGCGACTGGCCGGTACCGGTCGCTCTGCTCGCGGCCCTGGGACTCGCATCCCTGGTGACGATCGCCATTCTGCTGCCGACCTCGCCCCCGGAAGAAGAGCCCGCCGCCTACGGAACCAGCCCCGACGCCCGCCGGTTCTGGACGGTACTCGCGGCCGGGGCCCTGTCCGCCACCGGGGCATTCACGGGTTACACGTACATCGTGAAGTTCCTGGGCGACGTGAGCGGATTCTCACCGTCCGGTGTCAATGCCCTGCTCGTGGCTCTGGGTGTCGCCTGCCTGGCCGGGGTGAGCATCACCGGAGGGGTACTGGACCGCTTCCCGCGGTCCGCCCTGACAACGGCCGTCATCACCCAGGCGGTGGGCATGCTCGGCCTGTACGCGGCCGGCACCGAGCCGGTAGCGGCTGTGGTGTTCCTGATACTGATGGGCGGCGCACTCGGGCCGGTGTTCATGACCACTCAGAACGCCATGCTGCACTGCGCACCGGCCCGCACGGACATCGCCTTCGCGGCCAACTCCGGTGCCTACAACGCCGGTATTGCGGCAGGAGCCGCCCTCGGAGGACTGCTGCTTCCGCTCGTCGGCGTACGGGGCGCATTCCTCGCTGGTGGGCTGCTGACCGTCGGGGCCTGCGCGGTGCTGCTCGGCGGCCGGGCCTTCACCCGGACGTGACGACGCGCCCTCTTGGCTCATGCCTGTGGTGGAGAGGAGGGCTTCGCAGGTATGCGCGTTACGACTTGATGAGCTTCCGGAGCGCGGTCTCCAGCTCGGAGCGGCGCTCCTTGGACGTGCGCTGCTGGTCTCGGGCGGACCAGGAGAGGGCGAAGCGGTCGACCTGTCGCCAAGTCCTGTCGAACTTCCTGCGCTTGGTCCACTGCTCCGCGACCTCGACCGTCGGGAACTCGTAGATGCTGACGGTGTCGGTGGTGATGAGCTGCGAGCAGTCACGCACGTCGGTCTTGCGACCGGCGCCGGCGGATTGGTTCGAGCAAGAGCCGGTGTTGTTCGTCGGGTTGCCGAGGGTCTTGACGCCGATGGCGTCGGCCAACTCGGCGGCCGCGGCTTGTGCCGAGAGGGGAGCCGCGCTGGTGGGGGCCGGGGCCTTCGGGGCGTCCTCCTTGATGCCGTCGCTCTTGGTGCCGCCGTCGTCACACCCGACCATGAGGACGGTGAAGGCGAGCAGGGCGGCGGGCAGTGTGGTGCGGGTGCGCATGGTGTCCCTCGGAGTCGGTTTTCGGCTGAGCGTGCATCATCCACCACGGAGGGGCGTGGCGTCCGCGCGTTGGCCGTGTCCCTGATCCACGATGACTGCATGGCTACGATCAATGAACGGTCCGTAGTCGCGCTGGAGTTGGCCGCTCTGGAGTACGGGGGAGGGGCTGATGGACCTCCTGTGTACGGCGGCTCGCTCGTCCTCAGCGGAACGCCTCGCCCGGCGGGGGCGGGACCCAGCCTGTCAGCCATGCCCCGGACGTCAGACGCCCGTACAGGACGTCAATAGCGAGTCAAGCGCCGAGGGACCGCCCCGCTCCAAGGCCATCCGCTGCCTCGCGGCACCCGTCCCGCCCGAGACCAGGCGGGCGAGGGCCCCGGACACTCGGTCGAGATCGCCGGCATCCTTGAGCGCCGGCGCAACGTACTCCAGAAGTGTTGTGACGACGTCCGCGGCCGGTGCCGGGCGCAGACGCACCGGATCGAGCAGGGTCCCCGCCAGGCCGTCGCGCGCGCCGCGCCACACGGCCGCCAACAGCAATTCCTGAGGTACCGGTACGAAAGCGGACCCCTGCCGCACCTGCCCCGCCAGAGTAGTCGTGAGCGCTCTGACCAGCCCCGCGAACATCACCGCCTCCTCCGCCTCCAACTGAGCGTCCATGGCGCGGACCTCGACCGTCGGGTAGCGATCGGAGAGTCTCGCCTGCCAGTACAGCTGACCGCGGCCACGGATCATCCCCGCCTCGATCAACCCCGCCGTCCGCGCCCGGTAATCCCGGGCGTCGGAGAACAACGGCGGCGGACCACTGACGGGCCACCGCCCGTACGCGATGGTGCGCCAACTGGAGAATCCGGAGTCCCGCCCGTCCCACAGCGGTGAGTTGGCGGCCATGGCCGTCAGCGCCGGCAACCACGGGCGCAGCCGGTTGAGCACACCGACCCCCAGGTCCCTGTCCTCGATGCCCACGTGGACGTGCATGCCGTTGATCATGTGCTCATGGATCAGTGGGGGAGTGTCACCGGCCAGATCCGCATACCGGGGCCCCTCCGTCACCAGGACCGGGCCCGGCCCCCGGTACGGCCCCGCGCCGGTCACCGCCACCCGGCATCCGGCGCCCGCCGCCGCCTCGCCCACCAGTCGGCGCATCCTGCCCAGATGCTCGGCCACCTCGTCGAGTTCCGTGCACACCGGAGTGCCGATCTCGATCTGCGCCCGCAGCAGTTCGGGCGACAGATCTCCCGGACCGCTCCCCAGCAGCGCCCGCGCGCCTGACAGGACCATGCTGTTCCGCGGCACCGGCAAGAGGCTGTCCGCCTCCACCAACAGGTACTCCTCCTCGACACCGAAAGTGGTCATCCGATGCTCAGTCGAGGAGCCGATCGCGTGCCGGCCGCCTGGCGGCATTCGCCTCCAGGACGCCGACCGTCCTGAACCTGAAGAGGTCTCCACCTCACGTCCGGCCTCCCGGGCCCTTGTCGTCGAGCCCATTCCTGCCCGCTGGGCACGGGGCCATTCCACGCCCGGATGTCCGGGCGGCCGATGCCCGTTCTGGGGCAGGTGATCGGGGAGGTTGCGTGTGGTCAGCGGGGCGAGGGCCGCGGGGTGGGAAAGCAGATGAAGCTGCTCGCGGCGTCAGGGTTGCCCGCACCGGTGTATTTCGGCCAGGACGGGTGGGCGCACAGGGGCCGGGAACGGCCGTTCGCTGCGGGGTTGGCATCGGTGACGACCGGCCGTGCGGGCGGAGTCGCCCTTTCCGCCCAGTTCTCCAGGGCGCTCAGTGAGTCCCAGCTCGCCGCGAAGGGCGTGTCGACGTTCACGTGGTTGGCGCCGGGCACGAGGTAGAGCCGGGCGAAGTCGCTGGTGGCGCGCTTGCCCATACGTTTTTGCACGCGCTGGAAGTAGGCGACGGTGGAGCGGTGACTGACCAGTTCGTCGGCTGTGCCATGAAGGAGGAGCAGTTTGCCGCCGGCTTCGGCGAACCGGCTCAGGTCGGGATCGCCGGCGTCCTGAAGTGCGGACAGCGCGCTGATGCGCTGGCGCCAGGGGCCTGGGCGGCGGGGGTCCACCGTGAGGGGGTTGTGCCCGGGATCGCGGGTGACGAAGTACCGCACCCACTGGTCCCAGAACTGCACGCCGTAACCGCTGTCCTTCGGCATGGGGTGACCGGGAGGTCGGGTGCCCAGGCCCAGCAGGGGTGTGCTCATGTCGGCGCCGGAGAGGAAAGGGAATCCGGGATATCCGGTCTCACCGCCGGCGAGGGGGTAGGGGAGGCGCAGCGGTGAGGACAGTGCCCGTACGGCACGGATCTGCGCGTCGGACAGACAGGTGTCGGCGGTGTCCGGGCCGCGTGGGCAGCGCAGCGAGCGCGGGTCGAAGTGGCAGCCGCGTTCATCGCCGATGACGCCGTCGCGCAACCCGTCGTCGCCGTCGCAGGCCGCGATGACACTGCGGTGCAGCAGATGTTGCTCGGCGGTGTTCAAGAAGGCTCCCGGGCGGGAGAGGGTGCGAGCCTCGTGGCCGAAGAACAAGTTGAGGCTGACGGCGTTCCAGGCCGGGTAGGCGGCGATGACGCCGTCGAAGTCCGTGGGCCACCGCTGGGCCACCGCGAGAGCTTCGCGGCCGCCGCTCGACCCGCCGGCGAAGTAGTTGCGGGTGGGGGCAGCACCCGCGTAATGGGCACGCATGATGAAGTGTGCGGCGTCCCTGGTCTTCTTCAGGGCGTCACCGGCGAAGTTGCGCACCGCTTCGTCGTTGACGCCGAAGGACCCGTCCAGTGAGGTGGCCGGCTTGAAGTCGGGTGCGGCCTGGTGACCCGAATCGCCGGCGAAGGTGGCGTACCCGCGGCTCAGTGGCCGGGGCTCGTTCACCGGGCCGAAGGGGACGTTGCCGGTGATGTCGGGCACGGTGCCGTCATAGCCTCCACCGCCGAACATCATCGCTTTGCCGTTCCACCGCTCGGGCAGGGCGATACGCATTCTGATGTCCGGAGCGTGCGGATCCACGGGGTGCAGGGCGGCGTCCGCCCGGCAATAGGAGCCGGTCGCGGACGCGCCGCTGCCGGACGCGGGGACAAGCCGTGCGGCGATCACCTCGCCGCCGCTGGTGGGCAGGCCGATCGCCGATGCGGGGATCTGCAAGCCGGGCAGATCATCGCAGGCCACGGTGTGATGCGTGGCGGGCGCGGTCGGCATGCTGGTGCCGCTGACCAGGGTGAGCGCGAGTCCTGATGCTGCGATGATCTTTTTCATGGGCAGTCTCCACGAATGCGCCTGGATTGCGGGGCTGTGGGGCTATCGGGCCGCGGGGCTGTGGGGCCGCGGGGGCACAGGCTATGGAGTCCGTCGGCCGGGAGGGTATGGGCCTGAGGCACACTCGGGATGCGTGCAAGGTGTGTGCTCGGGGTGTGTCGACTCCGGACCGGGTCTGAGGAGTTGGGGATGGCTTACGCGGTTGAACAGGCCACCGATGAATCCCGGATGGCGAGGGGCCGCGCGCTCTCCGGTCCTGCCGAGGGCGATGTAGACAGGCGCCGGACGGCAGGCCCGCCCCGCTCGAACACACAGATTGCCCCCGTTCCGTACCGCCCACGGCAGCCGTCCGCACCCCTGGTCCGATGCCGTCGCTCCACGACCGTAGGTGAGCGATCCGGAAAGACTTCGGCCCGAGGCGAATCCTTTCCCGGTCTCCCCGCCTCTTGTCCGTGTACCGGCCGAACGGGCCGGCGGAACTGTTGGAAAGGAACACCCATGATGGCTATCGGCCTCGTAGCGATCGGCGTCCTGCTCGTGGGCGCGTGCAGCTGGCACCTGACGCGGCGCTACAAGTAACAGATGAACAACCCACGTTTCCAATGGCCCGACGAGCGCCTGATCAAGGCCGCTCAAGACGGCGACGTCAACTCACTCACCACCGTCGTCACGGAATCGCAGCCCCATGTGCGCAAGTTCGTCCTGTCACTGTGCGCCTCACCGCAGGACGCGGAGGACGCGGCCCAGGAGGCCCTGATCATCCTCTACCGGAAGATCGGCACCCTGCGGGCCACGGGCGCACTCGCCTCGTGGATGTTCCGGATCGTGCGCAACGAATGCCTGCGGCAGGTACGACTGCTCATCTCGCGAAGCGAGGAGGTGTCGGCCGCGGCGGAGGCGTCCGCGGAGGTGCCCTCGGAGCCGTCCGCCGAGGACGCGGTGCTGCGCGGGCTGGAGGCGGAGAGGGTCGCGGCCGCGGTCAGCGCCCTTCCCCGCGACCAGCGGCAAGTCCTGATCATGCGGGACATACAGGGGCTGCCCGGCAGGACCGTCGCTCGTTCGCTCGGTCTGAGCAGTGCGGCGATGAAGTCGCGGCTGCACAGAGCACGGGCGACACTGCGCCGCTCACTGGAAGTAACCGGCCCCCCAGTCGAAGGAGACATACGACCGTGAACAACCCGGACATCGGGAACTTCGCCAGCAAGTCCGTCCCGCGCCATCTGGCGCGCGGCGCCATCGGCTTCGGGCTGCTCATCGGCTCGATCGCCCTCGTACCTGCCGTCGGCCCGATCACGCTGCTGGCCGCGCCGTTGTCCCTGATCGCTTTCCGCGGCTGCCCCACCTGCTGGCTGGCGGGCTTGGCGCAGACCGTCTCGCGCGGCCGGCTGGAGCGGCAGTGCGTGGACGGCGTATGCACTCTCAGCGATCGCAAGGCCTCCCTCGCGGGTCAAGAACTCCTAACGAAATGATCTGCGAGGTGGTTAGCTCGCTCTGGGGATGGTCCTGGGGCGTTTGATCTGGGAGGGGTGCTGGGTCGCCCGGTCGAATAGGCCTCGGCTTCGGCACCCTCGGATGCGCACCGACCTCAGGTCGGCTTGCGCCACACGGAGATGTGCTTCGCGGAGTCCTGGGTGAACGGCGCCCCGCCCCAGTCAGCGACGCGACATTCCAGTTCGAGCCCGGCGATCCGTGCCATGAGGTCCAGCTCTGCCGGCCAGGCGTAACGGTGCCGGGAGTTGGCGCGACGGTAACGGCCGTCGTCGCTGTCGCCATCGCGGGTGAAGTGGTGCGAGACGAGAATCTGCTCGACGAGGTCGAAGGTGTCGAAGCCGAGATGCCGATCAGAGACGTCGAACGGCACCGCGACCTGGCCGGGCGGCAGGAGCCGCAGCGGCGGTACGCCCAGCTCGATGACGAACCGGCCGCCGGGCTTCAGATGGCGTGCGGCGTTGAGGAAACACTCGACCTGCTCGTCCTGCGTGAGCAGGTTGGTGATGGTGTTGTAGACGAGATAAACAAGCGTGAACTCGCCGGGAACGACGGTGGTGGCCATGTCCCCGATGACCACCGGGAGCGTGTCCTCGTCCACCTTGCGCCGCAACACCGCCGCCATATGTTCGGACAGTTCGATGCCCACCACCGGCACGCCGCGTTCCCGGAGCGGGACGCCCACGCGGCCGGTCCCGATGGCGAACTCCAGTGCCCTGCCGTCTCCGGCGAGTTCGGCGAGGAAGTCGAGAGTCGGTCCGAGAACGGCGGCCGAGGACGTCTCGGCCTCCTCGGCGTCGTAGCGGTCGGCGGTCGCACGGGTCCACAGCTCACTGCTCGTCACAGGCGGCCACTTTGCCGGGTACCGAGGAGCGCTGTCGACGCATTTTCCTCAAGCGGGCAGTGCCTGTCACCGCAGCCGCCCTCGTCATCTGGCTCCGCGCATGTTCGACCGAACAGCTAGCTGGTGATGAGATCCTGAACCGAAGCTCATGAGTTGTCACCCGCTCAGCCCCCGGCAGCTGGCCGAGTGGCCGCCCGAGCCGGAGTCGTCTCTCTCGACGGCGGCATCATGGCCGTACCGCACATGATCGGCGAGCCCGGGGCATCGATCCTCTACAGCGGATCGGCCGAGGTCTTCGATCAGCAACACCCTGGGTGCTCCGTCCCGACGAGGGCAGGCGGATGAGGCGTCACTCCAATGGACGCACCTCCCGCGAACGGCCTACGGCTGCCCTGCATGATGAGGGTCATGGACCGACCCGTGCTGCGGAGTATTCCGGGCGAGCATCTGGCCGATACCGGGCAGATACGCACGCGTGTGGATGAGGAAACGCGGCACGCCATGCGCGTGGTGTCCGCGGTGCTCCCGTTCAAGGCCAACAGCTACATCATGGACGAGCTGATCGACTGGAGTCGGCCACCCTACGACGATCCGATGTTCCGGCTCGTCTTTCCCCACCGGGACATGCTGCCCCCGCACATGTTCCGCACCATGAGCCACCTCATTGCGAAGGGCGCGTCCCGCGGTGAGGTGCGCCGGGAGGCGAACCGGCAACGTCTGCTGCTCAAGCCGCATCCGGGCGGCCAGCTCGAACAGAATGTGCCCCGGCACGGCGGAAGCGTGGTGGAGGGCCTCCAGCACAAGTACCGCGAGACGGTGCTGCTCTTCCCCGGCGCGGGGCAGACATGTCACGCGTACTGCGGATACTGCTTCCGCTGGGCGCAGTTCGTGGGCATGCCCGAGCTGAAGCAGAGCCTGCCGGGTCCCGCGAACGCCCTGGCGTACCTGCGTGAGCACACGGAGGTGACCGATGCTCTGATCACCGGCGGCGATCCCCTGATCATGTCGACCGCGCGCCTCCGGGAGTACATCGAGCCTCTTCTCGCCCCGGAGTTCGAGCACATCCGCTCCCTTCGTATCGGCACGAAGGCGCTCGGGTACTGGCCTTACCGATTTCTCACCGACCCCGACGCCGACGATCTGCTGCGGTTGTTCGAGCAGTGCGTGCGGGCGGGCAGGACACTGGCGTTGATGACCCACTTCTCGCACGGCGCCGAACTGGGCACCGCCGCCGTCCAACGCGCCCTGGTCCGCGTCCGCGCGACCGGAGCGGTCCTGCGCGCACAGGCACCCATGGTCCGCTACGTCAACGACGACTCCGCTGTCTGGGCACACATGTGGCAGCGCATGGTCGAACTCGGTATCCACCCCTATTACGCGTTCGTGGAACGCGACACGGGAGCGCGCAACTACTTCGCCATCCCGCTCACCCGCGCCCTCGCCGTCTACCAGGGGGCACTGCGGCAGGTATCCGGCCTCGCCCGTACGTCACGGGGTCCGCTCATGTCCGCCACGCCGGGCAAGGTCGTGATCCACGGCGAGTCGCACGTCGCCGGGCGCAAGGTGTTCGTCTGCTCCTTCCTCCAGGCACGCCAGCCCGACCTCGTGGGGCAGCCCTTCTTCGCGGCCTGGTCGCCGACAGCGACCTGGTTCGACGAACTGGAACCGGCCTTCGCCGATTGCCCGTTTCCCACCGGATCGGAGACGGCGGGGCCCCAGGAGACATCTGGCCGCGCGTAGCGAGGGATCTCCCCCGGCAGAGGTTCCTCGCACATGAGTCCGCCCGTTCAACACCGCAGGCAGCATTGGCACCACCTCGCGGTGCGGCGTACTGGTCGCGAGCCGCCGTGTACGGACGATGGCCGCATGTTGTTTCCCTCTCTCCTCGTGATGCTCACCGCAGCGGCCGCCGTCACCACCACGGCGTTCTTCGTCACACGACGCCAAGGCGCACAGACTCCCGATCTGCCCAAAGGCGTCGAGATGGCGGTCGGGGCGGTCAGCGGCCTCTTCGTGTTCTCCTTCGCTTTCCTCGCCCTCAACGCACAGGCCGAGTTGAACACGGCACGCAAGGCGGCGCTGGCGGAGGCAGGCGCGCTCAAGGAGGTCTACTTCGCCGCACAGGGCCTCGACGACACCGCCCGTGCGCAGGTCCGCAAGGGCATCGCCGGCTACACCAGCTCCGTCATCACAGCCGAGTGGCCCGCCATGCGCGAAGGCCGCCCCGACGAGGCGACCATCCGACAGCTCGACGCCTTGCGCATGCAGGTCTACAAGATGCCGACGCCGGGTGGGACCGCGAGGGCGGCGCGCAAGGAAGTCGCCCAGCGAATGCGGGATGTGTATGTGGCCCGGCGTGAACGCCTGGCCGAGAAGGACGCCCGGGTCCCGACACCGATCCTCTCCCTGATGATCGGCGCGGGAGTCGCCACCCTCCTGGTCATCGCGCTCTTCGGCCGCCCGTCCAGCCGCGTCCATTACGCCCTGCTCGCCATCGGTGCCGCGGGCTTCGCCTACATGATCTTTCTGGTTCTCGCTCTCAACCATCCCTACGGCAACGGGATCAGCGTCGGGCCCGATGCCTATCACGAAGCACTCGTCAGGTATGAGCAGATCGGCTCGTGACGCGCTCCAGGAGCCATGGCGGTGACGGTCATGTTCCAGAAGGAGGGCGTCGCAGGCTTTCGTCCCTGCGGTACTGCGCAGGCGACCTCTTGGTCCCCTCATCCTCGTAAGAACCGGCCTTGCCGCGGTCCACGTGGAACTTCGTCAGCGTGGTCACGGGCGAGTCCGGGTCGCGGCGGTCGGCGATGACGCGCATGTGCGTGGTGAAGCGCCGAGGCGTCACCTCGTACACGTCGTAGCCGTACCTATTGCCCTCGAAGTACTTCAGGTGCGGGTTGGCCTTGCCCATGAGGGGGCCGTTGGCGGCGTTCCACTCGGGCGAATAGGCGCCGGAGGTCACCGAGTGGGCGGTGAACTCCGTGCCCACCAGGGGTGAGTCGGGCTGGTCGAAGTCGGTGCGGATGTCGTCGACGAACGCCGAGTGCCAGTCGCCGGTGATGACGACCAGGTCCTCCAGTCCGCTCTTGTGCACGTGTCCGAGGACCTCCTTGCGCTCGGCGAGGAAGCCGTCCCACTGGTCGGTGAACATGTACGAGCCGCCCGGCCTGCCCCGCAGCTGGCTCAGCATGATCGAGTTGGCCCACACGTGCCAGGAGTCCGGGGCGCGGTCCACGGTCCGCTTGAGCCAGGCCTTCTGCTCGGCGCCGAGGATCGTCCCGTCGGCCAGGTTCTGCGCGGAGCGGTACGAGCGCAGGTCGAGGACGCTCAGTTCGAGCAGGTCGCCCCAGCGGCGTACGCGGTGGATCTCGGGGTCGGGCAGGGCCATGCCGCCGAAGGAGTCGCGGTGCGGCATGTGCTCGAACCACGCCTGGTAGGCCGCCGCGCGGCGGCGCATGAACGGGGCCCCGCCCCCGGTGCCGCTGTAGTCGTTGACGACCTCGTGGTCGTCCCAGGTCAGGAACCACGGATGGGCGGCGTGCGCCTCGCGCAGCGACTTGTCGCCCTTGTACAGGGCATGCCGCTTGCGGTAGTCGGCGAGCGTGAGGATCTCCGGCCCGTCGTGGTCGCGTACGTGCGCCTCCGGTACGCCGCCGACCTGACCGTGCTCGTAGATGTAGTCGCCGAGGTGGACGACGAAGTCCACGTTCTCGCGGGCGATACCTCGGTGCGCGGCGTAGAAACCGTCGTGGAACGCCTGACAGTTGGCGGCGGCGAAGGTCACCTTGGAGACCCGGCCGCGCGGCGCGGTCCTCGTACGCCCGACGCGGCTGGTTCTGCCGAGCGCCTTGAACGCGTACCAGTAGTGGCGACCGGGCGTGAGACCGCCCACCGGCACGTGCACGCTGTGGCCGAGCGTCGCGGACGCCGGCGCGGTGCCGCTGGCGACGACGTGCCGCAGCCGGGAGTCCCTGGCGACCACCCAGTCGACCTCCACGACCTCGGGAAGTCTCTGCTCGGCCGCGAGGGGTTCGGGCGCGAGTCTGGTCCACAGGAGCACCGAGTGCGGCTGCGGATCTCCGGAGGCCACACCGAGCGTGAACGGCGCCGGGTCGTACTCGGCGCCCAGGCGCTCGGCCGCCTCACGGGCCTGCGCGGGGGTGAGCCCCGCGGCCAGCGGCCAGGCGAGGTTGAGGGCACCGGCGGCCGCGGCGGCCTTCAGCAGATCACGGCGGTTGACGGTCATCGGGGGCCTCCGTCGGCGCTGAGGGTGAGGGAGAGGGCGTCCGCGTAGCCGTCGTTGGAGGTGCCGCCGCCGCTGCGGGTGAAGACGAGGAGGAGCCGCGCCGAGCGGGCGGTGGGCGGCACGGCGGCCTCCGCGGTCCGCTCCACAAGGCCCGTACGGCCCTCCCGGTCCCCGGCACCGACGGGGCCGAGCACGCTCAGGGCGACCGGCGTGCCCTTGGCGTCACGGAACTCCACGGAGAGCCGGGCGCCGTCCTCCTGACCGGCGTAGCCCCCGAGCCAGGCGGACAGGGTGTAGCGCACCCGTCCCGCGTCCACGGCCCGGCGCCCGGTCGGGCCGGTCCCGGGCAGGGGGATGTCCTGGACCAGCGCGGTACGGGCGCTGTTGCCGCCGGAGAAGAAGCGGCTGCCGCGCCGGGCCGGACCAGGGTCCGCAGCGGTCGGGTAACCACCGCCGAGGCTGTAGGCGATGAGCGCCGGGGCCCCTTGAGCGACCCGCCAGCCGCGGACCTCCGCGACGGGGTCGGCGGTGCCGCCCGCCCCGCTCTCCGCGTCGCCGTTGACAACCAGATTCACGCACGCCTCCTGTGATCGTTGGGTTGAGCGCGGTCAGCCCACCAGTCACGCGTGAACCAGGAGAAGCGTTACGGCGAATTCTGTTACGTACGCGTCCCGTACGCCTGTCGTCCCCCAGCCTGTTGTCCCTGCGAAGTCTGTGATCTCGGACAATTCCCGGCGCCTTGACAACCTCTCGGGCTCCTCGCGCCTCCTTAAGGTCAACGGCCCTCGCCGACCGACCACCTGACCAGAGGGCCGGGGACCAAGGAGGGGAACTGTGCGATCGCACAGATGGAGAAACGTTACTCTCGCGACCGGCGTAGCCGGGATACTCGCGGCCACAGGAGCCACTGCCATGGCCGATTCCGGTGCCCGGGACGCACCGGCCCAAGTCCCCGACCTGCGGGCCGACGTGAACCGGGACGGCAGTGTCGACGTCGAGGGTACGAGCGACTCGGCGGGCGAGAACACCTGGACGGCGCGGCGCGGCGCCATCGTGCTGCCGAACATCGACGACGACGCGAAGCGCTGTCCCGTCAAGGACGCCCAGGGCAGGCCCCTGTCGGACGCGATTCTCGCCAAGTGCAACGACGGCTCCGACACCAAGGTCAACGGCGCGCGTGACGCGGCCGACCTGGCCCGCCTGAGGACCGTGCCGCTGCCCGAGACCACGGCCGGCAGCCACGGCACCGTCAAGGCGATCGGTGCCGACGCGAAGAAGGCGCGTCTGTTCATCAAGCGCGACGGCCGCTGGTCCCTGCTGCGGCCCACCGACCGGCTGTCCGCCGCGGAACTGCGCGCCGGCGTCGAACTGGGCGTCGAGGCCACGGACGTGGTGCGCGACGCACGGAAGTGGAACGGCGAGGTGAAGGTCCGGTTCACGGTCACCGGCGGCGGCACGTCCCGCTCCGACGACGTCGTGCTGCGCACCGCACCCGTACTGACCCACCATCACCTGCAACGCGCCCAGGAAGTCCTCGTCACCAAGGTGAAGGGCGCCGGTTCCTACGGCCGTGACCAGCGCAAGTTCGTCAAGGAACTGGCCAAGCAGGTGAAGGACGCCGGCATCGACAAGCCGCTGAAGACCTTCACCAAGTACGGCGACCCGTGGGCGCAGGACTTCGTCGAGCCGGCCTACGCCGGCATGCCGGGCCCGGGAGGCAAGCAGCACACGATGCGGGTCATGATCCGGTCCGCGCAGCCCGACCGCGAAGCGGGCCGCGAGCTGTTCGAGAAGCTGCGCGGGCCGGACGTGGGCGTGGTCCAGGTCGGCAAGCCGACGGTGAACGAGGAGTGGACGCTCAACTCCATGGGCAACCTGGAGACCATTCCGCCGTACACGCTGAACGGCAAGAGCTACCCGGCAGGACGCATCATCCAGGGCTACCGGGCCGACTCCGGCTCCAAGCCCGCCAAGTCGATGCGTACGTTCCTGTCCTCGCAGGGCGCACAGGCGCCGCTGCTGCTCGACACGTCGTGGCTGGCGGTCGGGCACGTGGACGAGTTCGTCCAGTTCCTGCCCGCCGACACCGAGCGCGGCTGGCGCATCGGCGTCGCCGACCCGGCCGCCGGGGTGGAGCTGCTCCGCAAGGCCAAGCGGGACGGGCACGGCGCGAAGAAGATGTTCTCCGTCCCGCGCGGCACCGATGTCCCCGCGCCCAAGGAGACCATCGACCAGGTACTCGCCAAGGCCTCGTTCCACACCGACAACAAGGTGGCGGCCAAACGCATCGAGGCCAACCTGGAGATCCTCAAGCGTGAGACCGGCGTCACCGACGCGGAGATCGTGCGGGTGCCCGGCCTGTACACGCGGGACTCCGACACGAGCGCGGACCTGAGCGGCAGCCGCAAGCTGCGCCGCATGGGCCCCGAGACCCTGAAGGAGTTCAACCAGCTGCGCGGCGCCGACGAGGCGCGCGGCGGCCGGGGCTCGGCGGGCGGTGCCGGAGCTGACGCCGCCGCGGTCCGGCCGAACAGCGCCTACGTCCCCGGCGCAGTCAATGGCGTCCTGCTGAGCCCGACCCGCTATCTGGCACCCAAGCAGTGGGGGCCGGTCATCGACGGCCGGGACATCTTCACCGAGGCGGTGAACTCCGTGTACGCCAAGGCGGGATTCACCACGACCTACATCGACGACTGGTACACGTACCACATCGGCTTGGGTGAGGTGCACTGCGGCACCAACACGCTGCGGGACACTCGCGCACCGTGGTGGCCCACGGCGTAAATCTTTGGCGGGAGCACAACCAACGAGCCACCTCGGGAGTCAAGATCATTTGGGGACGCAGGTCCTCGCTCCGCTCGCCTCGCGCGGCGGGTGCGGGCCGCGTCTCCGCCGTATCACTCACGGGTATGTCACCCCAGCAAGAACAGGAACACGCATGTCACGCAAGACGCTGGCCGTCTCCGGTGTGCTCGCCGCCGCTCTCACCGCCGCCCTGGCCCCCGCCGCGCAGGCGGCCTCGCCGACCATCACGCGCGCCGAGTACGACAAGGTCAAGCTGGGGTCGAGCATCTCCAAGATGCACACCGCCGCCGGCCGCGGCGCCTGCAAGCTCACTTCGAGCAGCGGCGGTTCCGGCTACTCCAGCAAGGTGTACGAGTGCAAGGGCAACAAGCAATACAGCTCCGCGATGTTCTCCTTCGGCAACGGCAAGCTCGCCATGAAGTCGCAGGGCGGCCTCGACGGTAAGCAGTCGAACGGCAAGATGACGAAGGCGAAGTACAAGAAGATCACCAAGGGCAAGACCATCGCCCAGATGCACAGCATCGCGGGCAAGGGTGTGTGCGTGCGCATAGCCGACGCGGAGGCGGTCGGTGCGAAGTCCGCCAGCTACTCGTGCGAACAGTCCCGCACCTTCGGCTCCGCCGCGTTCACCTTCACCAACGGCAAGGTGGTCAGCCGGGCGCAGTACGGCCTGAACTGACCGGATAGGAGTGCGCGCGTCATGGCTGTCTGAGGGCTGAACGGCGCGGGCGCGCAACTCGATGTGCAGGCCAGGGCTTAGGCCCTGGCCTGCCGCGCACCTCTCACCTCGGATCTCGAGGGGGGAGCGCACCTCGTGGGCCAGATACGCATCAACACGGCCGCCCGGGGCAACCGTCTTCCATCACCACGTCCGCGACGCAGGTGACAGGAGTGTCAGGCGCCGTCCGGCGGGCGGACGCTGAGATCGTAGGCGTCGAACAGCTCGGCAGCAGGCCGGCAGGCAGACAGCGACCCCTTGGAAGGTGGACATGGACGACGAGGACATCGCGGCCTTCACCGCACTCGCGAATCCCTCCGTGTACGTGGTCACCGCGGCGGCGGACGGCCGGCGAGCCGGCTGTCTGGTCGGCTTCGCGAGCCAGTGCTCGCTGCAACCCGTGCGCTTCGCCGTGTGGCTCTCCAAGGCCAACCACACCTACCGGCTCGCCCTGGCAGCACACACCCTCACCGTCCACCTGCTGCCACGGAACCGCCACGACCTCGCCGCACGTTTCGGCTCCCAGTGCAGCGCCGACACCGACAAATTCGACGGCCTGCCGTGGCACGAAGGGCCGGGGGGAGCCCCCGTACTGACCGACGCCCTCGCGTGGTTCACCGGGCGCATCCACGACCGGCACGACGCGGGCGATCACGTCGCCTTCATCCTCGACCCGATCGCCGCCCACACCGAGGCGGCTACGCACGACCATGGCGACCGGGCCGCACTCACGCTGCACGACGCAGGGGATATCACCGCCGGTCATCCGGCCTGACACAACCTGAGCACCTCACCAGCGCGGACAGCATCCCTACGAGGGCACGCTCACCCCGCGTCCGACCGAGGTTGCAGGCCGAGCAGGACGTCCTGAACGAGGTCGACGCTGCGCCTGACCGCGTCGTCGCCGAAGCCCAGGAAGTGCCGGTAGTGGATCGGCGCGTAGAAGAGGTCGACCATCACGTCCGTGGGCACGTCTGAGCGGAGCTGCCCGGCGGCGACGGCGGAATCCAGGCGGGCCCGGCACTCCGCGATGCTGGGTTCGAGGATCGTTTCGCGAAATGCCTTCATCAGCGCGGGGTCGTTCTGGGCCTCGCCCAAGACACCTTTGAAGGCCTCGCTGATCCTGCCGGTGATCAGCCGCTGGGTCACCGCGGTGATCTGGGTCGTGAGGTCGGCGGCGATGTCGCCGGTATCGGGGAAGGCGAAGTCGGCGCCCATCTCCTCGTTCATCGCCTCCAGCACCACCGCGCCCTTGGAGCGCCACCAACGGTAGATCGTGGGCTTGCCCACGCCGGCCTGGGCGGCGATGGCCTCGATGGTCACCTTCGCGAAGCCCTTACGGCTCACCAGGTCGAACGCCGCGTCGAGGATCGCCCGGCGGGCGCGCTCGCTGCGCCGTTCACTGTTCGGATCGGGGGTCATGGGACGCACTCTACCGCTCGCGTGACGTTACGTTTCGTTTTGACAGGTCGCTCGGGATGGTCTAACTTCCGTGGCGTTACGAAACGTTTCGTAACGTCGCCGTGCGGGGTCCGGGTGACGGGCCCCGCCGAGACAGGGGAGAGTCATGTCCAGCACCGAGAGCGCGGCCGCCGTGGGACGCGTTGAGAAGATCGCGACCACGTCGGACTGGTACGCGCCGTACCGGATATCGCAGGCCGTCCGGGCCGGGGGCTTCGTATACGTGTCCGGGCAGGCGGGCTTCGAGGAGGACGGGACGACCGTCGAGGGCGGGTTCCTGGCGCAGGGGCGGCAGGCGTTCAGGAACGTAGGACGCGTGCTGGAGGCGGCCGGCCTGACCTTCGCGGACGTGGTCAAGGTCGGCATCTTCGTACGGGACATGGCGACGAACCTCCCGCATGTGATCACGCTGCGCAGCGAGTTCCTGGCCGAGCCCTACCCCGCCGACACCCTCATCGAGGTCGTCTCGCTGGCCCAGCCCGACTGGCAGATCGAGGTCGAGGTCATCGCGCTGGACCGGAGCGCCGCATGAGCGCCGGGGACGTTTCGGGACGGATGGGGGACGCGGAAGTGCTGGAAGAGGGTGTGGGAATGCGGGAGTTGCTGGAGCCGTACCGCGCGGGGCGGCTTGACCTGGCGAACCGGTTGGCGATGGCCCCGATGACGCGGGGCCGGGCCGACGACGTGACGGGGGTGCCGAGCCCGCACGCGGCGACGTACTACCGGCAGCGCGCCGGCGCCGGACTGCTGATCACGGAGGGCGTGTACGTCAACGCGCTCGCCAAGGGCGGCCCCGGCATCCCGGGTCTGGTGACGGACGCGCAGGTGCGCGGCTGGCGAGAGGTGGCGGACGCGGTGCACGCCGAGGGCGGCACGATCTTCGCCCAGCTGTGGCACGTGGGCCGGATGACCCACCCGCTGACGCTGCCGGACGGCGAGCTGCCGGTGGCCCCGTCGGCCGTCGCCATCGAGGGGAAGCAGATCTTCACCCGGGACGGACTGGTCGACCACGTGACCCCGCGTGAGCTGACGGTCGGTGAGATCGGCCAGACGGTGCGGGACTTCGCGTCCGCGGCCCGGCGTGCGATCGAGGCGGGCTTCGACGGCGTCGAGATCCACGGCGCCAACGGCTACCTCATCCAGCAGTTCATCGCCGACAACACCAACCTGCGTACGGACGAGTACGGCGGCTCGGTCACCGGCCGTCTGCGGTTCGCGACGGAGGTCGTCGAGGCGGTCGTCACCGAGGCCGGCGCGGACCGCGTGGGTCTGCGCATCTCACCGGACAACGCCGAGAACCAGCTCGCCGAGGCCGACCCACGCACCACGTACCGTGCGCTCGCCGACGCACTGGACCCGCTGGGCCTGGCCTATCTGCACGTGCTGGAGAACGGCGCGTACGAAGCCATCGCTGATCTGCGGACCCGCTGGTCGGGAACGCTCGTCGCCAACACCAACGGCCCGGCGCCGAGCACCCCCGCCGCCGGGGCGCGGCTGGTACGGGACGGGCACGCGGACGTGGTCGCCCTCGGCCGTCTGTTCATGACGAACCCGGACCTGCCCGCCCGTCTGGCCAATGGCACCCCGCTCGCGGGGCCGCCGACGGAGAACCTGTACGGGGGAGGGGCGGAGGGGTACATCGACTACCCGGCCGCGACGGACGCCTCCAAGGTCCCGGCAGTCGCATAGTCGCCCGACGGGCGCCCCGGCCCCCGAGACCCTCGCTCGGGGGCCGACACCCCTTCTACAGCACGGCAGGGGTGGGAGCCGGGGGCACCCAGCGGTGGGTGCGGGACGCCTGTGAACGTACGCCGTACTCGCTCTTCAGCTCCTCCGGGATGGCGTACTGCATGACCCTGCCACGGGTGAGCGAAGCCAGTTCGAAGGTCGTGAGCAGGCTGCCCGCCTTGTCCAGGGCCCACTCGCCGAGTGGGCCGCTGTCCTCCACCGCCTCCAGCAGGCCGAGTACGACAGGTACGGCCTTGGCGGCGGTGTCCCAGGAGCTGCGGGGGATCTGGAGCCAGTCGGCAATGGTCGGGCCGACGAGGAAGCGGATGGTGGCGGGGACGATGGGGTCGAAGAGGGTGCCGGGGACCACGTCCTCGTACATCCGCATCAGTTGGTTGTTCAGGCGGACCCCGTCCTCGGACGGGCCGAGGTTGCGGGCGAGGTAGAGGTCGGCGTACGCGCGGGCCTCGGTGAGGTTGTCGGGGGCGGCTTCCATGTCGCAGCCGAGGATGGATCCGACGACCCGCCAGGCGTAGTAGTAGGCCTCCGCGCCCTCTTCGCTCATGTGGATGCCGAGCCGGTGCATGGCGTCCAGGACGAGGATCGAGAAGCAGATCTGCCCACCGATCATGTCCTCCTGGCAGAGCGGCAGGCCGTCCCGCTCGATGTTCCAGCGCCCGGACTTGGTGAGGTGGTGGCGTACGGCTGCGTGGAGCAGCCGGACCTTCTGGGCCGCGGGGATGAATTTGCTGCCCTCCTCGAAGGCGTTGGTCTGCATCAGGTAGGTGACGAACTGGCCGGTGTTCGCCATTCGACGGGACGGGTAGTCCATCGAGTGGGTGGAGGCGAGCAGCTTGGCGACGCGTGGAACCGCGTACGTGGCAGGCATCGCGGCGAAGGACAGGCCCGTGTTGATGTGCGGGGCGTTGTCCATGAAGAACAGACGGGCGCGCTCCATGATGTCCCAGTCGACCCACTTCGGCGGCATGCCCGTGGCCTCCAGGAATGAGGTCGCCGACTGGGGCAGCCCGTCGGGGAGTTTGTGGCCGGCGGTGCTGAAGAACCGCATCAGGGTGTTGAAGTCCCGAACCTCCCCGCGCTCGAACATGGCGGCCACGGTCGCGTCCGCCAAGGGGTCGCCCTGGGTGCGCAGTTCGTCGAGCGTCGCGTCGGTGTAGTGCTTCGGTGTCTTCTCGGTGGTCACGGCATGCTCCTGTGTGTGGCGTGCGGGGGCGCGTGTGTGTTGCTCGTACAGCGGGACGGGTTCCGGCGCGGGGCGCGGGAGGACGGTGGGGGAGTCAGGGCGGAGGACGGCGCGGAGCGGCCCTCACCACGCCCGGTCGGCCGCCGAGGTGGCCAACTCGCCCAGCGCCGCACGTGCTTCGATCGGCAGCGCCGCGCAGTCCAGGGCGCTACGGGCCTGCGAAACCCGCTCCGAGATCATTTCCTCGACGCGTCTGTGTGCTCCGCACTCGTCCATCAGCTGCCGCACCCGCGCCGCGTCGGACTCGTCCAGTGCGGGGTCGTCGAGGATCTTCTCCAGCAGCCGGCGGTCAGGGGGGCTCAGGAGGGTGAGGGACGTGGCGAGCAGCGCGGTGGGTTTGCGATCCCGCAGGTCGTCCAGGTTCGACTTGCCGGTCTCGGCGGGATCACCGAAGGTCCCGATCAGGTCGTCGCGGAGCTGGAAGGCCTCGCCGAGCGGCAGCCCGTACGCGGTGAAGGCTTCCATCACCTGCCGTGAGGCGCCGCCGAGTGTGGCGCCCATGTGCAGCGGCCGTTCCACCGTGTACTTGGCGGTCTTGTAGCGGGCGACCTCCAGCGATTCCGCGATCTCAGGTGTGTCGTTGCCGGTGCGCAGTACTTCCAGGAATTCGCCCGCGATGGTCTCGCGCAGCAGCGTCGACCACAGGGGCACCGTCCGAGCCACGTACGCGCCGGGCAGGCCGCACGTGGCGAAGACCTGGGCCGCGTATCCCATCAGCAGGTCACCGAGCATCATGGCGAGCGCGGCGGGCTGCTCCTGCCGTACAGCGATGTGCGGTACGGGTCCGGGGAGCGGGTCGCGGGTACTCCAGCGGGGCGCGCCGACCTCGGCGAAGGCGACATGGGCGGTGGGCAGTCCGTGGCGCAGACGGCTGTCGTCGATGATGTCGTCGTGCGTGCAGGCGGCCGCGTGCACCAGCTCCATGGCGGCCGCGGCACGGATCACCCCGTCGCAGTCCGGCTGGCCCGAGGCGCGCCAGCCCCAATACAGGAAGGCGGCGCGCAGACGCTTGCCCCGGGTCAGCGAGGCGCGCAACTGGGCGCATAAGGGGGCGAGTTCACCGGACAGCCGCAGCAGCTCGGTCTCCTCTTCATCGACAAGTCGACACAGATACGCGTCGATGCGCCGCCGGAACGCCAGATCGTCACGCATGGCGCGGCACCGTGTTCTCGGGCTGTGCGGCGGCCGCGGTACGCGCGCTCCGCTCGACGGACCGACAGGCCATCAGTTCCAAATAGTTGTCGCTGTCCGCGGCGGCCGCCCGCCGCGAGGCGAGTTCCCCGCGCGCCTTCAGGTCCTTCAGCCCGTCCGCGACCAGCTCACGCACATCGGAACGCCGCACCGCGCTCTGGCCCCGGTCTGTCGCCTGCCGCACCTGGTCGAGTACGAGATCGACGGCCCCCAGCGCGAGGAGGCCGACCTGTTCCAGGGTGGCCACCGGATTCCAAGGCCCCTGCTGAGCCTGCTGCGCCTGTTGCGTCTGGTCCTGCGGTTGTCCGGTCATGCCCGGTGCCCCTCTGCTCTGCCGACAGATCGTCAAGGAGCGTCAGTCAACCGGCCGGGCATGGGCGCGATCCCCCATTTGCTCTTCCGTCCCTCGTCAGAGCGGTGCAATTAGCTCGCAGGGGTGAACGCGCTGCGCGTGTTCCGCGCGACGACGCCTGGAGGAGGCCCGGTGCCGAGGTGCCCTTCCGAACTCCCCACCACTCCGCACCTTCCCACCGCACCTGTCACCTGCACATACTCCAGGACCGCCACGCCTTGAACCGTCGAACGGCGATGGCCGATCAGATGGAGCTGATGGAAAAGATGGAAAAGATGACGTCTCAAAGGGTCGATGCCGCAGCCGCCGGCACGTGGATGCTCGGCGACCGCAAGGTCAACCGGATCGGTTTCGGCGCCATGCGTTTGACCGGAAGTGCCGCTTTCCACGAGGGCACCCCAAGAGATCGCAGCCAGGCGATCGCCACACTCCGCCGCGCGGTCGAACTCGGCGTCAACCACATCGACACCGCGGCGTTCTACTTCTCCCGGCTGCGCTCCGCCAATGAGCTGATCAACTCGGCGCTGGAGCCCTACCCGGACGATCTCGTCATCGCTACCAAGGTCGGCCCGGCCAGAGACGCCGGCGGGGAGTGGGCCACCTCGGCGCGGCCCGACCAACTGCGCGGCCAGGTCGAGGAGAATCTGCGCCAACTCGGCCGCGACCACGTCGACCTGGTCAACCTGCGTCTCATGGGCCAGGACTCCATCAGCGAGCATTTCGGGGCTCTCGCCGACCTGCGCGACGCCGGACTCGTCCGTAACCTCGGCATCTCCGGTGCCCGTCCGGAGCACTTGGCCCAGGCCCAGGAGATCGCACCGGTGGTCTGCGTCCAGAACCGCTACGGCGTCGACGTCGACGCATCCGGCGGAAAGGACATGCTCCGGGCATGCGCGGAGCGCGGTATCGCTTTCGTGCCCTTCTTCTCCATCGCCGGTCAGGGACGCGAGTCCGGAGCCGTCCGGGCCGAGCACGACGAGGTCCAAGCCGTGGCCCGCGCGCATGGCGTCTCACCTGCGCAGGTCCGCCTGGCATGGATATTGCAGCAAGGTTCCCATGTGCTGGTCATCCCGGGGACGGGCAACCCGGAACACCTCGTCGACAACGTGGCGGCGGGATCAGTCCGGCTCGCGGAGGAGGAACTGCGACTCCTCGATGCAATCGGTCGATCCGCATCCTGACGCTACTCGGTGATACAGTGTAGTGGTACTCGGTACTACGGAGTACTGCTAGGGCTGAGGAGGGCTCGCGATGGATGACCTGACGGAGATGTTGAAGGGCACGCTCGAAGGATGCGTGCTCGAAATCATCGACCGCGAGGAAACCTACGGATATGCCATCACCCG